>NZ_JAMZBC010000078.1 GCF_024158715.1 Halomonas sp. 707D7 | reverse complement strand
GGCGCTGATGGATGAGATCCGCGCGGCGGGCCTGGGGGCGTCGCCTGCCAAGAAAGCGCTGCAGGCCAAGCTCGGTGAGCACGAACTCGCTCCAGTCCTGACGCAGGTTGCCGAAGAACATCAGCCGCAGCCGGTCGCACACCGCCATCACCGTGAGGCGAACAAGCACCATCGGCGCCTCGGGCCACCAGGCGGCCAGCGGCTGGACGGTATCGAGTGTCGGGATGAGGTGCTCGACCAGCGCTTTCTTGGCAGGCGACGCCCCCAGGCCCGCCGCGCGGATCTCATCCATCAGCGCCTGCTTGAGCTCACCGAGTTTCAGATGGTGCACGAGCTCGGCGGCGCAAAGCGCCGGGGCCGGCTCGACCAGTCCCGCCTGGGCCAGCGGCGCCAGCGCCTGCTGGGGGTCGCCGATCTCGGGGTAGACGAGCTTGTCGGTGCGAAAGAGCGCGCCCTTGCGCATCACCATGCGCGCAAGCAGCGCCTGGGAGGGGCGTGGCAGCGCATCGAAAGCGTCGAGAAAGGCCTTCTCCTCGGCGCCGAGCAGATCGCCGTGGCGCTCGGCCACCCACGCGAACACGTAACGAAGGTTCGTCAGGTAGTAGAGCGGGTCATCGAGCGAGGCGGTGGCCGGGGCGGCGAGAACACTGTTCATCCATCCATTGTAACAGCGTCGTGGAAGCGGCGTTAAGCGGGTCGTTGCTAACCCACTTTATGCTGCAGCAGTACCTCGATGAACTCGGGCACGTCCTCGGGGGTGTCGCCGGCGGGGCTGGCCGGGGTCGCCTCGAACAGGCGCTTGGGGGGCCGGCCGCTGACCAGCACGTACCACTCGGTTTCGGTGAGGTAGTGCTGGCACCAGCGGCTCAGGCCGTCGGCGATCAGGTGGCTTTCACCCTGCTCGCCGCGAAAGGTGCTGGCCAGGCAGAGAAGGTCCTGGCGCGCGGTGCGGGCGCGGGCGTTGCCGCCGTGCACGCGGGAGAGCGGGCAGCGTCGATCGAACGCGGCGTTGATCAAGGCGTTGAGCCAACGCTCCACCTCGTGTGCCTGTATGCCGCCGTAGACTGCCACGCTCTGACTCCTCGCCCCTTCGCATCGTGAAAAGGCGCTAGACTGCCCCAAATGACCTGCGGTGTCACGCGTTCGCGCCGCCCCGGGCCTCGAACCCCTGCAGTACGCTCACCACATTGACACCGATATCGTCCACCGCATAGCCCCCTTCCATCAAAAAGACGGTGGGAAGCCCGGCCTTCGCCAGCCGCTCGCCAAGTGCGGTGAAGTCGTCGCGCGTGAAGGTGAAGGTGCTGATCGGGTCGTGCTCGAAGATATCCACCCCGAGCGAGACGATCAGAAGCTCGCATTCGGTGCGAGCGATCTCCACCAGCGCCTTCTCGAGCGCCTGCATCCAGACGCTGACCGGGGTTTTCGGCGGCATCGGGTAGTTGGCGGTGAAGCCTTCGCCCTCGCCTTCGCCGATCTCGTCGGCGTAGCCCAGGTAGTAGGGAAAGGTGACGTCCGGGTCGCCGTGAAGCGAGGCGAAGAAGACGTCCGAGCGGCGGTAGAAGATCTGCTGGGTGCCGTTACCGTGGTGGAAGTCGACGTCGAGCACCGCGACGCGCTTCTTGCCGCGATCCAGCGCGCGCTGGGCGGCGATGGCGGCGTTGTTGAAAAAGCAGTAGCCGCCGAACTGGTCCGTCGCCGCGTGGTGGCCCGGCGGGCGGCAGAGGCCGAAACTCGGCTCATTGGTTTCGAGGACGTGATCAAGGGCCGCAAGCGCAGTGTCCTTGCTGGCGAGTGCGGCCTCGAAAGTGCCTTCGCAGAGCGAGGTTTCCGCCGCCAGGGCGTAGTAGCCGAGCTTTCCGCCCAGCGAGCGGGGGATGCGGTCGGATCGCAACGTGCGCGCCGGCCAGATACTCGGGATCGCCTCGCCGGTGCGGCCTTCGGCCTGCCAGGCGGGCCAGAAGTTGGCGAGAAATTCGATATAGCCTGCGTCGTGTACCGCCTTCACCGGCTCGAGGCCGTAGTCGCCGGGGGCACGCACCTCGAGCCCCGCGCGCGCCAGCGCCTCGAGCACGATCTCCATGCGCCTTGGCGTCTCGAAAGGCGCGACCAAGGTGCTGCCGTGAAGCTCGGTGGCCGCCTGGCGGCGAAAGCTCTGCTCGGAGAAGAACGTCATCATGGCGAAGGCTCCTTGAAAAGGGAGGGATCATCCAGCGCCCAGCACGCCGCCCAGCGGCGCTTCTCGGCGGGGGTCTGCTGCTTCAGCCGGTACTCGGCGCGGCTCGCCTCGGCGCGGTTCTCGAAGGGCTGCGCGCCGAGTATCGCGTGGGGCGGGTTGGCCCGGGTGTAGCGCGCGCCCTTGCCTTGGCAGTGGGCGTTGTAGCGCCGGGCCAGGTCGTTGGTGATGCCGGCGTAGGTGCCGCGCCGGCACTCCAGCAGGTAAAGATACCACGGCGCCCGTACGCCTTCGCCCTCAGCCACCGCAGCACGCCTTGAGTTTTCGCCCGCTACCGCACGGGCAGCGCTCGTTGCGCCCGGGCTTGAGCTTCAAAAGACGCGGCTCGCCGTCGAGGTAGTACCAGCGCCCGGCCTCGAACACGAAGCGCGAGACCTCCTCCAGCGCGTGCCAGCCGCCCTCGAAAAAGTACGCCGTGAAGTGCACCGTGCCGCGCTCGCCTTCAGGCTTGGGGGCGTTCTCGATCACGAATCGCTTCCACTGCGTGCTCGGGTCCGGGGCAAGCGTGGCCGGTCGCGTGCTCGGGTGCCAGGTGGCGCTCAGATAGTCGATCAGGTCGAGCGCGAAGGCGCTGTAGCGCGAGCGCATCAGCGCCTCGGGCGTGGGGGCGGGCGTGCCCTGGTGGTAGACGTGACAGCACGTCTCGAGCGCGTCACCGCTGCCGCAGGGGCAGGGCCGCGTGGGCGTTTCGTGCGCGGAAGTCTCTGAAATCGGTCGCATGGTGGTCGCAAAGCTGCCGGTCGGGCGCGCTTTTCCCTGTTTCGGTCCGGGTAACGTTGTGGGTATAGTAGCAGAGCCCCAACAGTGAACACGACGGAGTACGCAATACGACCAGCCCATCTTTCCAGACGCAGCGGAGGTTCGCATGAAGGTATACAGACCGGAGTGGCAGTGCACGTTCAGCGTAAACGAGGGCGCGGTAGACGCGGCCCGCTGGAAAGAGCGACTCGCCTGGCGACTCAGGCAGTTAGCCGACCGCCTTCAGGGCGGCGGCCGTACGGTCCGGATCGACTGCCGCGTGACGCCTGCGATCAGCCGTGCCGAGGTGGACACGTGCCTGGTCAAGGGCTTCGAGGTCACCCAGGGCCTGATCACCCAGCTCGCCCAGCAGCAGGCCTGCGAGCAGGTGATGCGTGACGCCAAGGCGGAGCTTTATGAGGAGCACTCCTCGCCCTGAGAGCGACCTTCGATACCAACACAAACACCCGCCTTGAGCGGGTGTTTGTGTTGGTGGTCTCTTGCCGTGTCGGGTAGCCCTACGCGAGGGCGCTGTGAATACCTCCCTGTACGCTACTTTCGCCTTCCTTGGCGAAAGACCCTCGCTACGGGCTACCCGACACTACCGACTGTGGCCTCGAACGGCTCGACGATCACCCCTCGAACGGCGCCTCCAGCGCCCGGCCCATCCGGGTCATGAATTCGACGCACGCCGCAAGCTCGCTCTTCTCGATGTACTCGTCCGGCTGGTGGGCCTGACTGATGCTGCCCGGGCCCAGGATGATCGTCTGCAGCCCCTGGCCCTGGAACTGGCCGGCTTCGGTGGCGTAGGCCACCGCGTGGTTGGCGCACTCGCCGGGCAGGTGATCCTTCGCCAGGCGCAGCACGGCGGCGTTGTCGCGATCGGCCAGGCCCGGCACGGTGACGTTGAGCGCCTCGGTTGCGATCTCGACGCGCTTGCCGCGCGCCTCGAGCTCGGCCTTGAGGGCGTCGGCGTAGGCGGTGAATCGCGCGAAGACCTCCTCGAAGGTGTCCGTGGGCAGGTGGCGGATCTCCCACTCGAAGGTACATTCGCGGGCCATGATGTTGATCGCCGTGCCACCCTTGATCCTGCCCACGTGCAGGCTCGTGTGGGGCACGTTGAACGCCTCGTCCACCCGGCCCTCTTCCACCAGCGTGGCCATGGTGTCCTCGATGAAGGTGACCAGCCGCGCGGCGACGTGGATCGCCGAGGTGCCCTGGTTGACCTGGCTGCTGTGCGCCTCGACCCCGGTGACCGTGGTGCGCAGGTTGGTCGCGCCCTTCTGGGCCACCACCGGCTGCATCAGGGTCGGCTCACCGACGATCACGTGAGCGGTGGTGGAGTAGCGCTCGAAAAAGCGCTCGATCAGCGCAGGCGCCCCGACGCAGCCGACCTCCTCGTCATAGGAGAAGCCGAAGTAGATCGGCTGGGCGAGCGGCGCCTCGACCCACTCGGGAACCTTGGAGAGCGCGCAGGCGATGAAGCCCTTCATGTCGCAGCTGCCGCGGCCATAGAGCCGGCCATCGCCGCCATCGTGGAGCGTGAACGGGTCCGTCGACCAGGGCTGGCCCTCGACCGGTACCACGTCGGTGTGGCCGGAGAGCATCACCCCGCCCGGCGTGTCCGGGCCGATGCGGGCGATCAAGTTCGCCTTGGTGCCGCACGGGCTCGTCACCCGCTCCGAAACGACGCCGTAGCCGGCGAGGTACTCCTCCACGAACGCGATCAGCGCGAGATTGGAGCCTTTGGAGGTGGTATCGAAGGCGACCAGGCGGGTCAGAAGCGAAATGGCGTCAGTCATGGGGCTCTCTCATGGGCTCTCTCACGGAGCTCTTTCACAGAGCTCTCTCACAGAGCTCTCGTTGGTTGTGCAATGGCGTTCACCCTATCACCGGCCACTGTTATCGCCTACTGCCAAAGTTGCATGAATCTTGCGCCCGCCGCCGGTTATCGTTCATCAATCTGTCATCTAAACTCACTACTGTTCGGTGCACCCAAAACCTCAACAAACGCACTGTGCCACCTGGCGATGCCAGGGCGACAAGGAGCCTACTATGTCTAAGGAGACTACTATGTCTCGTTTCACGTTACGCGCGCTGTCGGTCGGTATCGCGGCCGCCACCCTGAGCGTTTCCGCCCAGGCGGCGACCGACATCACTTGGTGGCACTCCATGGGCGGCGAGCTCGGCGAGCGCCTGGTCGGCCTGGCCGAGGAGTTCAACGCCACCCAGGACGAGTACCGGGTCGTTCCCTCCTACCGGGGCGAGTACGAGCAGACCATGGTCAACACCATCGCCGCCTTCCGCGCCGGCGAGCAGCCGCACATCGTGCAGATCTACGAAGTGGGCACCGGCACCATGATGGCCGCCCGCGGCGCGATCTACCCGGTGTTCGAGCTGATGGAAGAGCACGGCAACACCTTCGACCCCAATGACTACCTGCCCGTGGTGACCGGCTACTACACCGACACCGACGGCAACATGCTGTCGATGCCGTTCAACTCCTCGACGCCGATCCTCTACTACAACAAGGACGCCTTCGAGGCCGCCGGCCTCGACCCACAAACGCCGCCGACCACCTGGGCACAGATGGGCGAGATGGGCCAACAGATCGTCGATGAAGGCGCGGCGCAGTGCGGCTTCACCATGGCCTACGCGGCGAACTGGATCGGCCTCGAGAACTTCTCGGCACTGCATAACCTGCCGATCGGCACCCAGGAGAACGGCTTCGGCGGGCTCGACACCGAGTTCGACTTCAACGGCGAGATGCAGGCGCGCTTCTGGGATCAGTTGAAGGAGTGGAGCGACAGCGGCGTCTACAGCTACGGCGGCCCGGCCAGCGGTCCGGACGCGGCGCCCTCGTTCTACGCCGGCGACTGCGCGATGTACATGAACTCCTCGGCGTCGCGCGCGGACGTGCTGGCCAATGCCGACTTCGAGGTCGGTTTCGGCATGCTGCCTTATTATGACGACGTCGACGGCGCCCCGCAGAACTCGATCATCGGCGGCGCGACCCTGTGGGTGCTCGCCGGCCACGAGGAAGACGAGTACGCCGGCGTGGCGGAATTCCTCGAGTTCCTGTCGCTGCCGGAGGTGCAGGCCGAGTGGCACCAGGAGACCGGGTATCTGCCGATCACCACCGCCGCCTATGAGCTGAGCCAGGAGCAGGGCTACTACGACGAGAACCCGGGCGCGGACATCGCCATCGAGCAGATCAACCTCAACGAGCCCACCGAGAACTCCAAGGGCCTGCGTTTCGGCAACTATCCGCAGGTGCGCATGATCCTCGACGAGGAGTTCCAGGCGGTGCTGGCGGGTTCCAAGGATGGCCAGCAGGCGCTGGACGACGCGGCGCGCCGCGGCAACCAGATCCTGCGCGACTTCGAGTCGGCCAACAACTGATCCTACTCCCCAATGCGCTCCGGCCCTGAGGGCCGGAGCGTGTCGTGACCGCCATCCCATGGGCCCGGCCGGGCCCATGGGATGGTGCGTTTCCCGACTCATTCCCGGCGGCTTGCCGCCTCGTGCACCCGCAAGACAGGACGTGTCATGCAGACCAAACGCTCCACCTACCGGCATCGGTGGCTTCCCTACCTTCTGCTCGCGCCGCAGCTCGCCATCACCCTGGTGTTCTTCATCTGGCCGGCGAGCCAGGCGGTGAAGTCGAGCTTCGAGCGCACCGATGCCTTCGGCTTCAAGACTACCTTCGTCGGGCTCTCCAACTACGCCCGGGTGCTGGCGGACCCGGGCTACCTCAACGCCCTGGGCCGCACCGCGATCTTCGCCGTCTCGGTCACCGTGCTCTCGATGGGGGTGGCGCTGCTGCTGGCGGTGTGCGTCAACCGGGTCATCAAGAGCGCGCGGTTCTACACCACGCTGCTGGTCTGGCCCTACGCCGTCGCCCCGGTGGTCGCCGGGGTGCTGTGGTGGTTTCTGTTCAACCCGACCATCGGGCTCTTGCCGCACCTGCTCGACTGGTTCGGCATCAACTGGAACCACCGCGTCTCCGGTACCCAGGCGATGATCCTGATCACCATTGCCGCCGCCTGGAAGCAGATCTCCTACAACTTCCTGTTCTTTCTGGCCGGGCTCCAGTCGGTCCCGCACTCGCTGATCGAGGCCGCCGCCATCGACGGCGCCACGCCCTTCAAGCGCTTCTGGACCATCGTCTTCCCGCTCCTGTCGCCGACCACCTTCTTTCTGATGATCATCAACATCAACTACGTGATGTTCGATACCTTCGGGGTGATCGACGCCACCACCGCCGGCGGCCCCGGCACCGCCACCATGACGCTGGTCTACAAGGTCTACACCGACGGCGTGGCGGGACTCAACATCGGCTCCTCGTCGGCCCAGTCGGTGATTCTGATGGGCATCGTCATCCTGCTGACGTTCATCCAGTTCCGCTACGTGGAACGCCGGGTCAACTACTAGTGCGCCCAGGTCATGACATCACAGGTTTTGGACATCAAAGGCTATCGACATGGTTGAAAACAGACGCTTTCTCAATGTGCTGACCCACCTGGTACTCATCATCGGTGTCCTGGTGGTGGCGTTCCCGGTGTATGTCGCGTTCATCGCCTCGACCCACGAGGCCGGCGCCTTCGTGCGCGGGGTGATTCCGCTGACTCCCGGCGACAATTTCTGGGCCACCTACTCGCAGATGCTCGGTTCGGGCTGGCAGGTGGCGGGGGCGCCGCCGGTGTGGCTGATGCTGGCCAACTCGACCATCATGGCGCTGGCCATCGCCTTCGGGAAGATCACCATCTCGATCCTCTCGGCCTTCGCGATCGTCTACTTCCGCTTTCGCTTTCGCATGCTGGCGTTCTGGATCATCTTCATCACCCTGATGCTGCCGGTGGAGGTGCGCATCATCCCCACCTACGCGGTGGTGGCAAACCTGGGAATGCTCAACTCCTACGCCGGGCTCACCCTGCCCCTGATCGCCTCGGCCACGGCGACGTTTCTGTTTCGCCAGTTCTTCATGACCGTGCCCGAGGAGCTGATGGAGGCGAGCCGCGTCGACGGCGCCGGCCCCATGAAGTTCTTCAAGGACATATTGCTTCCGGTATCGATCACCAATATCGCCGCGCTGTTCGTGATCATGTTCATCTACGGCTGGGTGCAGTACCTGTGGCCGCTGCTGGTCACCACCCAGGAGGATTTCTACACCATCGTGCTGGGCATCAAGCGCCTGATGGCCTCATCCGATCGGGTGCCGGCGTGGAACCTGATCATGGCCACGGTGACGCTGGCCATGGTGCCTCCGGTGCTGGTGGTGCTGTTGATGCAGAAACTGTTCGTGAAAGGCCTGACCGAGACGGAGAAATAAGATGGCCAGTATTACCTTGGAAGGGCTGAAGAAGACCTACGCCGGAGACGTTCAGGCGGTGAAAGGCATCGATCTTGACATCAAGGACGGCGAGTTCGTGGTACTGGTAGGCCCGTCGGGCTGCGGTAAATCCACGCTCCTGCGCATGGTGGCGGGGCTCGAGACGATTTCCGACGGCACGCTCAAGATCGGCGACCGGGTGGTCAACGGCCTCGAACCTGCCGAGCGCGACATCGCCATGGTGTTCCAGAACTACGCGCTCTACCCGCACATGACGGTCTACAACAACCTCGCCTACGGGCTCAAGAACCGCGGCTTCAAGAAGCCCGAGATCGAGGCGCGGGTGCGCAACGCCGCCAAAATGCTCGAGATCGAGGACTTCCTGGGCCGCAAGCCGCGCCAGCTCTCCGGCGGCCAGCGCCAGCGGGTGGCCATGGGACGGGCGCTGGTGCGCGAGCCGGCCGCTTTCCTGTTCGACGAACCGCTGTCGAACCTGGACGCCAAGCTGCGCGTGCAGATGCGCGTCGAGATCAAGCAGCTGCAGCGCCGGCTCAAGACCACCAGCCTCTACGTCACCCACGACCAGCTCGAGGCCATGACTCTGGGTGACCGGCTGGTGGTGTTGAACGCCGGGCAGATCGAGCAGGTGGGCACGCCCATGGAGATCTACGCCCGCCCGGCGAGCATGTTCGTGGCGAGCTTCATCGGCTCGCCGGCGATGAACATGGTGCCGCTCGAGTACTTGGCGACCCGCGGCGCCGAGACGCTTTCGAGCGATCTTCCCGCCGGCACCGACACCGTCGGCATCCGCCCGGACGACCTGCGCCTGACCCCGCCAAGCGGCCCGCACCTGGTGATCGAGTCGACGCTGGAGCTTTTCGAGGCCGCCGGCGCCGAGAGCCACCTCTACGTGCGCCTAGCCGACAGCGAGCAGCCCACGGTGATCCGCGTCAGCGGCCAGCCGCCGGTGTGCGAAGGCGAGACGCTGCGTCTTTACGTTGCCCGCGAGGCGCTGCACCCCTTCGACAGCGCCTCGGGCAAGCGTACCGGCGGCTAGTCGCGCGCCCGGTCGACGATGCGCCCCTCCACTCGGGGCGCGACGTCGCCCTGCTCGACCAGGTAGTCGCGCAGCATCTCCCAGTCGGTGTTGCCGACGATGTGACTCCGCTCGTCGTTGTGCGCGGCTTCGAGTGCTGCGTGGTCGTCACCACCGGCGGCGGTGAAGTTGTTGGTGGCGATCACGTAGGTGCGTGCCGGGTCGATCTCATTGAGCTCGCCGTTCTCGGTCACCTTCAGGCTCACCACCCGCTCGCCCGCCGGCTCGCGGCTGTCATACACCACCTCGGTGCCGTTGGATACCTGCAGGAAGGCGCCGCTCTCCTCCGGGGCGCTGGCCAGCGCAATCTCGAAGGTCTGCAGAAGCTCCGCGCCGGTCACGTCCATCAGCGTCAGGCGGTTGCCGAAGGGCTGCACGGCGATCAGCTCGCCCACGGTCACCGGGCCTTCGGGGATTGGCTCGCGGATGCCGCCGCCGTTTTGCAGCGCCATCACGGTCTGCGGGTTCACCCGGCGGGCGGCGGCGAGCTGGCCGTCACTGATCAGGTTGCCCAGCGCCGTCTCGTCGGCGCGCACGCTCTGCTCGTCGCCGTTGCCGTGGCGCGGGTTGGGAAGCGCCGTGCCCAGCGTCACCCCCACCTCGGCGTCGCGCAGCTCCTCGATGCGGGCGGTATAGGGCTCGAGCATCGCGGCGGCATCAGCGTCCGGTTCGAAATCCTCCGCGGCCAGCAGCTCGCCCCGCGAGGCCGTCACCACGCCGTCATCATCGAAGGTGACCTGCATCACGCCCAGATACTTGCCGTACTCGTTCGCCTGACCGATCACCGTGGGCGCCTTCGCCTCGCCCAGGGCGTTCTCGGCCACGGTGACCGGCGCGTCGAGCCGGGTGTGGCTGTGACCGCCGATGATGACGTCGATGCCCTCGACGTGCCGGGCCAGCAGCAGGTCGTTGCCCACGGCTGGGTCGCTGTCGAAGCCCAGGTGGGTCAGCGCGACGATCTTGTTCACGCCCTGGGCGTCAAACGCCGCCACCATCGCCTCGGCCGCCGCGCGGTAGTCACCAAGGGTGACGTTGCCCGGGCTCGAGACGGTTTCGCTGGATTGAGTGCTGAGACCGAACACGCCGATGCGCTCGCCGCCCTGCTCGAGAATCACGCCGTCGTACAGGTGGCCAGGCTGCGGTTCGGTACCGATCGACTCACCCAGCAGCGCGTTGAATTCCGGCGCGGCGGAGAAGTCCAGGTTCGCGCCGACGATGGGAAAGTCGGCGGCCTCGAAGAACGCGGCCAGCGCCTGGTGGCCGCTCTCCGGGTCGTTCAGGTCGAACTCGTGGTTGCCGGGCACGAAGGCGTCGTATCCCATCAGGTTCATGAATTCGACGGCGTCCAACCCCTTGAACTCGTTGAAATAGAGCGTACCGGAAAAGATGTCGCCGGCATCGAGCAGCAGCCCCTCGCCGTACTCGGCGCGCGCCTTCGCCAGCGCCGTGACCAGCTGCGGGTACTGGTCGGTGCGTCCGTGCAGGTCGTTGGTGTGATAGATCGTCAGCGTGAAGGGGGCGGCGAAGACGCCCGGGCTGAGCGCCAGCATGGCCGCTACCAGCGGCGTTGCCCGCCAAGGGGCACGTGGGGATATCGACATGACCATTCCTTTTGGGTGTTCAAGCATTGGCGACGCCTTCGCCGTGAAGGCGCCCTCGTCGCGGTCGTCCCACTATTACCAGTATTCATGACGTTTTGTAACGCGCGGCTTTCGGCGCATGACGAAAGAGCGCGGCTTTAACCTAGGTTGTCGCCCTGGCATGGTGGAGGCGGTGACACTGCAGAAGACGCGCCGCGAGACCGCCCCTTGCGTGCAGCGAGGCGTGTACCGGCAGCATAAAAACAAGGGTTCCATGGAGGAACACCCGATGACTCGACCGTGTACGATCTTGTTCGACGGCACGCCACTCGGCGGAAACGAGGGCGAACCGCTCATTGATTTTCTCGACGGGCATGGCGTTTCGCTGACCAGTGTCTGCTACCAGAAGGCCCTGGGCCCGCTTCAGACCTGTGACACCTGCTGGGTGGCGGTGAACGGCGAACTCGTTCGCGGCTGCACCCTGGTGAGCGAGGAGGGGCTCGGCGTGTCGAGCGCCGCCCCGGAGGCCGTCGCCGCCCGCGCCGAAGGGCTCGACCGGCTGCTGGCCAAGCACGAGCTCTACTGCAGCGTCTGCGAGAACAACAACGGCGACTGCCGGGTGCACAACGCCGTGGTCGAGATGAACCCGCCCGTCCAGCGCTACGCCTTCGAGCCCAAGCCCCACGCCAAGGACACCTCCAACCCCTTCTACACCTACGACCCGGACCAGTGCATCCTGTGTGGCCAGTGCGTCGAGGCCTGCCAGAACGTGGAGGTCAACGAGACCCTCTCCATCGACTACGCCAGCGAGCATCCGCGGGTACTGTGGGACGGCGGCCGGGCGATCGACGACTCCAGCTGCGTGAGCTGCGGCCACTGCGTGACGGTGTGTCCCTGCAACGCGCTCCAGGAGAACACCATGTACGGGCGCACCGGGCCGCTCACCGCCCTGCCTTGGTCGCTCAAGCGCCCGATGATCGACGCGGTGAAGGGGCTCGAGAAAACCATCGGTGCACGGCCCATCACCGCGGTGTCCGAGCTCGACGCCGCCTGGCGCCAGCCCAGCCTCAAGCGCACCAAGACCGTGTGCACCTACTGCGGCGTGGGCTGCTCCTTCGAGATGTGGACCCGGGACCGGGACATCCTGAAGGTCCAGCCCACCGAACAGGCGCCGGCCAACGGCATTTCCACCTGCGTGAAGGGCAAGTTCGCCTGGGACTTCGTCAACAGCGACCAGCGCCTCACCACCCCCTTGATTCGCGAGAACGGCCGCTTTCGCGAGGCGAGCTGGGACGAGGCGCTGACGCTCGTCGCCCGGCGCCTGCTGGAGGTGCGCGATACCCACGGCCCGCGCGCACTCGGCTTCATCGGCTCCAGCAAGGCCAGCAACGAAGAGGCCTACCTGACCCAGAAGATCGCCCGGCTGATCATCGGCACCAACAGCGTCGACAACTCCTCGCGCTACTGTCAGAACCCGGCGACCAAGGGGCTCTTTCGCACCGTGGGCTACGGCGGCGACGCCGGCACCATCGAGGACATCGAGCAGGCCGAAGTCGTCGTGCTGGTGGGCAGCAACACCGCCGAGAACCACCCGGTGATCGCCTCGCGCATCAAGGCCGCCCAGAAGCGGCGGGGCCAGAAGCTGGTGGTGGTCGACCCGCGCCGGCATGAAATGGCCGAGCGGGCGAACCTGTACCTGCGCCCCAACCTCAGCACCGACCTGGTCTGGGCCTCGGCGCTGTCGCGCTACATGTTCGATCACGGCCTGGCGGATAGCGAGTTCCTGGCCCGCCGGGTCAACGATGTCGATGCCTACCGCGCCTCGCTCGAACCCTTCACCCTGGCCTTCGCCGAAGAGATCACCGGCATTCCCCAGGCGCAGTTGATCGAGGCCGCGGAACTGATCGGTCGCGCCAAGAGCGTGTGCCTGCTGTGGGCCATGGGCATCACCCAGCACAGCCACGGCGCCGATACCAGTACAGCCCTCTCCAACCTGCTGCTCGTCACCGGCAACTACGGCCGCCCGGGCACCGGGGGCTACCCCATGCGCGGGCACAACAACGTGCAGGGCGCCAGCGACTTCGGCTGCCTGCGGGAAATGTACCCGGGCTACGAGAGCGTCACCGACGAAAAGGCCCGCGCCCGCTGGGCCAAGGGCTGGGGGGTGGCGCCGGAGACGCTCTCCCTGGAGGAGGGGCTGGGCAACTTCCTGATGGTGCAGGCCGCCGCCGACGACGAACTCAAGGCGATGATGGTGATCGGCGAGGAAACCGCGTTTTCCGACTCCAACACCCACAACGTCCACCAGGCCTTCGAGAAGCTCGAGTTCTTCGTGGTGCAGGACATGTTCTTGAGCCGCACCGCGCAGTTCGCCGACGTGGTGCTGCCCGCCTGCCCCAGCGTCGAGAAGGAGGGCACGTTCGTCAACACCGAACGGCGCATCCAGCGCTTCTACCCGGTGCTGGAGCCGCTGGGCGACAGCCGCCCGGACTGGTGGATACTCACCGAGCTCGCCGCTCGGATGGGCCACGACTGGGGCTATACCCACCCCCGCCAGATCATGGCGGAGTGCGCCTCCATCGCCCCGCTGTTCGCCGGGGTGATCTACGAGCGCCTCGAGGGCTGGCGGTCGCTGCTCTGGCCGGTGGCCGAGGACGGCACCGACACGCCGCTGCTCTATACCGACGACTTTCCCACCGAGGATGGCCGGGCCACGCTCTTCCCGCTCGAGTGGCAGCCCCCGGCCGAAGCGCCAGACGCCACCTATGACCTGATGCTCGACAACGGCCGGCTGCTCGAGCAGTTCCAGGGCACCAACCAGACCGGGTGCTCGCCGGGCATTCGCGCGCAGGTCGACCAGGGCTTCATCGAGGTGAGCCCCGCGCTTGCACGGGCGCGGGGCATCGAGACCGGCACCTGGGTGCGCATCACCTCCCGGCGCGACAGCCTCGAGCTTCCGGCGCTGGTCACCGAGCGCGTGGCAGGCAATGTCCTGTTCATCCCGATCCATTTCGGCAAGTTCGGCGTGAACGCCCTGACCGGCGAGCACGCCGACCCGGTCGTGCAGACCCCGGCCTACAAGGAGGTCGCGGTGAAACTCGAGGTGCTGGACCGGCGCACCGGCTCGCCGCTGCCCGCCACGAACTACCGCTTCGGCCACAGGACGCCCAACGACGGCGTGGCGGTCGAACTCAAGTGGGCCAACGAGGATTATCGCCAGCCCCCCGCTCATCAAGCCGACCCGAGGAAAATGTGATGGCCACGCGAATCGAACACGACGTCACGCCGCCGCCCGCCACCGATCCGAGCGCCCGCCAGGAGCTCGACCAGCTCGTGCAGACACTGCACGAGCACGGCGTGCTGCGCTTTGCCAACGACGTGGTGGCTTCCAACCACGAGCTGCTGCGCATCGTGCTGGCCGGACTCGGCAAGCCCGGCACCCTCAACGCCCTGCAGAACGCCTCGGCGCTGGCCATGGCGTTCTCGGCCCTGCCGCCGGAGCGCTTCTACCAGGTGATGTTCGCCGCCAAGGAAGCCATCGAAGAGATC
>NZ_JAMZBC010000077.1 GCF_024158715.1 Halomonas sp. 707D7 | reverse complement strand
GTTTCGGCGCCTCGTCGTCGCTGCTGGCGGTATCGATGAAGAAATCGGTTCCCGCGCTTTCGTTCACCTCCTCCTGGGAGCGCGGCTCCATGCTCACGCTCAAACGCGGCACGCCCAGGTCGATCTTCTGCTCTTCCATGCGCTGCTTGAGCAGCAGATTGAAGGCGCGTGACACGTCCCACTGCATCTCCGGGGCGGTACGAAAGCGCATGCGCAGGATCGGGCAGCCATCCTCGAAGCCCTGCACGCCCTGCATCTCCAGCGGCGACCAGATGTAGTGGCGCATCATCGGGTCCTTTCGAAGCTCCTGGGCGGTCTCCTGCATCAGGGTGATGGCGTCGTCGATGCGCATGTCGAAGGGGATGCGAATGCGCATCAGGGCGATGCCGAACTGACGCGACATGTTGTGGATCGACTCGATCCGGCTGAAGGTGATGATGTGCACCACGCCGTCGAGGTCGCGCAGCTTCACCGTTCTAAGCGTCAAGCCTTCCACCGTGCCCATGTGGCCATTGATCTGGACGAAATCGTCCACCGCCAGCGAATCCTCGATCAGGATGAAGATGCCGGTGATCAAGTCCTGCACCAGGGTCTGGGCGCCGAAACCGATCGCCAGACCGATCACACCGGCACCGGCGAGCAGCGGCGTGACGTTGACCCCGAGATTGGCAAGCCCGGCGATCACCGCGATGATCAGGATGGCGACGAAGATGACGTTGCGGATCATCGGCGTGATCGTCTGCGCCCGGGCCTGGTTGACGCGGCGTCCGCGCGAGCGCGCCGAGGAGGTAAGCGCCCGCTGGATCGCGGTGTCGGCGAAGATCCACACCAGCCAGGCAAGCAGCACCGTCGCGCCCAGGCTGACCAGCGCCTGGCCGATACGGGCGCTGGCCACCGCCTGCTGGCCGAGCCCGAAGAGCGAGCCGCCCCACACCTGCATCGAGAGTTCGGCGAACACCATCCAGGCGCAGATGTGCGCCAGCACGAAGCCGAAGCGTTCCAGGCGCTTGCGGTACTGGCTGTGGCGACGCCGGTGGCGACGCTTGGTCAAGCGTTCGGCCTGACGGCGCAGAAGCCCGGTGACCACCAGCGTCAGCACCAGAAGACTCGCCGAGATGATCGAGCGCGCAAGTGCCGTGCCCACGTCGCCCACGGTGATGAAGATCGCCAGCAGCGAGCCGCCCACCATCAACAGCGCCGGTATGTGCCAGAGCCCGCCGAGGGTACGCACCATCTCGACCGCCGCGCTGGCGTCGCGGCGCTGCTTGTAGGGGCGGTTGCAGATCAGGTGGCGAATCGGACGCTTGAACTTGAGGATGAAGCGCGCCGCCAGAAGCGCCGCCAGCATGTTGGCCAGCACTGATACGAGGCTTGCAAGTTCGGGCCCGAGAAGCTCGATGAGCCGGGTGGAGTTGACCGCATCGCCGAGCGCGATCAACGCGCCGATCACGAACAGCCCGCGCAGCGCCTGCTGCTGGAGCTGCTGAACCGCAGTGAAGCGATGCCCGCGGCTGAAAAACGCGATGACCGTCTCGAACACCACGGATAGCGCTCGCCCGCACAGGCAGACGTAGGCGATGACCAGTACCAGCGCCCGTCCGGGGCTGTAGGCCAGCAGCTGTCCGATGCCGAGGATGATGGCGAAGGACAACGCCCAGGGCAGCATGCGGCGGAAGAAGTGCGCCACCAGCAGCCATGCCTTGGGATCGCGGGGCAGATCCAGCGGCCATTCACGCCGGGTCGCCACCAGGCGCCCGAAGGCGATCATGATCGTGAGCAGCAATACCCAGACCGTTGCGAACAGCGCGCCATCGACCACCTCGCGCAGCGCCTGGCCCTGATCGGTGCCTTCGTTGAGCGCACGCAGGTCCGCTGCCCCTTGAACGAGTTGGCGTGACCACTCGTCGATGGGCGAGTTGCCCGCCTGGGCCTGATCGCCCAGATCGCTCAAGGTATCCGCCAGCGCGCCGAGCAGACCCTGGCGCACTACGCCATCGCCTTCGGTGGCATCGCTTGTGACCTGCAGCTCGCGCAGGGAGTCGAGCAGCGCCGTTCGCTGCTCCTCGTTCTCCAGGAGCGTGATGACGTCGTTGAGCGAGCTCTGGAACTCGTTGCTGCTGACCGCGGGCTCCTGAGTGTCGCCCTGGTCGCCCCCCAGGCTCGGCAGCGATACGCCCTGGGCCTGCACCGCGCCGGTCAGCAGGCACAGCGCGATACTGACGATGAAACCGATCCACCACTGCTGTCGCACACTCTCCTCCTGGACTTGCCATCCTGGTCGCTGCCGAGGATGGTTCATTGATGGAGCCACCGCGAATATCGCTTAGCCTGTGGCGTGACTATGATAGGCTGAAAACGTAAACGTTCACCGCAAGGATGCCGAGATGACGCTGCAGGCGCCACCCCAACGTTTGAACCATGATGGCCAAACGCGCTGCGTCGGTGTGGAGATCGAATTCGCCGGCCTCCCCGCCCGGCAAACCGCTCAACGAGTGGCCGAGCTGTTCGACGGCGAGGTCGAGCGAGTCAGTCCGCATCGGCTGCTGGTCCACACGCCCCACTTCGGTACTTTCAAGATCGAGCTCGACACCCAGTACGCTCACCCGGACATCAGCCTCGAGCAAAAAGCAAGTACCGGTGACGGCGAATGGGACGATCACCGCCGCCTGCGGCGTCTCGAATTCCACCGCAAGACTCGGGCGCTGATCGGCGACATGGTCACCGGGCTCGTGCCGACCGAGATCATCTGCCCGCCGCTTGCCTGGAACGAACTCGAAAGACTCGACGTGCTGTTCCAGGCGCTGCGCGAGAAAGGCGCCAAGGGGACCGATGCAAGCCTGCTCTACGGGTTCGGGCTACATCTCAACGTCGAGACGGCGAGTCTCGAGGTCACGCATCTGCTGGCGATGATGCGCGCCTACCTGCTGCTGGCCGGCTGGCTGCGCGACGAGATCAAGGTGGACATCACCCGCGAGGTGCTGCCCCATGCCAACCCCTTTCCCAAGGAGTACGCACGCAAGGTGCTCGACCGCCGCTACGCGCCGACGCTCGACCAGTTTATCGATGACTACCTGCATCACAACCCCACGCGCAATCGCGAGCTCGACATGCTGCCGCTGTTTGCCTACCTGCGCCCGGAACATCCGCACGCGCTGGTTCACGCTCGCCTGACCAAGCCCCGCCCCGCCTTTCACTACCGGTTGCCCAACGCGCAGCTCTCCCGGCCTGGCTGGGGCGCGGTGGTGGAGTGGAATCGCTGGGTCGAGGTCGAGAAGCTGGCC
The DNA here is from genome assembly GCF_024158715.1 of Halomonas sp. 707D7. GTDB lineage: Bacteria > Pseudomonadota > Gammaproteobacteria > Pseudomonadales > Halomonadaceae > Vreelandella. The sequence goes on along the minus strand of NZ_JAMZBC010000077.1, from coordinate 11,548 downwards.
TTCGACACGCCGCGCCTCGAGGCCCGCTGCGACGAGTTCATCGCCGGTCACGCCCGGCGCTGGCCGGCGCGCCTGAAAGAGCGCCTGCGCCGGCTGTTCGCGCACCGCTGATACCTGCCAGGAGACGTCGCCCATGCCACGCCCCTTGATCGGCATCACCACCTCCGATGACAAGAGCCACCTGGCCTGGTGGTTCGACTGGTTCGCCGTCTGGCGCCACGGCGGGCGACCGCTGCGGCTGTCGCCTTCGCGCCCGCGCCCGCCAGACCTCGACGGGCTGATCATCGGCGGCGGCGACGACATCCAGGCGCAGCTCTACGGCGGCGAGCTGCAGCTTGGCGTGCGCCTGGACCCGGCCCGGGACGCGCTGGAGCTCGACCTGCTGGCGCACTTCATCCCGCGCCATACGCCGGTACTGGGCATCTGTCGCGGGGCGCAGCTGATCAACGTCCACCTCGGCGGCACGCTCGACCCGGACATCTACACCACCCACGAGGGATTGAAGCGCCGGCGCACGGTGCTGCCCAGAAAGACCGTCGACATCGTCGGGGGCAGCAAGCTTTTTGAGCTTCTCGAGGTGACCTGGTGCCGGGTCAACAGCCTCCACCACCAGGCGGTGAACGTCGCAGGCCGGGGAATCGAGATCGTCGCGCGCGACCGCGACGGCTTGGTGCAGGGGATCGAGTCCACCGAGCACGATTTCGTGATCGGTGTTCAGTGGCACCCGGAGTGGCTAATCTTCAACCGCCCCCAGCAGCGCCTGATCCGCGCGCTGGTGGAGGCGGCCCGCCGTCAGGGCTGAGCGTCAACGCGCCTTCAGAGCGCTCAGCGCGGCGTCGTAGTCGGGCTCGTTCTTGAGCTCGCCCACCAGTTCGCTGTGCAGTACGGTGTCATCGGTATCGAGCACCACCACCGCCCGCGCGCAGAGCCCCTGCATCGGGCTGTTGACGAGGGCCACGCCCCACGCTTTCAAAAATTCCGGGTGACGAAAGGTGGAGAGCGTCTCCACGTCATCGAGCCCTTCGGCGCCGCAAAAGCGCACCGCTGCAAACGGCAGGTCCGCCGAGACCACCAGCACCACCGTGTCTTCCATCGCCGCGGCCAGCTCGTTGAAGCGGCGCGTGGACGTGGCGCAGGTGGGCGTATCGACGCTGGGGATGATGTTGAGCACCTTGCGCTTGCCGGCGAAATCCGCAAGCGTCACGTCGTTGAGGTCGCGGTCGGTCAGCGTGAGCGCCGGCGCCTTGGCTCCCGCCTCGGGAATCGCGCCATCCACGTCCATCGGTGTACCGCCTCGGGTAATTTGCTGCATGAGAGTTCCTTACGTGTTATTGGTGACGACCCGGCAACACGGTTCCCGGTCGCCGAATCATGGGCGACTCGTTTATAACGCAGCCGGCGGCTTGCATCCATCGACACGAGATTTTCATGCCCTCAGTACTGATCATCAAGACCGGCGACGCCTTTCCCGAAGTCGTCGAGCGCCACGGTGACTTCGACAGGCTGTTCTCGCAGCCTCTCGAGCGCGCCGTGCCCGGCATCACCGTCACGCTCTGGGACCCGCGCAGCGACACCCATGCACCTGAGCTTGACGGGCTCGATGCCATCGTGATCACCGGCTCAAACGCCATGGTCAGCGACAAAGAAGCGTGGAGCGAGGCGCTCAAGCCCTGGCTCAAGCAGGCCCGTGCACGCGATATCGCCATGCTCGGCGTGTGCTACGGCCACCAGCTGATGGCGGAGGCCTTCGGCGGCGAGGCCGGCAACCACCCGAAGGGGCGCGAGGCGGGTACGTTCACGGTCGAGCGTACCGACGCCTCCGACCGTGATGCGCTGTTCAGCCAGCTGCCTTCGCGCTTCAAGGCGCACCTGACCCATGGCCAGACGGTGCTGCGGGCCCCGGGCGATGCCGTGATCCTCGCCTGCAACGACCACGACGGCCACCAGGCGCTGCGTTACGGCACGCGCCAATGGAGCGTGCAGTTCCACCCGGAGTTCGACACCGACATCATGCGCGCCTACCTCGAGCGCGTGAGCGACGCGCTGGTCGAACAGGGCGAGGACGTCGGCGCCTTGATCCAGGCCATCGCGCCCACCTCTCACGCCAGCAGCCTGCTCGAGCGCTTCACGCGTCTCTTGTAGGCTCGACGCTGGCCTTGCGGCGCTTCTCGTCGCGCCGCGAGGCGAGCCGGTCGGCCAACCGCGTGGGCTCGGGCAGCTTGGTGCGCCCGAGGCACCGCGTGACCCAGTCAAGCGAGGTGGCAAGCGACAGCCGGTGCCCGGGGGACACGAAGATCGGCTTCACCTTCTCCCGCGAGCGCAGCACGGCGCCGATGGTCTCGCCCCGGGCGGTCAGTGCGCTCCAGTCGCCGCGCCGCTCGCCCACCGGCTCGAAGCGTCCGTAAAGGCGCGACTTGGCGACACCGATGGTCGGAAGATCGAGCCATAGCCCGAGGTGCGCCGCCACGCCGAGCTTTCGCGGGTGCGCGATCCCCTGGCCGTCGACCATCACCAGCTGCGGGGTTTGCGAGAGTTTCGCGAAGGCGCCCAAGGCAGCCGGAATCTCGCGAAACGAAAGTAGCCCCGGCACGTAGGGCATGCGCGTGGGCTCGCGGTGGATCACCTGCTCGACGACCTCCAGCGTCGGTGCCTTGGCTTCATCCCACTCGAGCAGTACCACCGCCGCCCGGGTGATCTTGCCGGCTTCCTCGAAGCCGATATCCACCCCGGCGATGTACGCCACCTCGTCGATGCGGTCGGCGAGCTCCAAGCGCGTTGCGAGGCGCTTTTGCAGTGCGATGGCCTCGGCGGGCTCGAGATTCCATTCGTGCGACGGTGCGTCCATGTCACCTCCTGTCTATGGTGTCTCGCTAAGCCTAGAAGATTTCTCGGCGCATAAAAAACCCCGCTCGAAAGCGGGGTCTTGTCAGGCCGTCAGGCTCAGGCTCAAGTTCAGGCGCGTTCGCGGCGGCGAACCGGCGCATCGCCGTCGTCGCGGCGGCGACGCGGTGCGCGCTCGGGGGCGCTGTCTTCGCTGATTTCCAGCGGACGACCGGCCACCCGGGCGCGCGCCATCTTGGCCAGGATGCTGGCTGGCAGACCGCTCGGCAGCTCCACCACCGAGAAGGCGTTGCGGATATCGATGCGGCCGATGCGCGCGCCTTCGATACCGCCTTCGTTGGCCAGCGCCCCGACCAGTTGGCCCGGCTTGACGCCGTCCTTGTGGCCGACGGAGACGCGATAGCGGGTCATGCCTTCGCTCGGGATGCTGGAGCGCTCGCGACGCGGCTTGCCGTCACGACCGCCATCGCGGGTCGGGCGTTCCTTGCGCGGTGCCTGCAGACGACCGATCGGCGCTTCGTCGGCGCGGGCCATGGCGGCGAAGGCGCAGGCAAGCTCGATGGCGTCGTGGCCTTCCTCGACCAGACGCTCGACCAGCGCGCGCTGTTCGTCGGCGCCCTTGGTCAGGGCCGCCACCACGCGGTGATGGAATACCTCGTCGCGGTGGGCGCGAATGGCGCTCTCGTCCGGCAGCGGCATTTCGGTCATCTTCTGACCGGTGGCCTGCTCCATCCAGCCCACCTTGCGGCCTTCACGGAAGCCGGCGAAGGTGATCGCGATGCCGCTGCGTCCGGCACGACCGGTACGGCCGATACGGTGGGTGTAGGCTTCGGCGTCCTGGGGCAGGTCGTAGTTGACCACGTGGGTGATGCGCGGCACGTCGAGACCGCGAGCGGCGACGTCGGTGGCGATCAACACGTCCACCTTGCCGCGCTTCAGGCGGGTGATGGTGCGCTCGCGCAGGCTCTGGTCCAGGTCGCCGGAAAGGCCGGCGGCGTTGACGCCGCGCGCGGTGAGCTGCTCGACCAGCGTGGTGCACGCCGCGCGAGTGCGCACGAAGACGATCGCCGCATCGACGGGCTCGACTTCGAGGATGCGCGCCAGCGCTTCGAGCTTGGCACCGCCATCGACGCGCACCAGGCGCTGCTCGATGTTGTCGCCGGTGGTGGTCTTGGACTCGATGGCCACCTTGACCGGGTCGACCAGGTAACGGTTGACGATGCGCTCGATCTCCGTCGGCAGGGTCGCCGAGAAGAACACGCGCTGGGCATTCTGCGGGGTGTCGGCGACCACGCGCTTGACGTCGTCGATGAAGCCCATGCGCAGCATCTCGTCGGCTTCGTCGAGCACCAGGGCGGAGAGGCCGTCGAGTTTCAGGCTGCCGCGATCCAGGTGGTCGATGATGCGTCCGGGGGTGCCGACCACGACCTGGGCACCGCGCTTCAGGGCGCCGAGCTGCTCGCGATACTCCTGGCCGCCGCACAGCGTGGCCACTTCCAGGCCCTTGAGGTTCTGGCCGTACTTGCTGAACGAGACCGCCACCTGCTGGGCGAGCTCACGGGTCGGAGCCATCACCAGCACCTGGGGTTCGCGACGGTCAAGATCGAGACGAGAAAGAAGCGGCAGTGCAAAGGCAGCGGTCTTGCCGGTACCGGTCTGGGCCTGGCCCAGCATGTCGCGGCCTTCCAGCAGCGCAGGAATGGTTTGCGCCTGGATGGGCGAAGGAGTCTGGTAGCCCTGTGCTTCAACAGCAGAAAGAACGGCAGGCAGCAGAGCCAGATCGCCGAAGCTCGGCGAGGCGACAGAAGTCGAGGTCATTAATCACACCTTGGTAGGCCGGCGGGGGCCGGCAAAAAACGTCATGAGCGTCTTCGACACGTCAAGCAGCGCAAGGCGCTGTTCACGAACTCCGCCGTGCGGAGGATCAACTGAAGGAGTCAAAGACGCCGGTCGCACCCAGCATTCGGAGGCAGATAACGATGACAATGAAACGTGTCTGCCGACCGTCGTGGCGACCTTCTGCGTCGATTTCACCCGACTGGTGAAATGCTAAAAACGCGCCATCTTCACAGCAATGAACATCTCGTTGGATGTTCCCGCAAGCGGAGCCGCATAGTGCATAGTAAATAGTGCATAGCGTCTACGGGCTTTTACGCTTACCGTCTTGATGGAGGGGTCAACACATGCGAGGAGAGCGGATACTACCACCTCACCACTTGACTGGCTAGCCTTTTCGCTTTACCCGACATGAACCATCGGGCTTGCGCTTGTCGATGTATCGTCTAAGATTTCAATGGCAACACCGATTTACGGCTTACGGCCGCAGCTTAACGCATGTACCAAGGAGAGACGCCATGAACTGGGACCAGATCGAAGGCAAATGGACCGAGATGAAAGGCAAGGCGCGCGCCAGCTGGGGTGAGCTGACCGACGACGAACTCGATCAGATCGGTGGCAAGAAGGATCAGCTGGTGGGCAAGCTCCAGCAGAAATACGGCCTCGAGCGCGAGCAGGCGGAAAAGCGTGCCGACGACTGGGCCGACGGCCTTTAGGATTCACGACCGGGTCTGGCGCAGGACGCGCCGCCCCGGCCTCTATCGACCCGCGACGAACGCAGCGGTCGTATCCGGACAGGCACCGATGGCAAACAGTGCCATCGCCATGATCCGCCGAGGTTACAAGCCACTCAGGTGACAAGGAGTTCAATATGCGTAAATCACTGCTACTGACGGCCATGAGCACTGCCCTGCTGGCAGGACTGGCACTCGATGCCCAGGCCCAGACCACCACCCAGGAGCCGCAAGGCGTCTACTCGGCCGAGGACATTCTCGATGCCGACGTCTATTTCGCCAACGGTTCAGGCGAAGAGATCGGTGACGTGGACGACATTCTGTTCGACGACGACATGCGCATCACCGCACTGGTCATCGAAAGTGGCGCCGTGCTGGGCCTTGGCGGTCGCGAGATCGTGGTCGGCACCGACTACTTCACCCTCGAGACCAGCACCGAAGGCGATGGTGAAACCGAGCACCGCATCATGCTCTCGGCCACCCCGGAAGAAGTGGAAGACTTCCCCGCCTATGATCGCGACTGGTGGGAGCAGACCCAGGCCAATGCTCGCGAAGCTTGGCAGACCACGCGCGACGGTGCCGAAAGCGCCTGGCAGCGTACCCGGGAAGCGTTCAGCGACGACGACGCCCCCGAACAGCAGTAAGCGCTCGCCAACCAAGCTTTTGTCAGGCAAGACGCAGAAGGGCCGCCCATTGGGCGGCCCTTCTGCGTTTTGGCAGGACTTGACTCATGCCGATCGCGAACGAATGCCAGCCCCCGGGAGGCGTTCACGGTCGTGGGGGCGGTCGAAGTCGAGTACCGGCCCGACGGGCACGATGCGAGTGGGGTTGATGTTGGCGTGGCTGTAATAGTAATGGCGCTTGATGTGCTCCATGTTCACGGTGTCGGCCACGCCCGGCCACTGGTACAGCTCGCGCAGGTAGTTCGAGAGCTGCGGGTAATCCTCTATGCGCCGGACGTTGCACTTGAAGTGGCCGTGATACACCGCGTCGAAACGCACCAGGGTGGTGAACAGGCGAATATCCGCCTCGGTCAGCCACTCCCCCGCCAGGTAGCGATGGGTCTCCAGGCGCTGCTCGAGACGGTCGAGCGCGGCGAAGAGCGCCTTGACGTGTTTCTCGTACACCGCCTGCTCGGTCGCGAAACCCGCCTTGTAGACCCCGTTGTTGACGTTGTCGTAGACGTCGGCATTGATCTCGTCGATCGTGGTGCGAAGATCCTGCGGGTAGAAGTCGAGCGTATTGCCGGTCAACTCGTCGAAGGCGCCGTTGAACATGCGCACGAGATCCGCCGACTCGTTGTTGACGATGGTTCGGCGCTGCTTGTCCCATAGCACCGGCACCGTGACGCGCCCGGTATAGTGTGGATCGGTCCTTGTATAGAGCTCGTAGTGGTAGCGGGCATGATTGACGGGATCGCCGCTAGAGCCTTCCGCCTCGTCGTAGGTCCAGCCCTTGTCGAGCATCAAGGGGCTTACGTGGGAGACGCCGATCAGCTCGTCCACCCCTTTCAACGTGCGCATGATCAGCGCTCGATGCGCCCAGGGGCAGGCGAGCGATACGTAAAGATGGTAGCGCCCCTGCTCGGCGGGAAAACGTTCGCCTTCATGATCCGCGGGTGCGCCCTCGCCTACCCAGTCGCGCAGCTTGGCCGACTCGCGCACGAACTCGCCGCCGCTTTTCTTGGTGTCGTACCACTGATCGACCCACTCACCTTCTACCAGCAATCCCATGTCGCGTCTCCTTGGCCATTCATCGTTACTTCCTGAATCAGCATACTTTGCGCCGCTGAAGCCTCAAGCGCATGTTTTACGCGGTTTCGTTCGATGAAATTGAATCCTTGGGACACTCGGCGATCACCGCTTCCTTGAGCGCCTGCGCCATGGCGTGGGTGGCAGGTCCGGCACGGTCGCGATCCTTGAAGATCAGCTGGAACGGCGCCTCGCGAACGCCGCCGGCCACCAGCGGCAGCGGCTTGAGATCGCCTCGTTCGAGTTCCTGGGCGATACGGGTGATCGGCATCCAGGCAAAGCCCAGGCCGCGCTTGATCATGTCGAGCGAGGTATTGAGGTGGCTCACCGTCCAGCGCTGCTCGGCCTTGAGCCAGCCCGCGTTGGCAGATTGGCGTACCGCCGAATCCCTCACCACCAGTTGGCGATATTGCGCCAGGTCACGCAGGTCGAGAGAGCGCCCGAGCTTGTGCAGCGCGTGGCTCGGATGGGCGACGGCGATGAAGCGTACGCCGACCAGGGGCTCGCCGAGAAATCCCGGAACGTCCAGGCCGCAGATCACCAGGTCCGCGCGGCCATCCTGCAGCATTTCCACTCCGCCATTGAGCACGCTTTCGTGAAGTTGCACCCTCACCTGGGGGTAGGCAGCGGAAAAGCGCTCGAGTGCCTTGGCCTGGGCATCTGCGGGGAACACCTGGTCGATGGCGACCACGACTTCCGCCTCCAACCCTTCCGCCAGCCGTGACGCCACGTCTTCAAGCGATGCCGCGCTCTCGATCAACTGGCGCGCGCGCCGCAGCAGCAGCTCGCCGGCCTCGGTCAGGCGTACCTGGCGGCCAATCGGTTCGAGTACTTGAACCCCGAGCTGCTCCTCGAGCTTGTGAACGGCGTGGTTGAGCGTAGAAGGGCTCTTGTGAATGGCCTCGGCGGCGCGGGCGAAGCCGCCATGATCCACCACGGCGGCCAGCATGTGCCACTGTGCGAGTGTTACCCGTGACATTTCGATTTCCTCGACGCTAGAAGCGAGTGAAAACGCTTAAATTCGAAAAAACCTTACCAGAAGGGTAGTAGTGTCGAATAGTCGCCAATACCTTAATCGTTGTTAATTCAGCTCGAAAACAAAAAATAGTAGGGAACTTTTAAGAAAAGGTATATAAGGTGCAGGAGCCTGCCGAGGCGCAAAACCAACTGCGACAAAATCCAGAATTTTACAAAAAATAACCAAAAGACACTTTTTGAAAATCCAGCTGTTTTCGTTGAGAATGCGCGGCACCTCGAATCGATGAATAATGAATCACTCCCTATTTTTCGACTCTAGATACGATACGCCTTGTATAGGTTATTGGGTGAGTGCGTTCGCCGGTTCCCTGGTCGATCGCTCGAGCCTTTTCTATTTACCTCCACAATGGACCTGCTGCCATCCACGTGGACTCCAACGATAGCCTTACGCTTGATGGCGCTTTTTGATTAGCCTGCTTTATTAGACCATGAGGAAACGATACAAGAAAAAATCCTTGTACAACATGAAGTCAGCTCTTCGTGCTCACCCCGCCCCATGAAGAAAGGTTAGCAAACACTGTTCTAAAATATTTCTTCTCGAACGATGCTTTCGCCTTCGAGCGAAAGTCCATTTTCTGTATGCAAATACAGTCTATTCACCCCTGCGACCTTGGGGTATGGTTCCCGAGCTTATTCACTTTTACCTTGCGTTTTCACCTTGAACTCGGCGGCCCCTTTACTCATGTTGCGAATCCTCCATTCGCTGCCCCGCACGCACAAATTGTTACTTTTACCCGTGGCCACCATGGTCACCGTGCTGGGCACACAGAAGCTTTTGACGACTTATCAAGACCTGAATCAACCGCATACTTCTCTGGAAAGCGTGCTCGTACCGCTTCCCAGCGACGGCGTGACCGCCGTGCCTTCGCTTCGCCAGGAGCGTGCACCGGTCGCCGAAGCGATCGACCGCGCCTCCCGCGCCCTCGACGCGACCCGCGAACAGATCCCCTTGAGCGATCTCGCCGCTACCGAAATCATCGACCTTGACGTCATCTCGCGTGCCGAAGCGTCGATCTCCAGCGAAATCGAAGCCAAACCCGTCCTCGACGAAGGGGCCGTCCACATGGCGGTGGTCTTCGGCACGGTTTCCAGTGGCATGCTCAATATCGACGAGCCGACCGCCGATGCCTCGGTCGAAATTGCCGATGCCACTTCCTACGAGGACTACGGTATCGAGCTGTTCGACGATATCTCCTTCCTCGAAATGGAGCTGGCCGCCGAAGAGCCCTACGTTCCCGAGTGGAAGACCCATATCGTCGCCTCCGGCGAAACCTTCGCCGCGATCGCCCAGAACGAGCTGGGCATGGGCTACAGCGAGGTCATGGCGCTTCTGGACGACATGCCGGACCCGCGCATTCTCACCAACTGGCGCGCCGGCAACAGCTTCGACTACCAGCTCGACGAGAGCGGACGGCTTCTGTCGCTGCGCATGATGAAGAACATTCGCGACGGCGTCATGCTCGAGCGTGATACCGACAGCTTCGCCGTGACCTCCATCGAACGCGAGGGCGAGCCGGTCCAGCGCCTGTTCGCCGGTACCGTCAGCGGCAGCTTCGCCCGCTCCGCCCAGGCCACGGGCCTGTCCAGCGGCTCGGTCACGGAGCTCACCCGCGTGCTCGAGAAGAAGCTCGACTTTCGTCGTGACAGCCGCCGGGGCGACCGCTTCAACGTGCTGGTCGAGTCCGACATGATCGACGGTCAAGAGCTCGACGCGCGCGTGCTGGCCGTTCACTACGAAGGCGAGCGCATGGATTTGACCATCGTGCGCAATGCCACCGACGACAAGTTCTACACGCCCGAAGGCAGTGGTCTGGAGCCCGGCTTCGCGCGCTATCCGTTCGAAGGCAGCTACCGTTTGAGCTCGTCGTTCAACCCGCGCCGCAAGCACCCGGTGACCGGGCGCATCAGCCCGCACAACGGTACCGACTTCGCCATGCCGATCGGCACGCCGGTAGTGGCGCCGGCGGACGGCCGCGTCGAGCGTGTTGCCAACCACGCGGCCGCCGGGCGCTACGTGGTCATCCGTCACGACAACGGCTACCGCACCCGCTACCTGCACCTTTCCCGCCCGCTGGTCAGCGTGGGTGAGCGCGTCACCATGGGCGAGCGCATCGCGCTTTCCGGCAACACCGGCCGCAGCACGGGTCCTCACCTGCACTACGAGGTCATCGTCAACAACTCGCCGGTCAACGCCATGAGCGTGGAGCTTCCGGACTCGACGGGCCTGACCGGCGATACCCTGATCGCCTTCCAGAGCCAGGCGGAGCCGATGCTGGCCGCGCTCGAAAGCGGCGAGACCGGCACCGTCAACGTCGCCAACTACCAGCGTGGCGAGCGCGACTAAGACCGCCCCTGCTGAAAACGACCTGCAAAAAAAGCCGCCCCTCCGGGCGGCTTTTTTCGTGCGCTCCCCCAGCCTATACGGCCCGATCCAGGGCATTCAACAGCGCCGCGTCGTGGCGATAGATGTCGTCGCGGAACTCCACCTCGCCCGCCGCATTGGGCCAGGCGGTCATGTAATGCAGCATGACCGGGATGCGCCTTGGCAGGTTGACGTTCTGGTCGCTCGCTGAGCGGCTCATCAATGTGCTCACCTGGTGCTGACTGCCGCTGTCGCGCAGCAGCATCTGAGCGAGTTCGCCGATGCCCTCCACGCGAATGCAGCCCGAGCTCAGCGCCCGCTGGCTGCGCCCGAAGGCGCCCTGCGCCGGTGTGTCGTGCAGGTAGATCATGTCGTTGTTGGGAAAGCGCACCACTATGCGCCCCAGCGGGTTGCCGCTGCCGGCCACCTGGCGAAGCATGACGCCGCCGGGGCGCTGCCAGTCGACGCTCGACGGGTCCAGGCGCTCGCCGGAGGGACTGACCACCTGGATATTGCGCTGGGAAAGATAGCTTGCATCGCTTCTCACGCGGGGCAACACGTCCTCGCGCAGAATGGTCGGCGGAATCGTCCAGCTCGGATTGATGGTGAGGTGGCTGATGGAGGAGTGAATGATGGGCGTGGCGCGCCCCGGGGAGCCGACCACGACGCGGGCGTCCCACTGCTGGCCGTCCGGGCGAACGTAGTGCAGCGTGTAGCCGGCGATATCTACCCACACCCGCGAGCGCTCGTTCTCGAAAGGCGCCATCCAGCGGGCCCGCTCGAGGTTGATGCGAAGCTGATCGATGCGCTGGCGGATCGAGGCGTTGAGCGCCAGGCGGGTGTTGTTGCCGACGACCCCGTCGGCCTGCAGCTGATGGCGGCGCTGGAAGCGCTTCACCGCGCTTTCGAGCTCGGCGTCGAAGTAGCGCGAATCCGACGACGTCGCGGCTCTGCGTGCCACGGCGTCGATCATCGGATAGGCGTCG
>NZ_JAMZBC010000076.1 GCF_024158715.1 Halomonas sp. 707D7 | reverse complement strand
CGCCAGGGCGACCGCGCGTTCGCGCTCGGTCAGCTGGGCCAGAAGCGGCGCGGAGAGCGATGGCTCACCGGCGCGGCGCTGCTGCAGGGCCTGGAACGAGCCGCCGAGCACCTTGGAAAGCAGCGCCTGGCCGGCCCAGATGCCCTGGTTCGTGACCACCAGCGCCACCTGCTCGAGCACCTCCGGCGCCGCCAGCGTATGGGCATAGCCACGCGCGCCCTGCTCGAAGGCCAGCAGCGCCTCCTGGTCGTCGGCGCTGTAGCTGAGCACGACGACCGTGACACCACGTTGGGCGAGGTCCCCGACCCGCAGGGGCCAGTCATCAATCGTCGTGACCAGCCAGGCCACATCGCCCGTGCCGATCGCATCGCTGCCCTGCTCGGCCGAGATGGACGAGGCCTCCGGAAACGCCTCCACCCAGCGCGCCTTCATGTCCCCATCGGTGGTTATGAAATGGTGTTTCATCAGCGCTCTCCCATTGAGTCACGCCACGCTCTTAGCACGGGCTTCAGCAGAAACTGCATGACCGTTCGTTTTCCTGTCACGATATCCACCTGCGCCGTCATCCCGGGAATGACCTGGAGCCTTTCGGCCGGATTCTCGTTTTCGATACTGCGCACACGCACCAGATAGAAGGTATTGCCATCGTCGTCGGTGATGGTGTCGGCGCTGATATGCTCGAGCTCCGCCTGAAGGCCACCGTAGATGGAGTAGTCGTAGGCGGTGAGCTTGATGGTCGAGGCCTGGCCGGGGTGCAGGAAGGCGATATCCTTGGGCGCGATACGCGCCTCGACCAGCAGCTGGTCGTCGCTGGGGATGATCTCGACCACTTCCTGGCCGGGCTGGGCTACGCCACCGATGGTGTTGATATGGATACGCTGGATGACCCCGTCGACCGGCGAGCGGATCTCGGCCAGGCGCACGCGGTCCTGCAGCCCGGTGCCGGACTGCTGCAGCGCGTTCAGATCGCCCACGGCCTGAGCCAGGTTGGTGCGCCATTCGCTGCGCCGCTCGGCGCTGAGTTCGCGCAGTTGGGTCTGGGCCTCCTCGACCGCGGCCTGCAGACGCGAGACCGAGGCGTCCGCCTGGCTACGCTCGCCGGAGGCGCGGGACACTTCGCGCTCCAGGCGCAGCACCTCGACTTCCGACACCGCCCCGGAGGCGAGCAGCGGGCGCGTCAGGTTGAGCTCCTGGCTGGCCATTCCCGCTTCACGGGCGGCGGTATCGCGCCGCGCCTGGGCTTCCCGAAGCTCTTCGCGGCGCTGGCGTACGCGGTCCTCGAGCACGTTCTCCTGCTCGCGAAGCTCCTCGGTGCTGCTCTCGAACGCTTCGCGCTCCTGCATGACGATACCCGGCACCTCCTGGCGAAGCTCCTCCGAGGGCTCGAACGCCGTGCCGGTCGCCAGCGCCCGCAGGCGCTCGGCGCGTGCCTCCAAGGCATAGCGCTGGGCACGGTTCTCGCCGAAGTCGGACACGAACCGGGTCGGGTCGATCTGCATCAACACCTCGCCGGCGCTGACCACCTGACCTTCACGCACGTTGATCTGCTCGACCACGCCGCCATCGAAGGACTGGATGCGCTGCAGATGGCTGGCCGGAATCACACGCCCGGTACCGCGCGTCACTTCGTCGATTGGCGCGAAGCAGGCCCACACCAGCACGGCGATGAACGCCAGCAAGGTGGTGTAGAGAAACAGCCGTGCGCGAATCGGCTCCTGCTGCATGCGCGCCCAGTCGGTGTCGCTTGCCCAGTCGCGGCTCAGGTGGGCCGCGCTCACCCGACGGGCGAACAGCCGATCCATGAACGGCCGAAACGGTTTCTGACCCTGTTCGGAAAAGCGCCCGATGGCCTCGAAGCCTTTCTGCTCGGTGGTGGAGGAATTCTTCGCCATCAGGAGGCCCTCCCGATCTGGCCGTTGCGCAGCGCCTCGACCACGCTGTCACGCGGGCCGTCCGCCACGACCTTGCCGGCGTCCATGACGATGATGCGATCCACCAGTGACAGCAGCGATGTGCGGTGCGTGACCACCAGCACGGTCTTGCCCTCGGCGATCGCCGTGAGGTTGGCCTTGAAGGCCTCTTCGCTGGCGTTGTCCATGGCGCTGGTGGGCTCGTCGAGCAGCAGCACCGGCGGATCCTGCACGAGCGCCCGGGCGATGGCCACGGCCTGCTTCTGGCCGCCGGACAGCGCCTGACCGCGCTCGCCCACCTGCAGGTCCACCCCCTTGGGATGGCCGTTCACCAGCGGCTCCAGCCCGGCGATCTTGATCGCGCGCAGCAAGGCGTGGTCGTCCACCCGGTCGCTGCCGCCGCCGGCGACGATGTTGTCCCTGAGCGAGCCGGAGAACAGGCTCACGTCCTGAGGCACATAGCCGATGTGGCGGCGCAGCTGCAGTGGATCGAGCTGACGAATGTCGATCCCGTCGAGCATCACCGCGCCGGCGCTGGGCCGATAGAAGCCGAGCAGCAACTTGTTGAGCGAGGACTTGCCGCAGCCCACACGCCCCAACAGCGCGACCTTCTCGCCCTCCTTGATGGTCAGAGAGATGTCGCGCAGCGCGTCGCGCTCCTCGTCCGGGTAGCGCAGCGACACTTTCTCGAGCTGCAGGTGGCCGGTGACGCTGGGCTTTTCGACGTAGGCCTTGCCTTCGTGGCGCTCCTCCTTCTTGGCCATCACCTGGTTGAGCGACTCGAGCGCCGTGGAGGACTGGTGGTACTGGGCGAGCAGCGCCGCCGCCTGGCTGATGGGCGCCATGGCGCGCGACGACAGCATGTAGCTTGCGATCAGCCCGCCCTGGGAGAGGTTGCCCTCGATGATCTGGTAGACACCGACGATGATGACGCAGATCGCCACGCTGTTCTGCGCCCAAAGCGCCACGCTCGAGACCGAGGAGCTGACGTGCTTGAGCTGGGCGCCGGTGCGCGAGAGAAAGGCGGTCGCCTTTTCCCAGTGACGCTGGATGCGGCTCTCCGCACGCAGCGCCTTGACGTTCTCGAGCTGGGAGACCGACTCCACTAGCAGGGCGTTGCGCTGGGCGCCCACCTCCCAGGTGGTCTGGGAGAGCTCGTGGAGCTTGCCCTGCGCTGCCAGCGCGTAGAGCAGCACGAACACGATGCCGACGATCACCGGCAGCGCCAGCCACGGATTGATCAGCGCGATGATCGCCAGGAACATCAGCACGAAGGGTAGATCGACGATGCCCACGATGGTCGCCGAGCCGATGAAGGCGCGCACCGACTCGAAGGATTGCAGCGTCGAGGTGAACGAGCCGGTCGAGGCCGGCCGCTCCTCCATGCGCATGCCCAGCACCTTGGCCATGATCGCCGAGGAGAGCTTGACGTCCGCCCGGCTGGCGGCCAGGTCCACGAAGGCGCTGCGCATCAGGCGAAGCGCCAGGTCGAAGCACAGCACGATGAACACGCCCGTCGCCATCACCCACAGCGTTTCGGTCGCCTGGTTCGGCACCACGCGATCGTAGACGTTGAGGATGAACAGCGGCATGGCGAGCGCGAAGATGTTGATGGCCACCGATCCGCACACGATGTCGCGGTAGAGCCGCCGGTTCTCCTTGATGACGCCCCAGAACCAGTGCTGGCGGCGCTTCTTGTCGATACCGGGCTCGCTGGTGTTGTTTGCCTGGAAGCGAGGCCGCACGTAGATCGCCTCGCCGCTGTAGCCGGCGTTGAGCTCGTCGAGGGCCACGTCGACGGCGGCCTCCGAAAGCTCCGGGAAGATGACGCTGGCCTTGCCCTGCTGGGCATCGATGCCCAGCAGCACGCAGGCCCGACCCGGCTCCAGCAGCAGAACGACGGGAAACAGCGCCGGGTTGAGGTTGGCCAGTACACTCTTGACGATGCGCGCGGTCAGCGAGGCGCGCTGTGCGGCGCGCCCGAACACGGAGGGCGTGAGATTGCCCTTCTCGAGCGGAAGGCCGGCCTTGAGCGCCTCGGACGAGACCTCGTGCTGATGATAGCTCGCGATCGCCTTGAGACATTCGAGCAGTTCATCGCTCGAGCGTTCGGGGGACGGAGCCCGGGTAGAAACCACCTGTTTGCCCTGCGCCACTAAAGCCTCGTCTCCTGTAGGAGTGCCGTGATGAGAAAGATGCGCCAATACGTGCCGCCGCGCCCCTTGCCCCGGCACCAGAAATGGGGTGATCGCCGCGCGTTGGTTTGCAACGGAGTCAAGCGCATTTAACGCCAGGCGCCCCCTCCGCAATGACCCGATAACGTCGTCTTTACGCGCCTATATTCACGCCATGATATCGGGGTCGAGCAGTGCTCTCCCTCAACGCGCCGGTCAATTGGCAGGCACGACTCGACAGGCACCCGCGCCCGCGGCGGGTGCTTGCCAACCAGTCGAAAACGCCTCAGTTCCCGGAAGAAGCGGAAATGCCCCGGGTAAAGTCCTCCAGCGTGAAACCGCTGGGCCCGTCGAGCGCGCAGGTATCGGCGGAGCTCAGCGTCATGCCGTCGTAGCCGAGCTCGGACAGGCTCGGGATATCGTCGCGTGTGACGCCGAGCGTGGGCATGAGCTGCCCCATGGACGCCAGCGTGCGCGCCTGGGCGAGGGTCAGGTCGAACTCGGCGTTGGCGAAGGCCCGGCTGGCCTCGAAGTACTCGTTCTCGCTGTCGAGCACGTCGAGCAGCGTCCGCTGGCCGATGTCGAACTGCTGCTGATAGGCGCCGCGTACGCGGTCGATGGACTGGCGATGCTCGTTGAGGTAGCTCAGCTGCTCGCGCAGACGCTGGGTATCGTTGTAGGCGATCTGGGTCGTCTGACGCACGTTGGTACAGGCCACTTCACGCTGGCTCTGGGCCTGCTCGATGCGCGACGCGGCAGCCTCGAAGGAGGCACGGTCCGCCCCGCCGCGATACAGGTTCATGCTGGCCACCAGCTGGATGCTGTGCTCGTCGCTACGTCCAGCAACGACGCTGTCCTGGTTGTTGGTACCGGTACGCCCCTGGATGTCCAGGCGCGGCAGGTAGCCGGCCCGCGCGGCGTCCTGCTGGGCGCGCGCCACGGCGATGTTCTCGATCGCCGCCTGGAAGTCGGGGTTGCCTTCGAAAGCCATGCGCACGGCCTCGGTGACGTTGGCCGGCAGGTTCGTCTCGAGCGACGGCGCCGGCAGCATGTTCTGGGCAGGGAGCTGGCCGACGATGCGCTGGTAGCGCGCCGTCACGTCGTGCAGGTTGGACGCTTCGGACATCAGGTTGGACTCGGCCAGCGCCAGGCGACCGTTGATCTGCTCGAGATCCACCCCGCGGCCGGCGCCGGAGAGCGTACGCTCCTCGATCTGGCCGAAGACACGCTGGTGCTGACGATAGTTGTCCTGGGCCAGACGAACCAGCTCGCGATAGCGCATCACGTCGAGGTAACTGCGAAAGGCTTCTAGGGCCACTTCTTCACTGGCACCGAGGAGCTCGAAGTAGGCGATCAGCTGCGTACGATCGAGCCGCTCGACCTCGCTGCGCGTGGCGAAGCCGTCGAACACCATCTGCGACAGCGTCAGCTCGGCGAAGTCGCTGCTGTAGCTGCCGCGCCCGTCGTTCTCCTGGTCCTGGCGCCCTACTCCCGCACGCACGTCGATAGTCGGCAGGTAGCCGCCCCGGGCGGCGCGCGCGTCGCTGCCGGACGCGTTGAAGCTCGACCAGGCAGCGTTGACTTGCGGGTTGGTGACGATGGTCTGCTGGATGGCGCTGGGCAAGTCGGTGGATCCGGGGGCGTAGAGGCTCGCCGGCAGTGACTGCGCCAGGGCAGACAACGGAAGGCAGGTCAGCGTGGCCACCGTGAGCGGGCGAAACGCGCGTGCCGAGAAGAGATGTTTCAGTTTCATTGTGACGTTGTCTTTCATGTGCCTGGATTCCTAGTGAACGCTTCGACCTACCGATGAAATCGCGACCCGCCTTGTCGCTTGGCCCGAACAGACGCCCCAGCATTCTCCTGGAATACCCTTCTCCCGGAATACATAGAGATCATTCACAGACCGCGCCAGCCTCCCTCGAGCTTCACTTAAATTAATTAAGTGCGCTTGAAAGGCAAGTTATAAAAACAAATGTCACAAAAATTTACAATAAATATCTCAAAAAAACGTCTTACTCTGATTCACCCTTTTTGATTACCCGGTAATTGCTGTAACGCCAAACCGACCAGGATCAGACCGAGCCCTGTGAACGTCGAGACCAGAAGAGGCTCGCCCATCACGAAGTGGAGCAGCATGAGCGACACCGGGGGTGACAGGAAGATCAGGTTGGACACCTTGGCGGTGCGCGAGATACCGTTCACTGCCAGCTGCCAGAAAATGAACGCGATGCCCATTTCGAACAGGCCCACGTAGACACCGGCTCCCAGCGCTGGCCAGCCGTGCCACGTAACGCCTGGCCCTAAAAGTAGCAAAAAAGTGAGTACCGGCAAGCCGATAGTGAAATTTTGCCACTGTCCTACCAACGGCTCGCGCGCATCACGGGCGTTGAGCAGCCAATAGAGCGCCCAGATCAGCGTCGAACAGAGCGCGAAGGCCACTCCCAGCGGATCCTCGAAGGCCATGTCGAACACGCGGCCGCGCGTGGCGATCACCCAGACGCCGACATAGGCGATCACGCCGGCCAGCACATCGAGCCGCGTCAGGCGCTGGCCCAGCAGTGGAACGGCCAAAAAGGCCATCGCCAGCGCCCAGGTGTAGTTGAGCGCCATGGCTTCTTGTCCCGGCAGGCGGTCGTAGGCGGCGAACAGCACCAGGTAATAGGCTACCGGATTCATCAAGCCCGCCCAGGCGGCGGTTTTCCAACCGGATGCCAGCGCGACCCGGCCCAGCCCGCGATGCACGACCAGCGCTCCCATCAACGCCCAGGATACAATGGCTGCGATCCACATCAGCTCCAGCGGGCTCATGTAGGTCAACGCGAACTTGAAGGCGGTGGCGACGGTGGACCAGAGTGCGACCGCCCCCAGACCAAAGGCGATGGCGCGTCGATCCCCGCTCATCGGTCGATGTGCCCCAGGTCTCGCTCGGGGTCGATCCGGTCACGCACGCGCTGCTTGAGGATCTTGACGTCGGGAAATCCCCCATCGCGCTTGCGCTCCCAGATCAGCTCCTCGTCGCAGCGGATCTCGAAGGTTCCGCCGTGAGAAGGTGCGAGGACGACCTCGTCGAGCTGCTCGCCGAAGGTGGAAAGAAGCTCCTGGGCGTACCAGGCGCTTCGCAAAAGCCACTGGCACTGGGTGCAGTAGCGGATCGATATACGCGGCATTGCCTTCATCCCAAATGTTCTAATATAAGCTAGCGAAACGGCATTCTGTCACTTCGTCCTGTTCACCGCCAATGAGTCACTGCAAAGGAGTCGTGATGGCCGAACGCACCATTTCCCAAACCCGCCTGTTCGAATGGCTGACCGGCGACGACGACAGCCGAATGTGCAAGGACATACCCGACGCGGCGTGCCAGGAACAGCCGCGCAACTTCTTTCTTCACCTGTTCGCCGCGCTCGGCAACAAGCTCGCCGACGAGCTTTCGAGTGCCCGTCTGGTGCTGCCGTGGCTGATGGGCATCATCGGCGCGCCGGTCTGGATGGTGGGCCTTCTGGTCCCCATCCGCGAAGCGGGCGCCCTGCTTCCCCAGATTTTCGTGGCCGGCTTCATTCGTCCGATGCCGCGGCGCAAGTGGGTATGGGTGGCCGGGGCGGTGCTGCAGGCCGGGTGCGCCTTCGTTCTGGCGCTGCTGGCACTCTTAGGTGCCGGCACCACAGGAGGCGCACTGGTGCTTGGCGCCCTGGTTCTGCTATCGCTTGCACGCGGCGTATCGTCGATCGCCACCAAGGATGTCATGGGCAAGACCATCGCCAAGCGCCGCCGGGGCACGCTGATGGGCTACAGCGGCAGCGTCGCCGGGGCGGTGACGCTCGCCGCCGGGGGCGTTCTGATGCTGTTCGGTGACCGCCCGGGCAACTGGGCGCTGGCCGCTCTTCTCGCCATCGCTGCCCTGGGGTGGCTTCTCAATGCCCTCTGCGTCGCCCGCATCAAGGAAGAGGCCGGCGCCGTCGATGGCGGCCAGAATGCCTGGACGAGCATCAAGTACGGCCTGTCGCTCTTGAAGCACGACCGGGCGTTTCTGCACTTCAACGTATCACGTGCGCTGCTGCTGTCGAGCGCTCTGGCGCTGCCGTACCTCGCTCTTCTCGGCCAGCAGCAAAGCGGCACCGACCTTGGCAACCTTGGCCTGCTGGTGGTGGTATCGGGGCTTGCCGCCCTGGTGGCGAGCCCGGTCTGGGGCAAGCTGGCCGACCGGTCCAGCCGCCGGGTGATGTGCTACGCCGCGACCGGCACGGCGCTGGGCTGTGCGCTGGGGGCGAGCCTCGTCTGGCTGCCGGGAGAGTGGGCGAACAGCGTGGTTCCCTACGCGCTGATCTATGCCCTGCTGGTCATCGTTCATCACGGCGTGCGCCTGGGGCGCAAGACCTACCTGGTCGATATCGCCACCCAGGACGATCGCGCGCTCTACGTCGCGCTTTCCAACACCTTGACCGGCATCTTGATGCTTGCCGTCGGCGGCGTGGTCGGCGCGCTTGCACAATGGCTGGGAACCGCTACGCTACTGGGGGCACTGGCCTTGACTGCCGTGGGCGCTCTCGCAAGCGCCTATCGACTTCCCGAAGTCGAATGAAGAAGCCGAATGACACCGCACCCCACGCCATCTCCCCCACCCGAGGGCGAGATTACTTGCCAGTGCGCGCATGTCTACCTATGTTAGGGGTGTCTGGTCAGTTTAAGTACCGTTGACCCCGCGCTGATGCACAGCGCCATGGCAGCGGATGAGCGATAAGCAATAGGACCCTTTTATGAAACGATCTCCTCTAATCAATCCCGAGCTGCTCGAGCGTATCGTTGATGCATCGGATGACGGCATCGTCGTATCAGAACAGGAGGGAGACGAAAACATCCTCATTTATGTCAACAAAGGGTTCGAGCGCCTGACTGGCTACACTGCCGATGAAATCCTCTACCGGGACTGCCGCTTTCTGCAGAACGACGACCGCGACCAGGAGGCGCTCGACGCGATTCGCGATGCGCTCAAGAGCGGTCGCCCCTGCCGTGAGGTGCTGCGCAACTATCGCAAGGACGGCACCATGTTCTGGAACGAGCTCTCGATCACCCCGGTGTACGATGAAAGCGATAACCTGATGTACTGCGTGGGCGTGCAGAAGGACGTGACCGAACGTGTGGAAGCGCAGAACGCGCTGTCGGCACTGCAGAAAAAGCACGAAATCGCCTGAAGAAGCATTAGGCGAATTTAACGCTTGAAATTTCCTCCAACCGACGTTATATAGCGCCTAAGCGCGGACACCGCGCTGGGCGCTCAGCTCGACCATCGACCGAATCGTCGAGGCTGAGTCGTTTCAATGCCGGCAAGCCGGCTTGGGTTGGAGGGCCTACCATGAGCCGTGACCCCCTTAATCGTGATGCCTTCTCCGCCTCGAACCTCGAAGGCGACGACTTCGATAATCTGGACGCCGTCAACGACGAGCAGTACGGCAAGCACAAGCCCAGCAAGGCCGATACGCTGCGTGCGCGGCGCCAGGTAGAGGCGTGGCTCGAGGAGCGCAGGCTCAAGCGCGCCATCGAGGACGACTGGGACGAGGAAGAGTAACGCTTCGCCCTCTCCGCCTTACTCTTCTGCATTGACGACTTCACGCCCTGGTGCTCATCGCCGCCCCAGGCGTGGCGTCTGGCCTTTGGCCGCGCTGAGCACTATCATCTAGCCCCAGGCAAGCCTCGCGGCCTCCATCTTCTCACCAACCTAACGGATTTCCATGGCGCAATACGTATTCACCATGAACCGGGTCGGCAAAGTCGTGCCGCCCAAGAAACAAATTCTCAAGGATATCTCGCTGTCGTTCTTCCCGGGCGCCAAGATCGGTGTGCTCGGCCTCAACGGCGCGGGTAAATCCACGCTGCTGCGCATCATGGCGGGCGTCGATACGGAGTTTGAAGGTGAAGCCCGCCCGATGCCCGGCATCAACGTGGGGTATCTTCCCCAGGAGCCGCAGCTGGACGATGAGAAAAACGTTCGTGAAACCGTCGAAGAGGCGCTGGGCGAACTGAAGGCGGCCCAGGAGAAGCTCGACGCGGTCTACGCCGCCTACGCCGAGCCCGACGCGGACTTCGACGCCCTGGCCAGCGAACAAGCACGCCTTGAGAACATCATCGAAGCGGCGGACGCGCACAACATCGAGCGCAAGCTCGAGGTCGCCGCCGAAGCGCTGCGCCTTCCCCCCTGGGACGCCAAGGTCGGGCACCTGTCCGGTGGCGAGCGCCGCCGCGTGGCCCTTTGCCGCCTGCTGCTGTCGAACCCCGACATGCTGCTGCTCGACGAGCCGACCAACCACCTGGACGCCGAATCCGTCGCCTGGCTCGAGCGCTTTCTGCACGACTACAGCGGCACCGTGGTGGCGATCACCCACGACCGCTACTTCCTCGACAACGTGGCCGGCTGGATTCTCGAGCTCGACCGCGGCCAAGGCATTCCTTTCGAGGGCAACTACTCGCAGTGGCTCGAGCAGAAGGAGCAGCGCCTGACCCAGGAGGCCAAGCAGGAGGCCTCGCGTCAGAAGGCGATCAAGCAGGAGCTCGAGTGGGTGCGCAGCAACGCCAAGGGCCGCCAGGCCAAGAGCAAGGCGCGCCTCAACCGCTTCGAGGAGATGCAGTCCGGTGATTTCCAGAAGCGCAACGAGACCAACGAGATCTACATTCCGCCCGGCCCGCGCCTGGGCGACAAGGTCATCGAGTTCCACAACGTCACCAAGCGCTTCGATGACAAGCTTCTTTACCAGGATCTCTCCTTCACCGTGCCGCCCGGCGCGATCATCGGCATCGTCGGCGGCAACGGCGCGGGTAAATCCACGCTGTTCAAGCTGATCGCCGGCCAGGAGCAGCCGGACGAGGGCGAAGTGGTCATCGGCGAAACGGTGGACATCGCCTACGTCGAGCAGCTGCGCGACGCGCTCGACGACCGGCAGACCGTGTGGGAGGCGGTGTCCGATGGCCAGGACATCCTCAACATCAACGGCTACGAGGTATCGTCGCGCGCCTACGTGGGACGCTTCAACTTCAAGGGCAACGACCAGCAGAAACGCCTCGACGAGCTCTCCGGCGGTGAGCGCGGTCGCCTGCAGCTGGCCCAGACCCTCAAGCAGGGCGCCAACGTGCTGCTGCTCGACGAACCCTCGAACGACCTGGACATCGAAACGTTGCGCGCGCTCGAAGAGGCGCTGCTGGCCTTCCCGGGCTGTGCGATCGTGATCTCCCACGACCGCTGGTTCCTGGACCGCATCGCGACCCACATTCTCGCCTTCGAGGGCGACTCGGAAGTGGTGTTCTTCGACGGCAACTACACCGACTACGAGGAAGATCACAAGAAGCGCGTCGGCAACGACACGCCCAAGCGCCTGAAGTACAAGCGCATTGATGCCTGAGTCGATACCGGCACAAAAAAAGCCCCTCGCAAGGGGCTTTTTTCATGGCCGGATGAGCACCGGGTCGCACATGCGTGCCTGGGTCAGCGGCGCCGGCCGGTGAACAGCGACACGACGAAGAGAATCAGAAACAGCACGAAGAGCACCTGGGCGATGGTCGAGGCGACCCCGGCGATGCCCGAAAATCCCAGTACCCCGGCGATGATGGCGATGATGAGAAACAGCATTGCGTTGCCCAGCATGGTCGATCTCCTTATCTATAGTATCGCATGAAGAATTGGACACACCGCCCCATTCGTCAAATCAGGTGTAGCGCGCCTTCTTGAGCGACGCCGCCCCGAGCGCGCCCATGCTCCACTTGACGGGCGCTGGAAAGCGCAAGCCGCCGGCTTCCACCGCCAGCTGGGCATGATGGGTATTGTCGGCGACGATCTGGCGCAGCAGCGTCCGCGAGCGCTGATCGTCGCTCGACAGGTAGCTCATCTGGTCGTTGGTACGGCGGCCGAGCACTTCCTTGCTGGCGGCCACCATGCCCAGCCCGAAACGATCGCCGACCCATCCACTCACGAGGCCGAGCCCGACGCCGGCGCCGTAGTAGACCGGCGTAAAGTAGCTGGTGCGGCTTTCCAGCTGCGCCAGGCGCTGCTGGCACCAGGCCAGGTGGTCGGTCGCCTCGCGCTGGGCCTGGTCGATCTGCAGACGCGCCTTGGGCAGCATCACGAGCCCCACCTGCCCCTGGCAAAGCCCTTGTACGCCGGCCGTCGCCAGGTGCAGCACCCGCAGCGTGCTCGCCGCGTGGCGCCGCTCCAGCTCGTCGAGCGCTGCCTCCGGTGCGCCGCTTGCCGGGTTGGTGCGCTGGGCGCCGCGCGTGTTGGGAATCAGCGTGCGCAGCGCGCTGTCGATGTGCGAGATCAGGCGATCCGAACGGCTCAGATGTCGTTCACGCATGGTCACTCTCCTGCCCTGGATCGTGGAGGGTCTAGCCGGCGGGCCAGGTGAACTGGCGGCCGCCGAGCAGATGCATGTGGATATGATAGACCGTCTGCCCGCCCATAGCGTTGCAGTTCATCACCACGCGGTAGCCGTCTTCGGCAAAGCCCTGCTGCTTGGCGAGCATGGCCGCGGTGTACTGAAGCCGTCCCACGACGCTCAGGTGATCCGGCGCGATATCGTTGAGCGTGGCGATGTGCTGCTTGGGAATGATGAGCTGGTGAACCGGCGCCTGGGGGTCGATGTCGTTGAACGCCAGCACGTGGTCGTCTTCATAGACGATATCGGCGGGAATCTCGCGGTTGACGATCTTGCAGAAAAGACACTCCATGGCGTTCTCCATAATGACAGGGCCGGTCTTCAACCGGATCGAAAATGGGGGCGATCGCCGCGCAGCGATCAGCGAAACCGCCGCTGGGCCAACAGGTGGCGTACCAGCGGGGCGAGAATCAGCTCCATGGCCAGCGACAGCCGAGCGCCCGGCACCACCAGCGTATGCGGGCGGGTCATGAAGGCGTCCTTGATCATGGCCAGAAGCCAGGGAAAATCCACCGTCGAGGGATCACGAAAGCGGATCACCACGAAGGACTCGGCATCGGTCGGGATATCCTGCACCTCGAAGGGGTTGGAGGTATCCACCGTCGGCACGCGCTGGAAGTTGATGTGGGTGCGCGAGAACTGCGGCTGGATATAGCGCACGTAGTCGTTCATGCGCCCGAGGATCGTGTCGATCACCGCCTCCTGGGAGTAGCCGCGCAGCTTGGTGTCACGATCGATCTTCTGGATCCACTCGAGGTTCATGGTCGGCGCCACGCCGATGAGCAGGTCCGCGTGGCGGGCGATGTCGTACTCCGGGGTGACGAGCCCGCCGTGCAAGCCTTCGTAGAACAGCAGATCCGTACCGCAGGGCAGCGACTGCCATTCGGTGAAGGTGCCCACCCGGTAGCCGGCCTCGATTCGCTGCTTGTCCTCGGCATGGATGTAGTGGCGAAAGGTGCCGGAGCCGTGCTCGCCGTACTCGATGAACAGCCCCTCGAGGCGGTCGAGCAGGTTGGCCTCGACGGCGAAGTGCGACAGCTCGTCCTTGCGCTCGGGCTCGTCGCGAAAGATGCGCTGCAGATCGTCGCGGGTGTAGCGATGAAAGGCGTCGCCGTCGACGACGGCGGCGTGCACGTCCTCGCGCAGGAACATGCGCTCGAAGCTGCGCCGGACCGTGGTGGTGCCTGCCCCGGAGGAGCCGGTCACCGCGATGATGGGGTATTCACGCGACATCATGCACCTCGCGCGCGGGCCAGGGCACGCGTGAAATCTGAAGGGACGGCGACCGGCCTGCGAGTCTCGAGATCGACCAGCAGAAGCGTCACCCGCGCCGTGGCCACGGTGGCGCCGTCGGCATTGCGCAGGCGATGGTGGACCACCAGCGCCTTGCCGTCGGGATCGGGAATCGCGGTCTCGACGGCAAGCGGCTCGGGAAAGCGCGCCTCCTGCTGGTAGGTGACCGTCAGGTCCGCCACCACGCTCGGGTAGCCCGCCAGGTCCCACTCGGGAAACCCGAGCGAGGCGAGCGCACAAGCGCGCGCCTCGGCCAGCAGCGACACCAGGGCGTCGTGGCCCAGATGCCGGCCGTAGTTCATGTCGGTGATGCGCACCGACAAGGAGTGGCGATGGATCACCAGGGCCTCGGGAAAGTCCAGCGTCATGCGCGCCATGCCTGCCTCCTTGTCGAGTGTGGGGTTTACCGCGACGTTTCGCGAGCGATGGCGCGATAGGCGATATCGCGACGGTACTCGGCGCCTTGCCAGCGAATCGCCTCGACGCCCTGGTAGGCCTTGCGCTGCGCCTCCTGCACGCTCTCACCCAGTGCGGTGACGCACAGCACGCGCCCGCCGGCGCTTACCACCTCGCCCTTGTCGCTCAAGGCGGTGCCTGCGTGGAATACCTTGCAGCCGGTCGCTTCGGCATCGTCGAGCCCGTCGATCACGTCGCCCTTGCGATAGCTGCCCGGGTAGCCGCCAGCGGCCATCACCACGCCCACCGCGGCGCGACTGTCCCACTCGCAGTGCCGCCCGGTGAGCTCGCCCTTGGCACCGGCCAGGCAGAGCTCGGCGAGATCCGACTCGAGGCGCATCATGATCGGCTGGGTTTCCGGGTCGCCGAAGCGGCAGTTGTACTCGATCACCTTCGGGTCGCCGGCGGCGTCGATCATCAGCCCCGCGTACAGGAAACCGCGGTAGGCGTGGCCTTCGTCGCGCATGCCGCGCACGGTGGGCAGGATCACCCGCTCCATGATGCGCGCATCGATCTCGGGGGTGACCACCGGCGCCGGTGAATAGGCGCCCATGCCGCCGGTGTTGGGGCCGGTATCGCCATCGTAGGCGCGCTTGTGGTCCTGGCTCGTGGCCATGGGCACGACGCTTTCGCCGTCGACCATGACGATGAAGCTCGCCTCCTCGCCTTCGAGGAACTCCTCGATGACCACCCGCGCCCCGGCGTCGCCGAAGGCGTTGGCCTCGAGCATGTCGCGAACCGCCGCCTCGGCTTCCGCCTCGCTCATCGCCACGATCACGCCCTTGCCGGCGGCCAGGCCGTCGGCCTTGATGACGATGGGCGCGCCCATCTCCTGCAGGTAGGCCAGGGCCGGCTCGACCTTGGTGAAGGTGCGATAGGCCGCAGACGGAATGGCGTGGCGGGCGAGGAAATCCTTGGT
>NZ_JAMZBC010000075.1 GCF_024158715.1 Halomonas sp. 707D7 | reverse complement strand
GCCGGTGCAGGATTCGGCGGTGGTCAGCGTGGCGCCGCGCGCAAGGCACAGCTTGCCCAGCCGCTGGGACAGCAGTGCCAGATCGAGATTTTTCAGGCCAGAGGCGCCGGTCGGCATGCAGACTCCTTCATGTAGGTACTCAGTTCAGCGTAGAATACTGCGTTTCACTTGCCCATAGAACTCGAACACCGGCCAAGGTGCAAACGCTGCCCCGGGCCACGCTCGATCAGGACGCCCATGTCACAAAGCCCCGCGCACACGCCCATGATGGCGCAATATCTGAAGATCAAACGCGACCACCCCGAGGTACTGCTGTTCTACCGGATGGGGGATTTCTACGAGCTTTTCTTCGACGATGCCAAGCGCGCCGCGAGGCTTCTGGACATCACCCTCACCGCCCGGGGCCAGAGCGGCGGCAAGCCGATCCCCATGGCAGGCGTCCCCTACCACAGCGCCGAAGGGTATCTCGCCCGGCTGGTGGCCGCCGGCGAGTCGGTGGCGATCTGCGAGCAGATCGGCGATCCGGCGACCAGCAAGGGCCCGGTGGAGCGTCAGGTGGTGCGCATCGTCACCCCGGGCACGCTGCACGACGAGGCACTGCTCGACGCTCGACGCGACAACGTACTGGTCGCCCTCGCCCCGGGTCGCGAGCGCTTCGGCCTGGCGTGGCTCGAGCTTGCCAGCGGGCGCTTCAACGTGCTGGAGGTCGAAAGCGAAGCGGAAATGCTCGCCGAGCTCACGCGCCTGGCCCCGGCGGAGCTGCTGGTGCCGGAAAACCTCACCCTGCCCGAGCCCTGGGCACAGAAGCGCACGCTGCGCCGCCAGGGCGAGTGGCTGTTCGATCTCGAGAGCGCCACGCGCAGCCTGTGCGACCAGTTCGAGGTGCAGGATCTGCGCGGTTTCGGCTGCGCCCACCTTTCGACGGCGCTGATCGCCGCCGGCGTGCTGATCGACTACGCCCGGGACACCCAGCGCTCGCGCCTGCCCCACGTCACCGCCATCACCGTGGAGAACCGCGACGACGCGGTGGTCATCGACGCCGCCAGCCGGCGCAACCTGGAGATCGACACCAACCTCGGCGGCACCGCCGACAACACCCTGGCGAGCGTGCTCGACACCTGCGCGACCCCCATGGGTTCGCGGCTTCTGAAGCGCTGGCTCAACCGCCCGCTGCGCCAGACCGAGATCGTCCAGGCGCGCCAGGCGGGCGTGGCGCTGCTGACCCTCGACAGCGCCTACCTGGGCTTTCGCGACACGCTTGGCGAGCTTGGCGACATCGAACGCATCCTGGCGCGGGTGGCGCTCTACAGCGCCCGCCCGCGCGACCTGGCCAAGCTGCGCGACGCGCTGAACGCCCTGCCCGCGCTCCAGGCGCTGCTCGAGAACGTCGAGAGCGGCAGCGCCATCGACGCTTTGAAGCCGCACATTCGCCCCTACCCGGAGATGGCGGACACCCTGAGCCGAGCGATCGTCGACAACCCGCCGGTGGTAATCCGCGACGGCGGCGTGATTGCCGAAGGCTACGACGCCGAACTCGACGAGCACCGGGGCCTGGCCGAGAACGCCGGTCACTATCTGGTCGAGCTCGAGCGGCGCGAGCGCGAACGCACCGGCCTTGCCAACCTGAAGGTCGGCTACAACCGCGTACACGGCTACTTCATCGAGCTGCCCCGGTCCCAGGCCCAGCAGGCCCCGGCGGAGTACATCCGCCGCCAGACGCTGAAGAACGCCGAGCGCTTCATCATTCCCGAGCTCAAGGAGTTCGAGGACAAGGCGCTGTCGGCGAAATCCCGGGCGCTGTCGCGGGAGAAGTGGCTCTACGAGCGGTTACTGGGCAGCCTCAACGGGGTTCTCGGCGAGCTCCAGGGCACGTCCCAGGCGCTTTCCGAGCTCGACGTGCTGTGCGCCTTCGCCGAACGCGCCGAGGCGCTGGACTGGGTGCGCCCGACGCTCACCGCCGACACCGGCATCCACGTGGTGGCCGGACGCCACCCGGTGGTCGAGCACGTCAGCCACACGCCCTTCGTGCCCAACGACATCGAACTCTCGCCCAAACGCCACATGCTGGTGATCACCGGCCCCAACATGGGCGGCAAGTCGACCTACATGCGCCAGACCGCGCTGATCGCCCTGCTCGCCCATAGCGGCAGCTTCGTGCCGGCCGAGCGCGCCGAGATCGGACCGCTCGATCGCATCTTCACCCGCATCGGCTCCTCGGACGACCTGGCCGGCGGGCGCTCCACCTTCATGGTGGAGATGACCGAGACCGCCAACATCCTGCACAACGCCACCGACCAGAGCCTGGTGCTGATGGACGAGATCGGTCGCGGCACCAGCACCTTCGACGGGCTGTCGCTGGCCTGGGCCAGCGCCGAGCACCTGGCCGGGACCCGGGCACTGACGCTGTTCGCCACCCACTACTTCGAGATGACGGCGCTGGCCGAGCACGGCGACGGCGTGGCGAACATCCACCTGACCGCCACCGAGCACGGCGACGGCATCGTCTTCATGCACCGCATCGAGGACGGCCCGGCGAGTCAGAGCTACGGGCTGCAGGTCGCCCAGCTCGCCGGCGTCCCCGGCGGCGTCATCGCCCGCGCCCGCGAGAAGCTGGTGACACTGGAGCAGCGCGATGTCGACGAGCAGCAGCGTCTGCCGGCGGCAGCATCGGCACCAGCGGCACCGCTGCAGAACGACCTGTTCGCCAGCGGCCCGCACCCGGTGGTGGAGGCACTTTCCACCCTGGAGGTGGACGAGCTGTCACCGCGCGAGGCGCTGGCGCTGCTCTACCGGTGGCGCGAACAGCTGTGAGTGGCGAGTTCGCGCTTGCCGCCGCAAGGCACCGCCTCTAGAATACTCGCCATGCGCTTTATCTTATAAAAACTGGTTAGCTTATAACCATTCGCGATTAGCAATCATTTACGACTACCGTGGCCGCCGGCGGCCAGGCAAGAGGATCCAACCGATGACGTTCGTCGTTACCGAAAACTGCATCCAGTGCAAATACACCGACTGCGTGGAAGTCTGCCCGGTCGACTGCTTCTACGAAGGCCCGAACTTCCTGGTCATCCACCCGGACGAGTGCATCGACTGCGCGCTGTGCGAGCCGGAGTGCCCCGCCGAGGCGATCTTCTCCGAAGACGAGCTGCCGGATGGCCAGCAGCAGTTCATCGAGATCAACGCCGAGCTCGCCGAGGTGTGGCCCAACATCAACGAGAAGAAGGACGCCCTGCCGGACGCCGAGGAGTGGGACGGCAAGAGCGGCAAGCTCGAGAAGCTCGAGCGCTGAGCCAGGACGTACACACGAAAAAGCCACCCGCGGGTGGCTTTTTTCATGGAGTGAAAACGTGCGGGTTAGACGTTTCGCGGCTCGCCCAGCTCGTCGGACTCGGCGGCGAACACTGTCGCGTCGTGCTGGCCCAGCAGCCGGCTGGTCACCGTGCCGGCGGTCATCGAGCCGTTGACGTTGATCGCCGTGCGGCCCATGTCGATCAGCGGCTCGATGGAGATCAGAAGCCCGGCCAGCGCAATGGGAAGATCGAGCGTGGAGAGCACGATGATCGCGGCAAACGTCGCCCCGCCGCCCACGCCTGCGATGCCAAACGATGCCAGCGTCACCACCAGCACCAGGGTCGCCAGAAACTCCAAGGAGAGCGGATCGATGCCCACGGTGGGCGCGATCATCATGGCGAGCATCGCCGGGTAGAGCCCCGCGCAGCCGTTCTGGCCGATGGTGGCGCCGAAGGACGCGGCGAAGTTGGCGATCGCCGGCGGCACGCCGATGCGATCCACCTGGGCTTCGATGTTGAGCGGGATGGTCGCCGCGCTCGAGCGCGAGGTGAACGCGAACGTCAGTACCGGCCACACCTTCTTGAAGTAGCGCAGCGGATTGACGCCGGCGCCGGAGAGGAACAGCGCGTGCATCACCAGAATCAGCGCAAGGCCGATATACGAGGCGACCACGAAACCCAGAAGCCCCAGGATGTCGTCGAGGTTCGAGGTGGCCACCACCTTCGCCATCAGCGCCAAAACACCGTAGGGCGTCAGACGAATCACCATGCGCACCAGGCGCATGATCCACTTCTGCACCACGTCGATGCCGTCGATCAGCTTGCCGCCGAGGGCGGGGTTCTCGCGCTTGATGCCCAGCGCCGCCATGCCCAGAAAGGCCGCGAAGATCACCACGCTGATGATCGAGGTGGGGCGGGCGCCGGCCAGGTCCTGGAAGGGGTTGCTGGGAATGAACGACAGCAGCAGCTGCGGCACGGTCAGATCCGCCACCTGGGCGCTGCGCTCGATGATGTCCTGGCCGCGCTCGAGCTCGCGCGCGCCCTGGACGAGCCCCTCGGCGGAAAGCCCGAACAGCTGGGTCATACCGATGCCGATGATCGCCGAGATCGCCGTGGTGATCATCAGAAGCCCCAGCACGCCGACGCTGATC
Source organism: Halomonas sp. 707D7 (assembly GCF_024158715.1). GTDB lineage: Bacteria > Pseudomonadota > Gammaproteobacteria > Pseudomonadales > Halomonadaceae > Vreelandella. Next base: position 10,827 of record NZ_JAMZBC010000075.1, on the reverse strand, counting down.
TTGCCCAGGGCGCTGGCATCATGCAGTCGGGTGACCGCCGAGAGGATCGTCACCAGCACCAGCGGCATGATGATCATCTTCAAGAGCTGCACATAGCCGCCGCCGACCAGATTGACCCAGTCGATGGTGCCGGTGAGCGTCGCCGTGTCGTCGGCGTAGAGGGCCTGCAGCAGGGCACCGAGCACTACCCCGACCACGAGGCCCACCAGCACCACCCGGGACAGGCTGGCGCCGCTTCGCTGCCAGCGCGCAAGCAGCACGATGGCGAGCGCGAAAATCAATACGTTTATGGCTACTAACCAAGGCATGGTAACCGTCTCCTAATGACGAACGGCGGCACTGAAGCCAGTGCCACGGACAGGCTATGAAGATAGCCCGCTAATCCAGGCGCGCAATGGTAAGTAATAGTTGAAAGGAATAACAATGCATTTTTCTTATAACCAACTAAAAATTTTCGTATCGCCGAGCATAAAAAAAGGCGACCCGTAGGTCGCCCGCTCCAAGCACTTCCTCTGACCACTCCCTGTGTCATACCTCCTGGGTGAGCTTCCCTGCCGGGGCCAAAATCACTTCATCACCCGGCGCACCCTGACATCACTCTCTTCTGCCTAAAGCATCCTTGCCTCCCCTAGTCCTTGGGGCAGTGTGACAGAAATTGGTTGTTTGGCAAAAAGCTTCAGAAGCGCGAAAGGCGAGCCTTCCGGCTCGCCCCTCGACACAACATCTCTTTAAAATCAAAAACTTGAGTTTTAATTAGAGGAAAAATCCGTCTTGGACTACCGTTCCCACCGCGATTTTCCTCGCCTCAAGTAAGAGATGTCTTACATTTTTTTAAGCGATTGCTTACACGCGTCACTGCCCCTTGATGGCCTTGCGTCCGGGGTAGGCGACGTCGCCGAGTTCCGCTTCGATCATCAGCAAGCGGTTGTACTTGGCAACGCGGTCGGAGCGGCAGAGCGAGCCGGTCTTGATCTGGCCGGCGGCGGTGCCCACCGCCAGATCGGCGATGGTGGTGTCTTCGGTTTCGCCGGAGCGGTGGGAGATCACCGCGGTGAAACCGGCCTCCTGGGCCATCTGGATCGCGTCCAGGGTTTCCGAGAGCGAACCGATCTGGTTGAACTTGATCAGGATGGAGTTACCGATCTTCTCGTCGATGCCGCGCTTGAGGATCCTGGTGTTGGTGACGAACAGGTCGTCGCCGACCAGCTGCACCTTGTCACCCAGCTTGTCGGTCAGCGCCTTCCAGCCCGCCCAGTCGGACTCGTCCATGCCGTCCTCGATGGAGACGATCGGATACTCCTCGCAAAGTCCCGCCAGGTAGTCGACGAAGCCCTGGGCGTCGAAGCGCTGGCCTTCACCGAAAAGGTCGTACTGGCCCTCCTTGTAGAACTCGGAGGAGGCGCAGTCGAGCGCCAGGGTCACGTCGTCACCGAGCGTGTAGCCTGCGTCCGCCACCGCCTGCTTGATGACGGCGAGCGCCTCGGCGTTGGAGGCAAGGTTCGGCGCGAAGCCGCCCTCGTCGCCCACGGAGGTGGAAAGGCCCCGGGCAGAGAGCACCTTCTTCAGCGCGTGGAAGATCTCGGCGCCCATGCGCAGCGCCTCGCGGAAGTTGGCCGCGCCCACCGGCTGGACCATGAACTCCTGGATATCGACGTTGTTGTCCGCGTGCTCGCCGCCGTTCAAGATATTCATCATCGGCACCGGCATGCTGTACTGGCCGGGCTTGCCGAACAGCTCGGCGATGTGGGCATAGAGCGCCACGCCCTTGGCGTTCGCCGCCGCCTTGGCCGCCGCCAGCGACACCGCGAGGATCGCATTGGCACCGAGGTTCGCCTTGTTGTCGGTGCCGTCGAGCGCCAGCATGGCGTCATCCAGGCCGCGCTGGTCGCGCGCGTCCATGCCGACCAGTGTCTCGCGGATGCTGCCGTTGATCGCGTCCACCGCCTTCAAGACGCCCTTGCCGAGATAGCGCGCCTTGTCGCCATCGCGAAGCTCCAAGGCCTCGCGGGAGCCGGTCGAGGCGCCGCTCGGCGCGCAGGCCTGGCCCACCGCGCCGCTTTCCAGGCGCACCGTGGCGCTCACGGTGGGGTTGCCGCGGGAATCGAGCACTTCGAGGGCGGTGATATCCACAATCTTGGTCATGACAGCGTCCTTTTGATTATCGGTCTACTACGTGCGGTCCAATGAATGACGGCGTTTCCCGTGGGCACCGCTCATGGTCGGTGCCGCCTTGCCGGTGTCTAGCGAATGACGAGCGGCTCGAAGCCCTTGACCAGCGCATCGAGCTCGACGAGCTGGCTCAGAAACGGCTTGAGCTGATCGAGCGGCAGCGCACAGGGCCCGTCGCACTTGGCGTTGTCCGGGTCCGGGTGCGCCTCCAGAAAGAGCCCGGCCAGGCCCACGGCGACACCGGCGCGGGCAAGCTCCGCCACCTGGGCGCGGCGCCCGTCGGCGCTGTCCGCGCGCCCACCGGGGCGCTGAAGCGAGTGAGTGACATCGAAAAAGAGCGGGTAGCCGGTCTCCTTCATGTCGCCAAAGCCGAGCATGTCCACCACCAGGTTGTTGTAGCCGAAGCTCGACCCGCGCTCGCAGAGCATCAGGCGGTCGTTGCCGGCCTCAACAAACTTGGTGATGATGTGGCGCATCTCGTGAGGGGCGAGAAACTGCGGCTTCTTGATGTTGATCGCAGCCCCCGTTTTGGCCATGGCGACGACCAGGTCGGTCTGGCGGGCGAGAAACGCGGGCAGCTGGATGATGTCCGCCACTTGTGCCGCGGCCGCTGCCTGATGCGGCTCGTGGACGTCGGTGATGATCGGCACGCCGTGGCGCGCCTTGATGTCGGCCAGTATCTGCAGGCCTTTCTCGAGGCCCGGCCCGCGAAACGAGTGGATCGAGCTGCGGTTGGCCTTGTCGAAGCTCGCCTTGAAGACGTAGGGCATGCCGAGTGCCGTGGTCGCCTCGACGTAGGCGGCGGCCACTTCATCGGCAAGCTCGGCGGACTCCAGCACGTTCATGCCGCCGAGCAGCATCAGCGGCAGGGAGTTGCCGGCGGTTAGTCCGGCAATGTCGATATGGCGTTCGTTGGCAGCCATCGTCGCTCCTTACTCGTGGGGGGCGGCGTGGGCGCGAGTGCGAACCGCCTTGTGCTCGAGAGCGGCGTTGACGAAGCCCGAGAACAGCGGGTGGCCGTCGCGCGGCGTGGAGGTGAACTCCGGGTGGAACTGGCACGCCACGTACCACGGGTGGTCGGCAAGCTCGACCATCTCGACCAGCGACTGGTCCACGCTCTTGCCGGAAATCACCAGGCCCGCCTTCTCCAGCTCGTCGATGAACTGGTTGTTCACCTCGAAGCGGTGGCGATGGCGCTCGACGATCTCGTCCGAGCCGTAGGCCTCGCGGGCGCGGCTTCCCGATTTAAGGTGGCACACCTGGCCGCCCAGGCGCATGGTGCCGCCCAGATCGGACGCCGCGTCACGCAGCTCGATCTTGCCCTCGGCATTGATCCACTCGGTGATCAGACCGACCACCGGGTGCTTCGTATCGTGGGTGAACTCGGTGGAGTTGGCGTCCGTCCAGCCCGCCACGTTGCGGGCGAACTCGATCACCGCGACCTGCATGCCCAAGCAAATGCCGAGGTACGGCACGTTGTTCTCGCGGGCGTACTGGGCGGTCAGGATCTTGCCTTCCACGCCGCGCTCGCCGAAGCCGCCGGGTACCAGGATCGCGTCCTTGCCCGCCAGGCGCTCGGTGCCGTGGCGCTCGATGTCCTCGGAGTCGATGTAATCGACGTTGACCTTGATGCGCCCCTGGATACCGGCGTGAATCAGCGCCTCGTTGAGGGATTTGTAAGCGTCGAGCAGCTCCATGTACTTGCCGACCATGGCGATGCTCACCGACTTCAGCGGGTTGAGCTTGGCGTCGAGCACCTTGACCCACTCGTCGAGATCCGCCGGCGCCGCGTCCAGGCGCAGCTTGTCGCAGACGATGTCATCGAGGCCGTGCTCGTGGAGCATCAGCGGGATGCGGTAGATGGTGTCGGCGTCCTGCAGCGGCACCACCGCGCGCTCCTCGACGTTGGTGAACAGCGCGATCTTGCGCCGCTCGCTCTCCTCGAGCTCGACTTCGCTGCGACAGATCAGGATGTCCGGCTGGATACCGATCGAGCGCAGCTCCTTGACGCTGTGCTGGGTCGGCTTGGTCTTGGTCTCGCCGGCGGTCTTGATGTAGGGCACCAGGGTCAGGTGCATGTAGATCGCGCGGCTCGCGCCGAGCTCGCTTCTGATCTGGCGGATCGACTCCAGAAACGGCAGCGACTCGATGTCGCCGACGGTGCCGCCGATCTCGACCAGCGCCACGTCGAAGCCTTCGCCCCCGGCGTAGACCCGCTGCTTGATCTCGTCGGTGATGTGCGGAATCACCTGCACCGTGCCGCCCAGGTAGTCACCGCGGCGCTCCTTGCGCAGCACGTGCTCGTAGACCCGGCCGGTGGTGAAGTTGTTGCCCTGGGTCATCTTGGTGCGAATGAAACGCTCGTAGTGGCCCAGGTCCAGGTCCGTTTCGGCGCCATCCTCGGTGACGAACACCTCGCCGTGCTGGAAGGGGCTCATGGTGCCCGGGTCCACGTTGATGTACGGGTCGAGCTTGAGCATGGTGACCTTGAGGCCGCGAGCCTCGAGAATCGCCGCCAGCGAGGCCGACGCAATGCCCTTGCCAAGAGAGGACACAACGCCGCCGGTCACGAAGATATATCGTGTCATGGAAAACCTGTAGAAACGTGATCAAGGGGTGTTGCAGAAAGCCACACCAGGATGGGACGACAGAATAGCAGAGTACGCCTTTGGGCTCAATTGAACTGCCCGGCGGGAGGGAGCGGGAAGAGCGCCTGGCGCGCCCTCCCCGCCTGCGCGCTACACGCCCAGGTAGTCCAGCATGCCCTCGGCGGCCTGGCGGCCCTCGTAGATGGCGGTGACCACCAGATCCGAGCCGCGCACCATGTCGCCACCGGCGAAGATCTTCTCGTTGGTGGTCTGGAAGGCGAAGCGGCCGTGCTCCGGCGCCTTGACCAGGTTGCGCTCGCACACCTCGATGCTCGAGCCCTCGAACCAGGGGATCGGGCTTGCCTGGAAGCCGAAGGCGACGACCACGGCGTCCGCTGGAATCACCTCTTCGGAGCCGGGCACGATCTCCGGGCGGCGGCGGCCGTTCTCGTCGGCCTCGCCCAGGCGAGTGCGCACCACCTTCACGCCTTCGACCCTGCCTTCGCCAACCACGGCGACGGGCTGGCGGTTGAACAGGAACTCGACGCCCTCTTCCCGGGCGTTGGCCACTTCGCGCCGCGAACCCGGCATGTTCTCCTCGTCGCGGCGGTAGGCGCAGGTCACGCTCGTCGCGCGCTGGCGAATCGAGGTGCGGTTGCAGTCCATCGCCGTGTCGCCACCGCCGAGCACCACCACGCGCTTGCCTTCCATCGAGATGTAGTCCGCCGGGTCCTTCTCGAAGCCCAGGCGGCGGTTGACGTTGGCGATCAGGAAATCCAGCGCCTTGTAGACGCCGGGCAGGTCTTCACCCGGGAAGCCGCCTTCCATGTACTGGTAGGTGCCCATGCCGAGGAACACCGCGTCATACTCCTGCACCAGGGTATCGAACTCGATGTCCACGCCGATCTCGACGTTGAGGCGAAACTCGATGCCCATCTCCTCGAACACCGCGCGGCGGCGCTCCATGACGTTCTTCTCGAGCTTGAACTCGGGAATGCCGAAGGTCAGAAGCCCGCCGATCTCCGGGTGGCGGTCGAACACCACGGGCTTGACGCCGTTGCGGGCGAGAATGTCGGCAGCCCCGAGACCCGCGGGGCCGGCGCCGATGATCGCGACCTTCTTGTCGGTCCACACCACCTTCGACATGTCCGGACGCCAGCCCATGGCGAAGGCCGTGTCGGTGATGTACTTCTCGATCGAGCCGATGGTCACCGCACCGAAGCCGTCGTTGAGGGTGCAATCCCCCTCGCACAGGCGGTCCTGGGGGCAGACCCGGCCGCACACCTCCGGCAGCGAGTTGGTCTTGTGGGAAAGCTCGGCGGCCTCGATGATGTTGCCTTCCACGACGAGCTGCAGCCAGTTGGGAATGTAGTTGTGCACCGGGCACTTCCACTCGCAGTACGGGTTGCCGCAGTGCAGGCAGCGGTGCGCCTGGCTCGCCGCGTCCGTCGGCTTGAACGGCTCGTAGATTTCGGCGAATTCACGGGCGCGGGTGTGCGCCTCTTTCTTCTGCGGGTCCTTGCGACCCACGTCGATGAACTGAAAATCGTTGCTCAAACGGTTGGCCATGATCTCTCTCCTCTCGGCGTAGGCACGGGTTTACTGCGGCTGACGCCGAGATTGATCCAGCAGGCTACCCAGGCTCGCCGCCTTCGGTTTGACCAGCCAGAAGTGACGCACGTAGTCGCTGAAGTCTTCCAGAATGGCGGCGCCGCGGCGTGAGCCCGTCTCGGCCACGTAGGCCTCGATCATCTCGCGCAGGTGGCGGCGGTAGGCCTCCATCGCTTCGGTGTTCACCCGGTGGATCTCCACCAGCTCGTGGTTGTACTTGTCCACGAAGTCGCGCTGTTCGTCCAGCACGTAGGCAAAGCCGCCGGTCATGCCCGCGCCGAAGTTGACGCCGGTTTCACCCAGCACGCAGACCAGCCCGCCGGTCATGTATTCGCAGCAGTGATCGCCCGCGCCTTCGATGACGGCGGTGGCGCCGGAGTTGCGCACCCCGAAGCGCTCGCCGGCCACGCCCGCGGCGAACAGGGTGCCGCCGGTCGCGCCGTACAGGCAGGTGTTGCCGACGATCGCCGTCTTGTGGCTCTCGAACTCGCTCACCGCTGGCGGCACGATGACGATGCGCCCGCCATTCATGCCCTTGCCGACGTAGTCGTTGGCGTCGCCCTCGAGGTACAGGTTCAAGCCACGCGCGTTCCACACCCCGAAGCTCTGCCCCGCCACGCCGGTGAAGCGCGCGGTGATCGGGGCGTCTTCCAGCCCCTCTTCGCCGTAGCGCTTGGCGATGGCACCCGAGGAGAGCGCGCCGACGCTGCGATCACAGTTGGTGATCGAGAAGCTGAACTCGCCGCCGGAGCGGTTCTCGATGGCACTCTTGATCGCCTCGAGCACCTCCTGGTTCTTGGCGCCCGGATCGTGGGGCACGTTGCGGCTGACGGTGCAGAACTGCGGCGCGTCCGCCGGAACGAAGTCGTTTTTCAGCAGCGGCGTGAGATCGAGCCCCCGCTGGGCGGCGGTGTGGCCCTCGATCGCCTCCAGCAGGTCGGTGCGACCGATCAGGTCGGTGAGCTTTCGCACGCCGAGCTGGGCCATGATCTCGCGCACTTCCTCGGCGATGAAGCGGAAGTAGTTCTTGACCATGTCGACGGTGCCACGGAAGTGCTCGCCGCGCAGGTAGTCGTCTTGCGTCGCCACCCCGGTGGCGCAGTTGTTCAGGTGGCAGATGCGCAGGTACTTGCAGCCCAGCGCCACCATGGGGGCGGTGCCGAAGCCGAAGCTCTCGGCACCCAGGATCGCCGCCTTGATGACGTCGAGGCCGGTCTTCAGGCCGCCGTCGGTCTGCAGGCGAATCTTGTCGCGCAGCCCGTTGATGCGCAGCGCCTGGTGCACCTCGGGCAAGCCAAGCTCCCAGGGAGAGCCGGCGTGCTTGATCGAGGTCAGCGGGCTCGCGGCGGTGCCGCCGTCGTAGCCGGACACCGTGATCAGATCCGCGTAGGCCTTGGCAACGCCCGTGGCGATGGTGCCGATGCCGGGCTCGGAGACCAGCTTGACCGACACCTGGGCCTCCGGGTTGACCTGTTTCAAATCGAAGATCAGCTGGGCCAGGTCCTCGATCGAGTAGATGTCGTGGTGCGGCGGTGGCGAAATCAGCGTGACGCCAGGCACCGCGTAGCGCAGCCGCGCGATCAGCGCGTTGACCTTGCCGCCAGGGAGCTGGCCGCCTTCGCCGGGCTTGGCGCCCTGGGCGACCTTGATCTGCAGCACCTCGGCGTTGACCAGATACGACGGCGTGACGCCGAAGCGGCCGGAGGCGATCTGCTTGATCTTGGAGCTTCGGATGGTGCCGTAGCGGGCATGGTCTTCGCCGCCTTCGCCGGAGTTGGAGCGACCGCCGGCCTCGTTCATCGCCTGGGCCAGCGCCTCGTGGGCCTCCGGCGACAGCGCGCCCAGAGACATGCCGGCGCTGTCGAAGCGCGGCAGCAGGCTCTCGACGGACTCGACCTCGTCGAGCGGGATGGCGTCCCCCGTCTGCTTGAGCTTGAGAAGATCGCGAATGGTCGCCACCGGGCGCTCGTTGACCAGCTGGGCGAACGTCTTCCACTTGGCGTAGCTACCCTCCTGCACCGCCGCCTGCAGGGTCTTGACCACATCCGGGTTGTAGGCGTGGTACTCGTGGCCATGCACGTACTTGAGCTGGCCACCCTGGGAGAGCCCCTTGCGCGGCGACCAGGCGTCCCGGGCCAGCAGCGTCTGCTGCATCTGCAGCTCGCTGAAACCGGCGCCCTGGATGCGCGAGGCCATGCCCACGAAGCAGGTATCCATGATCTCGTCATTGAGTCCCACCGCCTCGAACAGCATCGAGCCGCGGTAGGAGGCGAGCGTCGAGATTCCCATCTTCGAGAGGATCTTGAACAGCCCCTTCTGCAGGCCCTTGCGGTAGTTCTCGCGGGTATCCGCCGGGTTGCCGGTCAGCTCGCCGACGCGGTGCATGTCCGCCATCACCTGATAGGCGAGCCACGGGTAGACCGCCGTGGCGCCGACGCCGAACAGTACCGCCATCTGATGGGCGTCGCGGGCGTAGCCGGTTTCGACGATGATGTTCGCCATCGGGCGCATGGCCAGCCGCCCCAGGTGGCTGTGCACCGCGCCGACGGCGAGCGCGGCCTGGATCGGCACTTCGCCCTTGGGCAGCTCGGCGTCAGAAAGCACCAGCAGCACGCAACCCTCTTTCACACGCTGCTCGGCGCGCTGGGCGAGTGCGGTGACCGCCTGCTTGAGGCTGGTCGTCTCCGGGTCGTAGCCCAGGCTCAGCGTGCAGCTCGAAAACGCCGGGTCCTCCTGGCTGACCAGCGCGGTGAACTTGCGCGGCGACAGGATCGGCGTGGTCAGGATCAGACGGTGGGCGTGCTCCGGGGTCGCCTTGAAGACGTTGAGCTCGGCGCCGCAGCAGGTTTCCAGCGACATCACGATCGCCTCGCGCAGCGGGTCGATCGGCGGGTTGGTCACCTGAGCGAACTTCTGGCGGAAGTAGTCGGTGAGCAGGCGCGGACGGCTCGACAGCACCGCCATCGGCGTGTCGTCGCCCATAGAGCCCACCGCTTCCTGACCGCTCTCCGCCAGCGGACGCAGCACCTGGTCACGCTCCTCGAAGGTCACCTGGAACATCTTCTGCTGCACGCCCAGCGCCTCGCCGTCCATGTTCTGGAAGCGAGCAAGCTCGGTCAGCGCGGACTCGAGGTAGTTGGCCTGCTCCTTGAGCCAGCGCTTGTAGGGGTAGGCGGACTTCAGGCGGCTGTCGATGTCGTCGGTGTGCAGCACTTCGCCGGTCTGGGTGTCGACGGCGAGCATCTGGCCCGGGCCGACGCGACCCTTGGCGACCACGTCCTCCGGCTTGTAGCCGTAGGTGCCGGTTTCGGAGGCGAGCGTGATGTAGCCGTTCTTGGTCATCACCCAGCGCGCCGGGCGCAGGCCGTTGCGATCGAGCATGCACACCGCCTGGCGGCCGTCGGTCATGACCACGCCGGCGGGACCATCCCAGGGCTCCATGTGCATGGAGTTGTACTCGTAGAACGCGCGCAGCTCGGCATCCATGGTCTCGACGTTCTGCCACGCCGGCGGCACCATCATGCGCACCGCACGGTGAAGTTCCATGCCGCCGGTGAGCAGCACTTCGAGCATGTTGTCCATGCTCGAGGAGTCGGAGCCGGTGGTGTTGACGATCTCGTCAAGCTCGGCGATGTCCGGCAGCCGGTCGCTTGCGAAATTGGCCTTGCGGGAGTTCGCCCAGCCGCGGTTGGCCTCGATGGTGTTGATCTCGCCGTTGTGAGCGAGCAGGCGAAACGGCTGGGCCAGCGGCCAGCGCGGCGCGGTGTTGGTCGAGAAGCGCTGGTGGAAGACGCAGATGGCGGTTTCCAGGCGCTCGTCGTTCAAGTCCTTATAGAACGCCGGCAGGTCTTCCGGCATCACCAGGCCCTTATAGGAGACGACCTCGGAAGAGAGCGAGGCGACGTAGAAATCCTCCTCCTGCTTGAGGGCCTGCTCGGCGCGACGGCGCGCCATGAACAGATCCACGGTGAAGGTGTCGCGGTTGCCGGGCTCGACGAAGACCTGCTCGATGCGCGGCAGGCAGTCCAGCGCCATCGGCCCGCAGACGCTTGGATCCGTCGGCACGTCGCGCCAGCCAACGCACGCAAGCCCGCGCGCCGCAAGCTCGCGCTCCAGGGTCTCGCGGGCCTGCCGGGCACGCGCATCGTCGTCGGGCAAAAAGATCACGCCCACGGCGAAGTGTTCGCCGAGGGTGACGTCCAGCGCTTCGCGAGCGCTTTCGCGCATGAAGCGGGTCGGCATCTTGAGCAGCAGACCACAGCCGTCGCCGGTCTTGCCGTCGGCGGCGATACCGCCACGGTGGGTCATGCAGGTCAGCGATTCGATCGCTGTCTTCAAGAGATCGTGACTGGCCTGCCCTTGCATATGGGCGATGAGCCCGAAACCGCAGTTGTCACGAAACTCGCCAGGCTGATGAAGACCTCTGTTCATGGGCGTGCCTCTAGTCAAGGTATTTTAC
>NZ_JAMZBC010000074.1 GCF_024158715.1 Halomonas sp. 707D7 | reverse complement strand
CAGTAGATGCAGCCGTGCTCGCAGCCACGGTAGGGATTCAAGGAGCGATCGAAGGAGAGATCCGGCGACGCGTTCCAGGAGAGCGCGCTTTTGGTCGGTTCCTCGCGCACCTCCGTGGCAAGCGACGAGGGCGTTTCGGCCTGCCACCAGCCGTCGGGTTCGGCAACGCTACAGGTGGGCGCGAAGCGATTGGGCGGATCGAAAGTGGCGCCGCGACCCTTGATGGCCGGGCCCTGCGACAAGGGTATCGAAGTCACGTCGGTCACCCGTTGCATGTTTTTATATACAGTAGTCGGCTTGGGTGATCGATGCAAGCAACGAGAAAACTCCGCGTCTCCATCAACAGTATATCGACCAAAGTGAACTTGACATGCGAGGTCGGGTCTATTTGGGTAAGATAGTCTTTGCATATGAGAGTGCCGGGCTTGATTTAGAAAAGCTAAGCGTTACAAAGGCTGTCGTCAGTGTCGCCGGAGCCCGCGGCCTATTAAAGTCCCCCCTGTTCGAAGAGGTCATTACGATGAGAACCCCCCAAGACGTGCTCAACGAGTGGATGCAGGCGATCAACAGTGCCGACGTCGAAGCGCTGCTGTCGCTTTACGATGAGAACGCCGTACTGATTCCCACCTTTTCCAACCGTATTTCCGATACCCGCGAAAAGCATCGCGATTATTTCGAGCGCCTCGGCGCGCGTCCGGGGCTGAGCATCACTCTCCACGAGAAGACCGTGATCGTGCAGGAAATCTCCGAGACCATCGCCGCGCTGACCGGCCTTTACAACTGGCGCTTCGAGGTCGATGGCGAGCTTCTCAACTTCGAGGCGCGCTTCAGCTACGTGGTGGATCTCTCCAAGGAGGCGCCCATCCTGCACCACCACTCTTCCCAGATTCCGCGCATGCTGTAAGCGCGTGATCCTGCGGCGAGGCGCTTGCGCCTCGCCGTTTTTTGTCTAGAGCCTTTTAATCAAGTAAATCACCATACTGTCATCTTTCATCGCTACGCTTCCCTGCGCCAACAACGCCTGAACATCAAAGAGGGGAACACGATGAAAACGCTATTCAAGCGCTCCATGGTGGCGCTTTCCGTCACCGCTGCCGTCACCGGCGCCACCCTGGGCAGCGCCGCGGCACAGCAGGGGCCGGCCAAGAACGTCATTCTGCTGATCACCGACGGGACGGGCATCGAAACCTTCCGCGCGGCGAGCTACTACCGCCACGGGGCGCTGGGCCACGAAGTTTACGATGACTTCGACACGCAGCTGTTCATGGCGACCCATCCGCTCAACACCTCCAACACGCCGACCAGAAGCGATGCCGATCAGGTCACTTTCGACCCCGCAGAGCTCTGGAACGACGAAAGCGTGGATAGCGTCTTCGAAGGAAGCCTCGGCAACTACAAGGGCTACTTTGCCGGCTACGATTACGCGCGCGCCGACTACACCGACAGCGCTGCCGCCGCCACGGCCCTGGCCTCGGGTCAGAAGAGCTACAACAATGCCATCAACTGGTCCAACGACGACCAGCCGCTCAAGCACATCGGCGAATATACCGTCGAGAGCGGCCGGGCGCTCGGCGTGGTCTCCTCGGTGCAGATCTCCCACGCGACGCCGGCAGGCTTTCTGGCCCACAACGTCAGCCGCAACGACTACAGCGCCATCGGTCGCGAGATCATCGAGTCAGGGCTTGCCACCATCGCCATCGGCACGGGTCACCCCTATTACGACGCCGCCGGCGAGCGCGTCGACGAGCCTCGCGAGAGCGACTTCCGCTTCATCGGCGGAGAAGAGACCTACCAGCGCCTGGTCGACGGCGAGACGGACTACGCCTTCATCGAGAGCAAGGACGACTTCGAAGCCCTGGCGGCCGGCGAACTCGACCTGCCCAAGGAGAAGGTGCTGGGCCTGGTACAGAACATTCAGACCCTGCAGTACAGCCGCCCGGGCGTCGGCGCGGGTAACTTCCTCGACACCTCGCCGAGCCTGGCCACCCTGACCGGCGCCGCGCTCAACGTGCTGAGCGCCAGTGATGATGGCCGCGACAACGGCTTCTTTTTGATGGTCGAAGGGGGCGCCGTCGACTGGGCCGCCCACGCCAACAATCTGCCCCGCATCATCGAGGAGCAGATCGACTTCAACGAAGCCGTCGAGGCGGCCGTCGAGTGGGTGGAAAACGAAAGCTCCTGGGACGACACCCTGATCATCGTCACCACCGACCACGGCAACGGCCTGCTGCAGGGCCCGGATTCCGACACCCGGGCCTACAGTCCGATCGTCAACCAGGGGGCCGGGGCGCTGCCGCTGGTGCGCTGGCACTCCGACAACCACACTCGCGAGCTGGTGCCGCTCTACGCCAAAGGCGCAGGTGCCGACTACTTCCTCGACATCGCCGAGCCCGAGGAAGGCCTGGCGATCTACGAAGGGGACGAAGAGAGCCACTACTGGGTCGACAACACCGACGTGTTCCGCGCCAGCATGAACGCCTTCGGCCTCGACGCCGAGTAACCCAGCACCGTATGCCGGAGCCGCCTGCGGGCGGCTCCGTGCGTTTCTTGTCTTCCATATTACGAGTGACCCAAGATGCTTCGCGGACTTTTCATACTTGTGCTGTTGATATGTTCGACCACGCCTGCCTTCGCTCTCGATACCCAACGCGCGCCGACCGCCAGCGGCCACGCCTACGCCGAGCCCTATCGCGCCGTTCGCAAGGAGGGCGTACTACACATCGAAGTGCGTTTCCTGACTGACTACCCCGGCTACGCCGGTGAGCTGATCTACGACAACATCCCGCTCGAGCGCATCGACGGGCGGATCTACGCCGAGTTCGGCGACCAGTCCTTCTCGCTGCTGCGCGAAAACGGCGACGTCCTCGCCCCGAAAAGCCTGCGCCTGGGCTTCAACTACGACCCGGAGCGCAACCCGCGCGTGGGAAGCTGGAAAGCCGACTTCGTCGCGCCGATGCACGACGTCACCGAAGTCACGCTCTTCATGCCTAACGTTGCGCCTATCGGCCCAATTCCGATTCGTGATCGTTGAGGGGACGAATACTCTGTGGGAGTTACCGATGACTCTTTGCATCAATGACACTGGCGAAGAGACGACTTGCCAAGCGGTGAGCGCGGCGGCTGGAACGTCATGGCGTTTTTTAAAAAAGCACTACGACAGCCAGCGCCAAAGCGATGCGCAAAGGATACCCACGGTGATGGAAGCGAGGGGACTCTTTAACGCGACTGCCACCAAACCTGCGGCCAGGGCGGCAACGCGGGTGGCGTGATCACCATTGACGATCATCGGCGTCAGGATGGCTATAAGAACAGAACTTGACATGGCATCGATGAAAAGACGTACGTTCGGTCCAAGCGTCAGGCGCGTCATGACGATCAGTCCCAGCACTCGCGAGCCATAGCCGATGAGCACCATGATGGTGATGGCAGCGAGCGACGACCAGACGGTCGGGGTGTTCATGCGCTCACCTTCATGCCCCGATATCGGGCAAGCAGCACCGCAGTGAGCCCACCGGTCAGTGCCCCCATCATGACGTGCAGAAAAGGCGGCAGCCACCAGTACGCCAATAGCGCGCTGCTGCCCGCCGCAAACCAAGGGAGTACCATGGACGCCTGCGGGCGGTTGCCGATGACTATCACCAGTAGAAAGCAGAGCATGATCATGTCCAGCCCAAAGCGCTCCGGGTTAGGGATGCCGCTGCCGAACACTAGCCCCGCGCCGGTTCCCAGCACCCAGGCCGCCCAGAGCGCGATACCGCCGCCCAGCAAGATGCCGACGTTGCGCTCGCCCTGCTGGTATTTGGAAAGCGCGAGCGCCCAGTTCGAATCCGTGACCAAGAAAATGACCGAGAACCGCTGCAGGCGTGGTAAAGGCGCAAGCCAGGGATAGAGCGAGGCGCCCATCAGCATGTGCCGGGTGTGAATGGCAAGCGTCGTACCCGCCAGTGCCATTAAGGGCAAAGGCGCTTGCCAAAGCTCCAGCGCGGCGAACTGCGAAGGCGCGGCGAACACCAGTGTACTCATCGACATCGCCTGCCACGCGGCAAGGCCGTGGTGTGAGGCCGCCACACCGAAGGCCAGCCCGAAGGCGATAGTGAAACATGCCAGCGGTAGCATCAGGCGAATGCCTCGCCAAGTGCCTTTGAGATCCAGTGTTGTGCGTTTTTGTTTGTTCATCAACAATTTACCAGCATCGGAAAATTCATTTCAATAAAAACAAACAGTCCTGCTTGTTTTTATTTTTGCATGAGTTTAGATTCGATAGTGCATCAATGCTTTAGAGTTTGAAACGTACAAACTTTAAATATGCAATAACATAACATTAATAACGATGTCTAATTTGCTGCAGGAAACCTCACCATGAACTTCAAACGCACATCATTAGCGGTTGCCGTTTCTGCCTTCGTCCTCCCTGCTTTGAGTATCACGGCCCAAGCAGAAACGTCTTTCATCGCCAACTCCTTTTACGATCAGCAGCACCCCCATTCACGCTATGGCTATATCGAGTGGGCGGATATGGTCGAAGAGCTCTCCGGGGGAGAGCTGGCGCCGGAGGTCTATACCGGAACCGTGCTACTGGCGCCTCGCGCCAATCTCCAGGGCATTCAGGACAATATCGTTCAAGTCGCTCACCACGCCGCTATTTACACGCCCTCCGAAATGCCGGTCGCCAACGCCGTACAGGAGCTCGGCTTCAACTATGCCGATCCGCTGGTGAGCATTCTCGCCGTTACCGATTTCAGCATGAACAACCCCACTCAACTGGCGGAGTGGGAAGATCTCGGCATCGTCTATCTTGGCGCCTACAGCACGCCGCCCTACGTCATGTTCTGCCGCGAGCCGGTACGTACTCTCGAAGAACTGCGCGGCAAGCGTATTCGCACCGCAGGCTCGACCGTTTCGGCCTGGGTGGAAGAAGCGGGCGGTACGCCGGTCAACGTGCCGTCCAGCGAAATGTACAGTGGCCTCGACCGCGGCTCGCTGGACTGCGCGACCAATGCGGCCAACGATCTGATCGATCGTTCATTGTGGGAAGTGGCAGAGCACACCACACTCTTGCCTACCGGCATGTACTGGTCCGGCCCGCAGTGGGGCTTCAACGAAGGCTTCTGGGCTGGCTTGAGCGATGAAGAGCGCGACGTATTCAAAGAGGCTACCGCTCACGCCATGACGCGGATGGTGGTTCAATTCATCAGTGCCGCAGAGTCCGCTATCGAAGAGGCGAAAGAGCACGGCAATAACGTCTACGAGCCGGAAGATGACTTGATGGCCTCCGTGGAAGCCTTCCGCGAAAAGGCGTTGTCCGACATCTACGCCAAGGCGCATGACGAGTACGGCGTGGAAGATCCCGAAGCGCTGATCGACGATTTCCTCGCCACCATCGACAAGTGGCAAACCCTGCTGGAAGGGGTCGATCGCACCGATGAAGAAGCGCTGGCTCAGTTGGCGATGGACGAAATCTACAGCAAGCTCCCGGCGGATTACGGCATGTATTGATTTGACGTAGAGTGGCTTTCAAAGCCAGCCAACACCTACCAGATCGATAAGGAGCCGTCATGACGAAGCGACAGAATCAGGAAGAGCGTTCGCGTAATACCCAAGCGCGCGTGATGCAGGCAACGATCGAGTGCGTACTCGCCAAGGGCATTCGTGATACCTCGACTGTGGATGTCGCTCGTCAGGCCGGTGTTTCTCGAGGGGCGCTGGTGCATCACTACCCGTCGAAGACGCTTTTGATGCAGTCGGCGCTGGAGGACCTGCTCAACCGCGAGGTCGAGAGCGTTCGCCAACTGACGATCAGCGTGAGTGAAGGTAACTTCGATTTTGATAGCCTCTTGAGAGTACTCCACGAGCACTTCAAAGGGGATCTGTACATGGTGACGCTGGAGTATTTGAGTGCTGCACGTACCGACCCCGATATCATGAAAGTGCTCATTCCCCTTGCGGCCAGGTTCAACGGTTCGTTGGAAGCCATCTGGGAGCAGCTGGTAGCAAGCTCACGGCATACGTCGCGTCAAAACCGCGTGGCGCTGAACGCCACGCTTTGCATGATGCGCGGCATGGGCGCACAAAGCATATGGCGCGACGACCCGGAGCTTTACCGCGACATGCTGATTTTCTGGAGAGACGCCCTCGTCGAGCTTGGCTTTTCATCTTCCCCGGCGAAGACAAGAGAGACTTTATGATCGCGCGCATCGTTGAATCCTTGAGCCAATGGGTCGCCAAAAGCGCATTGGTGCTGGCTGCGTTGTTTCTGATCCTGATGGCACTTCACGTCTCGCTGGACGTGGCATTACGGTTCTTCTTCGGCAAGTCCTTCACCGGTACCCTCGAGTTCGTCTCGTTCTATTACATGGTCGCAGTGGTCTTTCTGCCGATTGCCTACGTCGAACTCCAGCGTGAGCACATCAGTGTCGATGTCGTGGTGGGGCGCATGCCCGCTGGCGTGCAACTGGCTTTTTACCTGTTCGCAGGCGCTCTAGGGCTGATCTACTTCGGCATGCTCTGTTATCAGAGCTATCTGGACGCGATGCGGGCCACCTTGCGCCAGGAAACCGCCATGGCCAATTTCACGTTTTACCTGTGGCCTAGCCGCTGGGCACTGCCGGCCGGCTTCGCCGCCATGTGCTTGGCCATTCTCGCCAATATGATCAAGGCCGTGCGATTGCGCCAAGCCCTGTAGGAGCAGCCCCATGAGTAATATCGAGATAGGCGTGGCAGGCATTGCCATCGCTTTGGTCCTGATCGCCCTGCGGGTGCCCATCGGCATCGCTCTGGGGCTCGTTTCGATCATCGGCATCGGCGAGATGACCAGCATGCGCGTGGCATGGGGCATGATTTCCGCCACGCCGTTTGATTTCGCCGGCACCTGGGAGCTGACCGCCGCCCCGATGTTCCTTTTCATGGGCTACCTGTGCACGACCACCAACATGACCCAAGGGCTCTTTCAGGCGATGCGCCTTTATCTGGCGCGTCTTCCTGGCGGGCTTGCGGTCTCCAGCGTCATGGCCTCCGCCTTTTTTGCCGCCGCCTCTGGTTCGAGCGTGGCTACCTCTGCGGCCATGTCGCGCATTGCCGTGCCCGAGATGCTCAAACACAACTACGACAAGGGGTTGGCTACCGGTACCGTGGCGGCGTCGGGAACGCTTGGATCACTCATTCCGCCCAGCGTACTACTGGTGCTCTACGGGGTATACGCGCAAGTTTCAGTGGGTCAGCTCTTCATGGCGGGTTTTCTGCCCGGCGTGCTGTCGGCGCTCCTCTACATCGTCATGATCATGGTGCGCACCAAGCTCAACCCAAGCCTGGCGGGCGACGCCAACGTGCGCTCCAGCTGGAGCGAGAAGTGGGAGGCGTTCAAGAACGTCTGGCCGCTGCCGCTTCTGATCGCTCTGGTGCTCGGCGGTATTTTCACCGGCATCTTCTCGCCGACGGAAGCCGGCGCCGTGGGAACGACCATCGCGGCAGTTATCGCTCTTGCGCGGCGCACGCTGAGCGTTGCCGCCGTGCGCGAGGCGGTGACGCAAACGGCGGTGAGCACCGCCAGCATCTTCATCATTCTTATCGGCTCGCTCTTTTTCACCCGTTTTCTGGCGATGAGCGGCGTACCCTCGGCGTTTTCAGAGCTGATTCTGGGAGTGAGCACCGAGACCTGGTGGATCATTCTGGCGGTAGCGCTGATCTACTTGATCCTTGGCATGTTCATCGACTCGATCGGTCTGCTGCTTTTGACCCTGCCGCTGATTCTTCCGCTGGTGGAAGGCGCGGATCTCAATCTGGTCTGGTTTGGCATCATCGTGGTCAAGCTTTTGGAAGTCGGGCTGGTGACGCCACCTATCGGCCTCAACGTGTACGTGATCAAGGGCTCGCTGGGTAATAGCGTCCGCCTGAGCGAGGTCTTCAAGGGGGTGAGCTGGTTCATTGTGATGGACATCGTTGCGCTGCTGCTCATCGTGTTGATTCCCGCGCTTTCACTTTATCTTCCGCAGAAAATGTTTTGACGCCTTCATTTCAAGGAGCACCCATGTCCACTATTCGTTTCATCAACGCGAACGTCGTCGACTCGCGCAGCGGTCAGGTACTGGCCAACCACGAAGTGCGCATCAAGGAAGGGCGTATCGACGCGGTCAGTGCATCCCCGCTCGAGGGTAGCGACGACCAGGTGATCGACGTCAAGGGGCACTACCTGATGCCCGGGCTCGTGGATTCCCACGTTCACGTCACTGCCATTACACCCAACTTCGCGCTGTTGGGAACGCTGTCGCCGTTCTATGTCGGCGCCAAGTCATCGGAACTTCTCGAAGCCATGCTGATGCGTGGTTTTACCACCGTGCGCGACGCTGGTGGGGCGGACTATGGTTTGGCCAAAGCAGTAGACGAAGGCGCGCTTCTTGGCCCTCGGATCATGTACGCCGGTCGCGCACTCTCTCAGACTGGCGGCCATGGTGACATGCGCGGGCCGGGTCAACAGACGTTCGAAGGCTGCTTTTGCTGCGCCGGCCTTGGCCGCGTATGCGATGGCGTGAGCGAGGTGCGCCAGGCAGCGCGCGATGAGATCCGTAAGGGGGCCACACAGATCAAGATCATGGCATCGGGGGGCGTTGCTTCACCCACTGACCGCATCGACAGTACCCAGTTCTCGCTGGAAGAGATCGACGCCATCGTCGAGGAAGCCACCGCGGCTAATATTCACACCATGGCCCATGCCTATACCGCGCGTGCCATCAATCGGCTGATCCCGCGCGGCGTGAAAACCATCGAGCACGGCAACTTGATGGATGAAGAGAGCTGCCGTCTGTTTCTCGAGCACGACGCCTATCTGACGCCGACGCTGAGCACCTACGACGCGCTGGCGCGTGAAGGGGTCGAGGCGGGCATGGCCGAAGAGCTTCAGCGCAAGGTGTTCGAAGTACTCGAGGCCGGCGGCAAGGCGCTTGAAATGGCTCAGCAGCACGGGGTGAAGATGCTTTACGGTTCTGACCTGCTTGGGCGCATGCAGGTCCATCAGCTCAATGAGTTCAATCTGCGCAAAGACGTGGTGCCCGCCGACGAGCTGATCCGCGCCGCGACCAGCCACGCGGCGGATGCCTACGGCTGTGTAGGCGATTTCGGCGAGATCATTCCCGGTGCCCGCGGCGATGTCATCATTCTCAAGGACAACCCGCTGGACGACATCACCGTGCTCACCCAGCCCGACGAGCAACTGATGCTGATCATGAAAGGGGGCGTGGCGTACAAGAACACGTTGTAACCTTCGCTGAACGATCCAAAAACCGCCGCTGCGTTCTCGCACCGGCGGTTTTTCGTCTGCAGGGGAAATACCCGGCCGTTGCGTTCGTCAGGCGTTCTGGCTTGCGGCGGGAAGGGCGCTGTGCCATAAAATCAGACATCGCTAAACGTTGCTCACCGGCGTGAACTTCCGGTCGTCCATCGCCCAGCGACTTATAACAATACCAATCAAAGGAACGATGTCATGCCCACGCTACGCTATCGGCGCCTGGCGCTGAGTATTCTCGTCGCCGTAGGCGCCTTGCCGCTCTCGGCGCTTGCCGCCACGATGTTCGATGAGCCCTTCAACGATACCGTCTTTTTCGGCGATAGCCTAACCGATAGCGGCTACTACCGTGAACCCATCGCGCGACTGCTTTCGCTGCCGCCCGGCCAGCGTGATTTCGTTGGGCGCTTTACCGTCAATCCCGGGCCAGTGTGGGCCGAGCGTGTCGCCGACCGCTTTGGCGGCAGCGCAGATCCCAGTAGCGCCGGCGGCAGCAACTACGCCGCCGGCGGTGCTCGAGTAACGGCGCCTTCGAGCGTTCTGTTCGGCGCAGCGCCGCCGCTGAGCGAACAGATCGCGAGCTATCTGCAGGCGACCGGCGGCGTCGCTGATGGAGATACGCTTTACGCCGTTTGGGCCGGTGCCAACGACCTGTTCGCGGTGAGCGCCGGGGGCGATGCTGCCAGTATCATACGTGATGCCGCCGTGGGCACCGCCCAAGCCGCTGCCGCGCTCGAAAATGCCGGTGCGCAGCACGTGCTGCTGTTCAATATTCCCGATTTCGGGCTGACGCCACGCTTCAACGGCGATCCGGCCACCCGCGCCGGTGCCACCGCGCTTGCCGGTCAGTACAACGAAACGCTCTACGCAGCGGTGGCGGCCAGTGGGGTCGATGTCATACCCGTCGATACCTTCTCACTGCTACAGGAGGTCGCAGCCGACCCCGGCCGCTATGGTTTCACCAACATTACGGATAGCGCCTGTACCCAGGCGCTGCCGCTTTGTAATCCTGGCACGCTGGTAGCACCGGAGGCCGGTGAGCGCTACATGTTCGCCGACGAAGTTCACCCCACGCCCGCAACCCATCGCATCATCGGCGAGGTCGTGGTGTCGATGCTCGAGGCGCCACAGCTGCAGCAGTTGGTGACCCACTCGGCGGTGCTGACCGGGCGGACCCGCGCTAACCGGGTCGCCGAGCACCTGAATGCCATACCGCTAGATAACGGCTTGCGCTGGTGGGGCGATCTTCGCGCCGAGCGCCAAAAGCTGGGTTCGAGCGATCTTTATGATGCCAACAAGCCCTCGGGGCTTTTGGGAGTGGACTGGTATCAAAACGGCTGGGTGATGGGCGGGTTCGCAGGCTACGGCGATCAGGACGCCGACGTTGGCGGCGGCCGCGGAAGCTTTCAGCGCCAGGACACGACGCTTGGGCTGTTCACCGGCTGGTACACTGACAGCGCCTGGGCCAACGCCCAGCTGAGCTATACCTGGCTCGATGTCGATATCGACCGCGATATTCAACTGGGCAGCGCCACTCGACGCCACAGCGGCTCCACGCAAGGGAAGAACCTGACGGCGGCGCTGAACGCCGGTGTCGATGTGAGCGCTTTCTCCATTGCCGGGAGCGATGTAAAAACCGGCCCCATCGCCGGGCTCACGTGGCAGCGCGTCGAGCTCGACGGCTTCGATGAAACCGCGCGCTCCTCAACGGCGCTTACGTACCCCGACCGGAACGTCGACTCGCTGGTGGGCCGTCTGGGCTGGCAGATCCGACGCGACGGGCCGACGTTCAACCCCTACCTGCAGGTCAGCTACAATCACGAATTCGAACAGAACGATGGCGCCAGCGCCACCCTGCAAACCCTGCCGCAGCTGGGCGATTACCGCGTGCCCCGGCTCGATCTTGACCGCGACTACGTGGAGCTCGACTTGGGGGCTCGCGCGACGCTCGGTGGTATCGACGCTCAGATTGGTGCCAATGTCGATGTCGACGACGCCCGCAGCAGCGCGCTGTTCTTGAGTCTGGGTAAGCGCTTCTGACTCGGCAGGTAAGTCCTGGTGGTTTCAAGGGGCGTTAAGCGACACGGCCACACCTCGGAGTGCGGTGGGATCGTCCCGCTTCGGGGGTGGCCGTTGATGCGCGATGGCGTCGCTAAACCTTTATATCGATACTGACCGAAGCGATGGCTGCGATGAAGCCAGCGGTACCGTGCTGGGCACGACCAGCTATCACGATATCCTGCCTGAGGTAAAACGGTTGGAAATTGGCCGCACTTGGTACGCCAAACGCGCGCAGCGTACCCATATCAATACCACCTGCAAGCTGCTGTTGTTGACACATGCGTTCGATACGTTGGGTTGTAACGTGGTGGGCTGGCGCACCGACAACGTCAACTACGCAAGCCAACGTGCCATTGAGCGCTTGGGCGCGAAAAAGGAGGGTATGATACGCGGTCATAGGCTGCGTCGCGATGGCACTATTCGTAACACGGTGATGTATAACCTGCGCAGGGGGGGGCCAGAAGTGTGCGCACATCTCAACTACTTATTGAGTCAGCCTAGACGCTAATCAGTAGGGCTATGGCGCGGCGGCAAGGTCGCTGATCGCAACCCACAATTACAAGCCTCAGGTAAAGTGAAAAGACACGCGAATTTTGAATAGGCAGCCAAAATTTTCTTTGCTAGCAATAAGATCAATGAGATAAATTTGATACAGGCGGCTAGATAACTTCAATGAACGCGCTGGTACGTCCATTGAGGTTATGCAGCCGGGTATATAATCACTGTTATGCGCAAAAGGAGGAGGCGTGCATCATTTAGCAGCGGAATGGATTGTGGGGTTACTGAGAGATAGGAATATTCCCTTTCTGATCTGTGGAGGGCTCGCTGCACAGGGGTATGGCTCAGAGCGTGATCTGAACGACATTGACCTTTTTGTCCCTGCTGAGCACTTTGAGTCAGTAGTTCAGGCCGGCCAAAAATTTCTATCCAAGGCTGCCGCTCACCGCCAAGAGGAAGGCTGGGATCTAATCTACGTCCAGTTCAAGTATGAAGGCATCAAAGTGGAGATAGGTAATGCTGCCAGTCCGCAAATCTTCGATGCAGGCAACGACACTTGGGTTCCACTCAACATAGATTTCTCTCGCTACGCAACAGTGCATTTGCTGGGCCTTGAGCTTCCGCTTATGCTGAAAGACGATCTGGTCCACTATAAATCTGCGCTCTCCCGTCCGGTGGATATCGAGGATGTCCGTGCTATCCGTGAGAGCGCATAACCAAGCCATGCACCGGATACCAAAACCTCCGCTTTGCTCCGTTTTTTCAACTGGTGATGGCGGGCGTTATGTTCAAGGAGTAAGGATAGAAAATGAGCTATGACGCAAGAGTTTACAACGTGATGATCGCCTCACCTGGAGACGTTGCGTCAGAGCGCGCGATTGTCAGAGATGTGATTTACGAATGGAATGCGGTCCATTCGGTGGCAAGAAACATCGTACTCTTACCTATAGGCTGGGAGTCGCACTCATCTCCTGAAATGGGCTCCTCTCCGCAAGAGATAATTAACAACCAAGTTCTAGACAAATGTGATCTTTTGGTTGGGGTGTTCTGGACAAGAATTGGAACTGCAACTTCTGAATATGCGAGTGGAACCGTTGAAGAGATCGAGCGGCACATCGAAACAGGCAAACCCGCAATGCTCTACTTTTCGAGTCAGCCTGTCGCAATAGATTCAGTAGATGTAGAACAATTGCAGCATCTCAAGCGCTTCAAAGAATCTTGCCAAAAACGCGGATTATATGAGGGCTACGATAGCCATTCAGATTTTCGCCAAAAGTTCTACCGGCATCTCCAGCTTAAGCTCAATGAACACCCAACGTTTCTAGAGGCATCTGGGCAACATGCGTCTGTCCCTGTTGAATCTTCGAGTGGACTTCCCGAGTTATCAGATGAAGCGAAAGTCTTACTCAAAGAGGCCAGTTCAGATACCCATGGAAATGTTATGTACCTAAGATACATTGGGGGTACAGACGTTCAGACTAATGGGAGAAATCTAGTTCAGTCCGAGGATCGTCGAGAAGTAGCCAGATGGGAAGCGGCCATTCAAGAGTTGATTGAGGAAGGTTTGCTTATTGAGCGTGGTCATAAAGGCGAAATCTTTGAGGTGACGAACCTCGGATATCAAGTAGCTGATATGATTGAACTTTAAACATAAGCAGGGGCTGCAGCGGACCGGTTTTCCAGCGCGGTGCGCTTCCAAATCGGCTGCTGAGCCCAGTCGTTAGGCAATACGATGAACTATGAAGCCAGAATTAAGCAATGGATAGCAGACGATTCCAAGCGGATGCGGGCACTTTCTGCTGCCGCAAGCCTCGATCTCCCAGATTGGTGTCTTGCCGCGGGATTTGTGCGGAACCTGGTTTGGGACAAAGTTCATGGCTTTCTATCGCTGACAGCTCTAAACGATATCGATCTGATATATTTTGATCCAGTAGATAATTCTGAAGTCAGAGATAGGCAGCTTGAGCAGCAGCTCACAAGCGTCTTGGATTTCCCATGGTCGGTAAAGAACCAGGCGCGGATGTATAGGCGGAACTGCGATAGCCCCTACACGTCAACTTCAGATGCTATGAGCTACTGGGTTGAAGTCGAAACGGCGGTTGGGGCCGCTTTAAACAATTCTGGAGACGTTGTGCTAGTGTCACCTTTTGGTTTCGACCCCTTGTTCAATTTTACTGTAACTATTAATGCCAAAAGATCAAAGCTCCAGGATTTCGAGGAGCGGATCACGACTAAAAGGTGGCTGGAAATTTGGCCAAGGTTGGTGGTAAATGCCTAACCAAGCCATTAAATTCGCTCCCCAAGGTTGCCGGACGCTCGTTCCTCGTGCCATTCATGGTGGGCGTTATTCCATATTAAATCAATATTGCAGTAATCTTTTTAGGCGCTATAAAAATGCAAATTGCCAGATTGATAGCAGAAGAAAATGACCGCGATTTCATCTGAAACGCATATTCAAGCGCTTATCAAAAAGTGGTCGAGCGTCAGTTTGGTGTTTGGGACGATAAACTCCAAAAGCCAGCCTTTGATGAGAAATGGCGTCAAGGTGATTTTGAAATCTTGGCTTTAAACGGTACCTACGTAGGCGCTGTATGGATAACAAAGGAAGAGGGGTTTATTCAACTGCGGGACATATTTCTTGTGCCTGAATACCAAGGGCAGGGGATTGGAACGCAGGTTGTTCGTGAGGAGCTGAAAAAGGCACGAGCGGCAAACATGCCTTTACGGCTTCGCGTTTTGAAGCAGAGCCATGCCATCGCATTATACGAGCGGCTGGGTTTTACAAGGTGCGGGGAGACACCAACGCAATACTGGATGGAAGCGGTTTAACTAATGGGCAGAATCAGCTCTGCGCTTTCAAAAAAGCCCAGGCTATTCAGCCAAGGCTTTTGCTTACCTTATGTCTCACTTTCTAAAACTCTCTAGCCTTTCTTCCTGGCCGTCTTTTTACCACTTTCAACTTGGCCATCCTCCTCAGCACGGCCGCTTGGAAAATGCGCCCGCACCAACTTCAGCAACCCCTGTGTTGAGGCATCAAAATCCGCCGCATTGGTATCAATACGCTCACTGATTTCGCCTGCGATACGCTTGCCCAACTGCACCCCCCACTGATCGAACGAGTTGATGTTCCAGATCACGCCTTGGACGAATACCTTGTGCTCGTAGAGGGCGATCAGTGCGCCGAGGTTTTTTGGCGTGAGTTCGTCGAGCAGCAGGGTGCTGGAGGGGCGGTTGCCGGGGCAGCTGTAGGGGTCCTGGCTGAGCTCTTGGGACTCATTCTGGCTGCCTTCCATGAAGGCGTTGGCCTGGGCGAGCATGTTGGTGAGAAGCGCGAAGTGGTGCTCCTCCATGCCGGGTTCGGGCTTGAGAGAGGCGATGAAGTCGATCGGCACGTAGCGCGTACCTTGGTGCAATAGCTGGAAGAAGGCGTGCTGGCCGTTGGAGCCGGTCTGGCCCCAGACGATCGGGCCGGTCTTGTAGTTGACCGGGTGGCCGAAGATGTCCACCGACTTGCCGTTGGACTCCATGTCGAGCTGCTGCAGAAACGACGGCAGCTGGTTCAGCGCCTGGTCGTAGGGCACGATGGCCTGGGTCTCAGCACCGATGAAGTTGATGTACCAGATGCCGATCAAGGCCATCAGCACCGGCATGTTCTGCGAGAAGGGCGCCTCGATGAAGTGGCGGTCCATCTCGTGGGCGCCTTCGAGCAGTTCGATGAAGCCGTCGAAGCCGATGG
>NZ_JAMZBC010000073.1 GCF_024158715.1 Halomonas sp. 707D7 | reverse complement strand
GGCGTCCAGCAACGCCGCCCGCCAGCAGGCTTCCCCACCCGACGAGGCGGCGCTGCTGGACGCCCTGGCGCGGCTTCGCGTGCATCTATCGCTGCTGGCACTGGGCAGCGTCAGCCCCCGGGACGAGCCGCTGCGCCTGGCCATCCAGGTCGAGCGCCTGAACGACGGGCTCGGCGGCGAGCGCAGCCAGGCCGAGGAGATCGAGCACGTGCTCGCCGAGCTCCTGGCACTGGGACCGATGCCCCGGGCGCTCTGGGAGCGCGAAGCCGACGAGTTCGATCGCCTTCTGGCGCGGCTGTCGCGCCCGCTCGGCGTCTAGCGATGCTTGCGCAGCAACGATGAAGGGAGGCCTCGGCCTCCCTTCATCGTTGCTGCAGTGTCGTTACTGCCGTGGCGTTGCTGACGTTCTTTTGACGCGACGCGGCGAGCCTCAGCCCATGAACTGGCCACCGTTGATGTCGATGTTGGCGCCGGTGATGAACCCGGACTCCTTGTCGGCGAGAAACACCACCAGCCGACCGATCTCCTCGGGCGTGCCGTAGCGCTTGACCGGAATGGTCTCGCGGATCGCCTCGCGCACCTTCTCGGGAATCGCCATGATCATGTCGGTGGCGATGTAGCCCGGCGAGACGGTATTGACCGTGACACCCTTGGTGGCGGTCTCCTGGGCCAGCGACATGGTCAGACCGTGCATGCCGGCCTTGGCGGCGGCGTAGTTGACCTGGCCGAACTGCCCCTTGCGCCCGTTGATCGAGGAGATGTTGATGATGCGCCCGTACTCCTGCTCGAGCATGGCGTTGACGACGCTGCGACAGGTATTGAAGACGCTGTTGAGGTTGGTGTCGATCACCTCGTCCCACTGCTCGTAGGACATCTTCTTCATCGTGCCGTCGCGGGTGATGCCGGCGCAGTTCACCAGCACGCTGATCGGGCCGTGGGTTTCGGTGATCTCGCGCGCGGCATCGATGCACGCCTGGTAGTCCGACAGGTTCACGCCGGACAGCGCCATGTTGTCGAAACCGTCGGCCTTCTGGCTCTCGAGCCACGTTTTCGCCTTCTCCGGGTTGCGATACCCGGCCACCACGAAATAGCCTGCCGCCGCCAACGCGCGACAAATCGCCGTGCCGATCCCGCCCGTACCACCCGTAACCCAAGCCACCTGGGACTGACTAGCCATTGACTACCTCCCCGAGAGAACGAATGGCCCGGACCCGACAAGACGGGCGGTGTCGCAAGCCATTCTGAATGGGCGCGCGAGCTTGCCTGCCCGCCACGCACGCTGTTGTTGTTGCCGCCAGGGGCCGCTCTTCAAGGCCCCCTGACAGCATAGCGTTACTCGCCCATTGTTGCAGGGTGATAACACCCACGCCCTTTCGACGCATTTTTATTCTCGCCTCTTGACTCTTCCTGCGACTTAGGTATAATACGCCCCACGTTGATGCGGGGTGGAGCAGTCTGGTAGCTCGTCGGGCTCATAACCCGAAGGTCATCGGTTCAAATCCGGTCCCCGCTACCATCTTCTACGAAAAAGCCGCTACCGAAAGGTAGCGGCTTTTTCGTGTCCGTCGTTTGGCCTGGTACTTTCGCAATCGCCGGCGCGCCCTACGCCCGACCGCGCAAGTATGATAATTTCCCGTCTTCTTCATACTTTTCAAGACGATCGAGGTAAGCATGCGCGCGGCTCTTGGTGCCCTGACGGCACTCCTTTTCACATTGGGGCTTGCCGGGCAAGCCGTGGCGCAGACACGACTCGACGTCTCCTGGCCAAGCAACGTCGGCCCGCTGAATCCGCACCTCTATACCCCCAACCAGATGTTCGCCCAGGCGATGGTGTTCGATCCGCTGGTGCGCTACCAGACCGACGGTACGATCACCCCCTGGCTCGCCGAGCGCTGGGACGTCTCCGAGGATGGCCTCGCTTATACGTTCACGCTGCGCGACGACGTCACCTTCTCCAACGGCGAGCCCTTCGACGCAGCGGCGGTGGTGGCCAACTTCGAGGCCATTCTCGCCAACCGCGAGCGCCACGCCTGGCTCGGGCTGACCGACGCCATCGCAGGCGTCGAGGCGCTGGACGCACGCACCGTCGAGCTGACCCTGGCCTCGCCCTACTATCCGGTGCTGCAGGACCTGGCGCTGCCGCGCCCGTTTCGCTTCATCGCGCCGTCGCAGCTGATCGATCGCACGTCCGCCGACGGCATTCGCGCGCCGATCGGCACCGGCCCTTGGGTGCTGGCCGAGACGCGCCTCGGCGAGTTCGACCGCTTCGCGCGCAACGAGACCTACTGGGGCGAGGCGCCGGCACTCGACGAGGTCAACGTGAAGGTGATCGTCGATCCCAACACCCGCGCCATCGCCCTGCAGACCGGCGATATCGGCCTGATCTACGGTGCCGACGGACCGATCTCGCCGGACACCTTCGCTCGCCTGGCCAAAAGCGGCGAATACACCACCGCGCGCTCGGCGCCGACGGAAACGCTGATGCTGGCGCTCAACAGCCAGCACGGCCCTACCGCGGAACTCGCCGTGCGCCAGGCGATCAACCACGCCGTCGACAAGGCGGGCATGGTCGAGAGCGTATTCCACGGTACCCAGGACCCGGCGCCGACGCTCTTCGCGCCGAGCGTTCCCTACGCCGACGTCGACCTCGTCCCCTATGACTTCGATCCCGCCCGCGCCGCCACGCTGCTGGACGCGGCGGGCTGGACACTCGACCACGGCGTGCGCGAGCGCGACGGCCAGCCGCTGCAGATCGAGCTGGTGTTCGTCGGCAACGACGCCGTCGCCAAGTCGCTGGCCGAGATCGTCCAGGCGGAGCTGATGACGCTGGGTATCCTGGTGCGCCTGATCGGCGAGGAGGAGAGCAGCGTCTATGCGCGCCAGCGCGATGGCCGCTTCGGGATGATCTTCAACCGCACCTGGGGGGCACCCTTCGACCCGCACGCCTTCGTCGGCGCCATGCGCGCGCCGGCCCACGCCGACTACCAGGCGCAGGCGGGGCTCGATGACAAGCCCGAGATCGACGCGCTGATCGACGAGATTCTGGCAAGCGTCGACGAGGAGGAGCGCCAGGCGCTCTACGCCCGGCTTCTGGGCCGCCTGCACGACTCGGCCGTCTACCTGCCGCTGACCTACACCAACGTGATCGCCGTGGCCGACCCTGCGCTTGGCCCGATTCCCTTCGGCGCCATGAGCAGCGAGATCCCCTTCGAGCGCATCACCCCCGTGGTGAACGACTGATGGCGGGGTTCATCGCCCGGCGCCTGCTGCTCCTGCCGATCCTGCTGCTGGCGGCTTCCTTGGTGATCTTCCTGCTGTTGCGCCTGGGACCGTCGGACCCGGCGATGGACTATTTGCGCCTTTCCCAGGTGCCGCCCACGGAGCAGGCCCTGGAGCACGCCCGCGCAACGCTCGGGCTCGACCGGCCGCTCGCGGTGCAGTACCTGGACTGGCTTTCAAGCGCGGTGCGCCTGGATTTCGGCGTCTCCTACGCGACCCAGCGCCCGGTGTTCCAGGACCTGATGCACTACCTGCCCGCCACACTCGAGCTTGCCGGCGTGGCGCTCGCCCTCACTTTGCTGGTCTCGATTCCGCTCGGCCGCTGGGCGGCACGCCACCACCACCGCGGCCCGGACCACCTGGTGCGCCTGGTCGCCTTCGTCGGCGTTTCCATGCCGAACTTCTGGCTCGGTTTTCTGCTGGTGGCGCTGTTCTCCATCCATCTGGGGTGGCTGCCGCCCATGGGCCGCGGGGGGGTGGCGCACCTGATCCTGCCGGCAGTGGCGATCTCGCTGATGTCGCTTTCGATCAACGCGCGGCTTTTGCGCGCCAGCATGCTGGAGGTGCAGGGTCAGCGCCACGTGCGCTACGCCCGCCTGCGCGGGCTCGCCGAGCGCGACGTGGAGTCTTCCCACGTGTTTCGCAATGCGCTGCTGCCGATCATCACCGCCACCGGCATGCACATCGGCGAGCTGATCGGCGGCACGCTGATCATCGAGAGCATCTTCGGCTGGCCGGGCGTGGGGCGTTTCGCCATCACCGCGATCTTCAACCGCGACTATCCGGTCATCCAGTGCTTCACGCTGCTGATGGTGACGATCTTCGTGGTCTGCAACCTGATCGTGGACATCGTCTACGCCTACGCGGACCCGCGCATCCGGGTTTCCCGGCAGGGGGTCCAATGAGCGTTCACGCCCTCTCCCCGTCGCCCGCTCTTTCGCTCTGGCGCCAGGCGCGCCCGACCACGCGGCTGGCCTTCGTTCTGGTGGCGCTGCTGGTGGCGGCCGCTTTGGTCGGCCCCTGGCTTTCGCCCTTCGACCCCAACGCGGTGGCGCTCGCCGACCGGCTCCAGGCGCCGAGCGAGCGCCACTGGCTGGGCACCGACCACCTGGGGCGCGACATCCTCGCCCGGCTGATGGCGGGCACCCGGCTCTCGCTCGGGGTGGTCGCCGTGACGCTTGCGCTGATGCTGGTTCTGGGCATCGTGATCGGCGGCACCTCGGGGTTCGTCGGCGGGCGCGCCGACCAGGTGATCATGCGCGTGACCGATATATTCCTGACCTTTCCCACCTTCGTGCTGTCGCTGTTCATGATCGGCGTGCTCGGCACCGGCCTGACCAACGTGGTGATCGCCATCGCCCTCTCCCACTGGGCCTGGTACGCGCGCATCGTGCGCGGCATCGTGCTGTCGCTCAAGCATCGCGACTTCATCAGCGCCGCCGCCATGGCCGGCGCCGGCCGAACGCGTATCTTCATCCGTCACCTGCTGCCCGCCACGCTGTCGCAGCTGGCGGTGCTGGCCTCGCTCGATATCGGCCATATCATGCTGCACGTCTCGGGGCTGTCGTTTCTGGGCCTGGGGGTCGCCGCACCGACGCCGGAGTGGGGCGTGATGCTCTCGGATGCCCGCCAGTTCGTCTGGACCGAGCCGCTTTTGATGCTGTGGCCGGGGCTGGCGCTGTTTCTGAGCGTCATGGCCTTCAACCTGCTGGGCGACGCGCTGCGCGACCGCCTCGACCCCCAACTGCGCCGGGAGTACGCCCCGTGAGCCATCAGACGCTGAACCTCGTGGACATCGCCGTCGATGCCGGTGCACTGCGCCTGGTGGACGGTGTCTCGCTCACCCTCGCCCGGGGCGAGGTGGTCGCGCTGGTCGGCGCCAGCGGCTCGGGCAAGTCGCTGACCTGCGCGGCGGCCCTCGGCGCCCTGCCCGCCGGCACCCGCCGCCAGGGCGGCCAGGTCTGGCTCGACGGCGCGCCGATCGCCCCGAAGCGGCTTCGCGGCCGCGTGGTGGCGTCGGTGCTGCAGAACCCGCGCAGCGCCTTCAATCCGGTCAGAACCCTGGGCGATCACGCCGAGGAGACCCTCCAGGCGCTGGGGGTGGAGAAGCGTCACTGGAAGGCGCGTATCCATCGCGCCCTGCAGGAGGCGGGGCTCGACGAGCCGCAGCGCCTGCTCGACCTCTACCCCTTCGAGATGAGCGGCGGCATGCTGCAGCGTGCGATGATCGCGCTGGCCCTGGCGAGCGAGGCGCCGTTCCTGTTCGCCGACGAGCCCACCACCGATCTGGACGTGATCCACCAGCGCGAGATCCTCGATCTGCTGGCGGGGCTTCGCGAGCGCTTCGGGCTGGGCATCCTGCTGATCACCCACGACATGGGGGTGGTCGCCCGCCTGGCCGACCGGGTGCTGGTGATGGACCAGGGCCGTGTCCAGGAGAGCGCGCCGGTGGAGGCGATCTTTCGCCAGCCGCGCCACGCCGTCACCCGGGCGCTGGTGGCGGCGCACCTGTCGCTCTACCCCACCCAGGAGATCACGCCATGAGCCTGCTGTCCGCCCGCGGCGTCCATCACCACTATTCACGCGCGGCGCTCTTTCGAACCCGCGCGGCGACCGCGGTGCTCGAGGACGTGTCGCTCGAGCTCCAGCCCGGCGAGATCGTCGGCCTGCTGGGGCGCAGCGGCTGCGGCAAGAGCACGCTGGCGCGGCTTCTGACCGGGCTCGAGACGCCGACCCGGGGCGAGGTGCTGTTCGAGGGCGCGGTTCTTTCACGCCTCGACAAGGCGCGCCGGCGCGACTTTCGCCGCCGGGTGCAGATGGTGTTCCAGGACCCCCAGGGGGCGGTGAACCCGCGCCTGACCATCGGCGAGATCGTCCGCGAGCCGTTGATTCACCTGACCGAGCTGCCGCGCGCGCACCACGCCGAGCGCATTGCCGAGCTGCTGGAGCGAGCCGGGCTTGACGCCTCCATGGCGCACCGTTACCCCTTCGAGCTCAGCGGCGGCGAGCTGCAGCGGGTGTGCATCGCCCGGGCGCTGGCCTCGAACCCAGCGTTGATCGTGCTCGACGAGGCGGTCTCGAACCTCGATCTGCACCTGCAGCTCCAGATGCTCGACCTGTTCGCGACGCTCTCCCGGGAGCAGGGCGTGGCGTTTCTCTTCGTGACCCACGACCTGCGCCTGGTGGAGCGCGTCTGCTCGCGGGTACTGGTGATGGAGCGCGGCCGGCTGGTGGAGAACGCCGCCGTGAGCACGCCGCTGTCGCTTGTTTCCCGCGAAGGGCGGGCACTCGCCGAGGCGGTACTGCCGGCGCTTCCTCGGCGTTTGACGAGCGCGAGGGAACGTCTGGCGCCGGAGCGGGTCTGTTGAGCGCCTTATCATCACTTTGCACGGGACACGATCCAATGAAGAAGACCGCTTTCTTGCTCGGCCTCACGGGCCTTCTGGCCGCACCGGGCGTGTTCGCCCAGGACCAGGCGTGCTCGACCGAGGCGCTGATGGCCGCCAACCAGAATCTCTACGACCAGTTCGAAGCCTTTGCTGCCAACCAGATGGAGCAGGGCAAGAGCGCCGAGGAGCTCTCCGCCTCCATGGAAGAGATCACCCGCGCCGGCAATGCCGAAGAGGTGTTGAGCCGCCACCAGGCGGAGCTCGAGATGATGGAGCCGGGCATGGACCACGAGCCCTCCCAGGCGCTGTGCGACGACATGTACACCATGCTCGACCAGATGCAGGACGCGCTGGACGAGCAGCAGTAACGCCCCGCCCGAAGGCGCCGGCAAGCGGTGTCGCCTGGCCGACACCGCTTGAATATCGCCCGCCTTGCCTACATATCCTGTGCCATGCTTTCCTTTTCTTTTCAGCAGAGCGCAGATAGCCATGACGATCATTGATCCCCGCACCGGCAACACCCTGACCTCCGAGCCGGCAGGCCAGGCGCCCGCCGCGGGCCAGCCCGGCAGCGTCGCTCGTGAAGACGTCGTCATCGAACTCGGTGCCGCCAACGTCCAGCAGGTACTGGAAGCCTCGATGCAGGTGCCGGTGCTGCTGGCCAGCTTCTCGCCGGAGAGCGATGCCTGTCGCCAGCTGCTGGCGGTGCTCGAGAAGCTCGCCCTCGAGTACGGTGGCGGCTTCTTGCTGGCCACCCTCGATGGCCAGGCCAACCCGGAGATCGCCGCCCAGCTCGGCGTGCGCTCGGTGCCCGACGTCAAGCTCGTGAGCCAGGGCGGCCTGGTGGACGGCTTTCAGGGGGCGCTATCGGAGAAGGAGGTGCGCGAGTGGCTGGGGCGCTACCTCAAGGCGCCGGAAGGCGCCTCGATGAGCCCCGAGGAGCAGGCCGAAGCCGCGCTGGAGGCCGGTGATACCGCTACCGCCCGCGAGCTCTACCAGACGCTGATGGCCCAGTATCCCGAGCACTACGCCTATCAGGTGGCGCTCGCCCGCGTGCTGGTGAGCGAAGGCCAGATCGACGAAGGCCGCGCGCTGCTCGACAACCTGCCGCCGGAAGAGCGCGATGCCGCCCCCGCCCGCGGCGTGCGCGCCAGCATCGAGTTCGGCGAGCGCGCCTGGAGCGCTGATGCGATCAGCGCGCTGGGCGAGCGCGACGACAGCGAAGCGCGCTACCAGCGCGCGCTTCGCCAGGTGGCGGACGGCGACTACGACCAGGGGCTCGAAGGGCTTCTTGCGCTGATGAAAAGCGATCGTGGCTTCGAGGACGACGCGGCGCGCAAGACCCTTCTGCAGGTGTTCGACGCCCTCGGCGCCGACCACCCCTTGACCGTCGCCTACCGGCGCAAGCTCTTCGCCCTGCTCTACTGAGCCGGCTCGGCGAGCACGCGATCCATCCGCGTCAGCGCCGCTTCCAGCTGGGCGGCGGTGGTGCCGAAGTTCAAGCGCAGAAACCCGGGGCGCCCGAAGGTGGCGCCGTCGGACAGCGCCACGCCTGCCCGCTCCTTGAGCGCCTGGTAGGGCGCCTCGCCCAGCCCCGCCCGGCGAACGTCCAGCCAGGCAAGATAGGTCGCCTGGGGCGGGCTCATCTCCACGCCCGGCCAGCGGGCAGCGGCTGATTCGAGCGTTGCGCGATGCGCGCGCAGCACCGCCAGCAGCGCCTGACGCCAGGGCTCGCTTTCACGATAGGCGGCTTCGGCGGCCACCAGCCCGAGCACGTTGACGTCCGGCAGCAGCCCCTTGCAGGCAGTGGCGAAGCGCTGGCGCACCTGTGGGTCCGGAATCACCGCGCAGGCGCTGGTCAATCCCGCCAGGTTGAAGGTCTTGGAGGGCGCCCAGAGCGTGATGGTGCGCCGGGCGAGCGCCGGAAAAAGCGCGGCCAGCGGCCGGTGCTGGGCGTCTTCGTCGAGCAGCAGGTCGCAGTGAAGCTCATCGGAGACCACCCACAGATCGTGCCGCTCGACCAGCTCGGCCAGCGCCGCCAGCTCCTCTTCAGACCACACTCGCCCGGTCGGGTTGTGGGGATGGCACCAGAGCAGCAATCGGGTCTGCGGGGTGATCGCGGCTTCCAGGGCGGCGATGTCGAGCCGCCAGGGCTCGCCGAGGGCGGCGGGCTCGGCGAGCATCGCCGTCTGCGCCTGTCGCCCGGTGCGCTCGGCCACGGCCAGAAACGGCGGGTAGATGGGCGCGACGGAGAGGATGGCGTCGCCGGGGTCGGTCAAGGCCAGCGCGGCGAAGTGCAGCGCCGGCACCACGCCGGGCAGCCAGTGCTGCCAGTCGGCCTCGATGACCCAGTCGTAGTGGGTCGCGCTCCAGCGGCACAGGGCCTTCGTCAGCGAGGCGGGAATCTCGCCGTAGCCGTAGACGCCGTGGTCGATGCGCGCCTTCAGCGCCTCGACGACCGCGGGCGGTGCGCGAAAATCCATGTCGGCGACCCAGAGCGGCAGGACATCCTCGGCGTAGCGGTGCCATTTCTGGGACGGGTAGCCGCCTTCGGGGTGGCGCCGCTCGACAGGCGTGGCAAAATCAAAGGCCATGATACTTCTCACTTGAGATCGACAAGACGGACGACGAGCATGCCGCAAAACGACTTCTACACCAAGGTGCGCGCAGGGCTAGCCGCGCTCTTGCAGCAGTGGCGCTCCCAAGGCCAGGCGGATGCCGACCAGCTGGCGCTGATTCTGGCCGAGACCGCCCGGGTCGCCAAGCTCGGCACGCCCGAGGCCACCCCCACCGGCGAGGAGCTGGCGCGCTGGAGCGAGGATGGCGCGGGCACGATGCCGCTGTGGGCGCCGCGCACCGCCGTGTTCCTGCTCAACCAGATGCCCGCTCGCCCCACGCCACAAAGCGAGGCCGAGGCCTGCGCCTGGGCTTACTGCTGGCTCAAGAACCGTTCCTTCGATTCTCGGCAACAGGCACACGACGCCCTGCCGGAGCACCTGAAGGCGCCGCTCGACGAGGCCCTGGACGCCGCTTGGCGCGACCAGCAGGGGCTGCGGCTGGCATGAGTCAGCGCTTGCGCGTGGGCGACTTGGGCTTGAAGCCGGCGGGCTTGGTGGCAAGCCAGGCCGCGAAGGCGCCAATCGCCGGGTCGCCTGCGAGGGCCTCGACGCTCGAGAAGCGGTCGGCCAGCTCACGCTCGCTGTAAAGGCGATGAATGTGCTTGTGGCAGGGGTGGCACAGCCAGGCGATGGCGGTGAGCCGCTCCTCGCGGCTGTGGCGCTTTCGATAGCGCGCCTTGTTGTGCAGGGTGCGGGGAATCAGGTGATGCTTGGTCAGAGGTGCCTGGCGATGGCAGAGCTCGCAGCCCTCGGGCCGGGGCGGCGGCGCAAGCGGTGGGGCGGCCCCGTCTTCACGCGCGCTCACGGCGCAATGCCTTGACCCGGCGCGCCGGGGCGGCAATTCTGCAGGGTGACGCTCACACTCCTGGAAGGCTTTCTCAATGTTCACTCGCCATATCGAACCCGCGTTCTATGATACCGACGCCCTCGGCCACATCAACAACACCCGCTTGCCGGCGTGGTTCGAGCTCGCCCGCAACGATCTTTTCAAGCTCTTCACGCCGGATCTGAATCCGCGCCAGTGGCGGCTGATCATGGCGCGCATGGAGATCGACTACCGGGTGGAACTGTTCTACGGTCACGACATCGAACTGCATACCTACCTGACGCGCCTGGGAACGAGCTCCTTCACGGTGACCCAGGAGGCGCGCCAGTTCGATACCCTGACCAACCTCGGGCATACGGTGCTCATCCAGTACGACCACCACGCCAAGCGCGCGGTTCCCATCGAGGGCGAGCTGCGCGAGGCGCTGACCCATCACCTGCAGGACGCCCCGGCCTGAGGCCGCACGCAAGCCTTTCGCCCTACACGACGGGAGCCCGCCATGGCCATTCGCTACACCCTGTGGATAGACCCGGACGATACCGAGCGCCACCGCGCCGTCGAGGAGCACCTGGAGCACTATTTCCTGGAGCGCTTCGCCGACTATCCGCACATCCGCTTGTTCGGCGCCGACCCCTACGATTATGATGCCCCGTTCAATCGTCTCTACGACGTCCTGATGGCCCGCGCCGCCGAGTACTGCGAGCGCACCTGGCATTACGTGGCTTCCCCCGAACAGCTCAATCGCTGCTTCTTTCGCGCCGTGGGCCGCTCCACTAAATTCGTCCAAGACGAGTAATACCAAGAGAGTGTCACGATGGTAATTCGCACCGACCACGCCCCCGACGAGCGCGAGCTCGCGATCATCACCCAGCAGCTCGGCCGGGCGCCGCGCGGTATCGAAGCCGTCGCCGCAACGGACGCTGCGGGCACGCCGCTGGCGCTGCGCATGGCACCGATCGTCGACGGCAAGCCCTTTCCCACCCTCTACTGGCTCTGCTCGGACGTGCTCAAGATCGAGATTTCACGGGTCGAGGCGGTAGGCGTGATCAAGTCCCTGGAGCAGCGCCTTCAGGAGGACCCCGAATTCCTCGAACGCTATCAGCAGAGCCACCGCGACTACGTGGCGGCGCGCTGGTCATTCATGAGCGACGCCCAGCGCGAGCAGGTCGCGCAGCTGGGCTATCGTGAGGTGCTGACCGAGCGCGGCGTCGGTGGCATCAGCAACTGGCAGCAGATACGCTGTCTGCACACGCAGTACGCCCACCACCTGGGTAGTCATAACGTGATCGGGGCGTGGATGGACGAGCACTACGGCATCAACCGCTTCGTCTAGCCCGGCGCGTCACTCATCATCAAGGAATCGACATGGCGCGAATTTGCGTTTATCTGGGCTCGCGGGAGGGCCGAAGCCCGGCGTTCATGAAGCAGGCACGGGAGCTTGGGGCGCTGATGGCCGAACGCGGTCACACGCTGGTATACGGCGGTGCACGTATCGGGTTGATGGGGGCGCTGGCGGATGCAGCGCTCGAGGCCGGCGGCGAGGTGATCGGCGTGATGCCGGATCATCTGGTGGAGCGAGAGCAGGCCCACTTTGGCTTGACCGAGCTGATCCGGGTGACCAACATGCACGAGCGCAAGGCCACCATGGCGGCCCACGCCGATGCCTTCGTGGCGCTGCCCGGCGGCATCGGCACCTTCGAGGAGCTGTTCGAGGTGTGGACCTGGGGCTACCTGGGGCTTCACGAGAAACCGCTGGCGCTGCTCGATACCGACGGCTTCTACGCGCCGCTGCTCGAATTTCTGGACAACACCGTCGAGCAGGGGTTTCTTGCGCAGGCGACCCGCGCCATGCTGCTCGACGCCGAGTCGCCTGCATCGCTCATTCAACAACTGGAAGGCCGTCTGGTCTGACACCTCCTCCCGGCATCCATCATCACCAGGGAGGCCGGGGCCTTCAGGCGCCCCGTTCGGCGGCGCGGCGGGTATGCTGGTAGGTCAGTTGCAGAAGGCGCGCGTCGTCGCCGGCGCGGTGGCGCTGGATGGGCTGGTCCCCGATGATCGCTTCCTTGGTCTGGCTCCAGAGCGCCTGCTGCGGTTCGGTCAGCAGAATTCGCAGCGCCTCGAGCCGAAAGCGCGGCAGCATACCCGCATGGTGGAACAGCAGCGAAAGCCAGGTGTTGTCGTAACCCCAGCTATCGCTGTAGGCCTTGCCCAGCCCCGCCAGCTCGTCGTTGAGCCAGCGGGCGACCTGGCGCACCGGATAGCCTTCCTGAAAGAGTCGCTCCCGCGAGATACCGTGCAGAAGCTCGGCTTTCGGATCCCAGTGCGTCCACTCTTCCAAGGGCTGGATCAAAAACGCGCAGCAGCTGCCGTCGGCGCGGGCCAGACCGATCTCGATCGGGTAGCTGCCGCGCCCGAAGCCCGAGGCCTCGATGTCAAGCACGGTGGGCAGCGTTTCCATCGCCGGTGCCGTCATGCCCACACCTAGGCCGCGACCATCGGTGCGGGGCTGGCGATGCTCGCCCAGTAGGCCGACTGCTCGCTGTCTCGGGAAAGCCCCAGCTCGCCCAGCCGGTAGGCGCGGGCAAGGCGCTCGGCGGCAAGCCGATGCCCGGCCTGAGCGGCGCGGGCGTACCAGGTGACCGCGTAGTCCTCGCGGCACGGGTACTGGACGCAGCCGTGCTCGTGAATCTGGGCGGCCTGGTACTGGGACTGGACATCGCCGGCCTGGGCGGCTTCGAGCACGTAGCGCGCGCCACGCGCCTTGTCCTGGGGCGAGCGGCTGCGTTGGAACAGCATCCGCCCGTAGGTCGACAGCGCATCCGGATGCCCGGCTTCGGCGCAGCGCTTGTAGAGGCGCATGGTCAGCCGCTGGGTGCGGGGCGAATGCGGCAACAGCCACCGGGAACGAAACAGCTGTTCGGCCAGACGAAACTCCAGCCGAATGAACAAAGATGATGCCTGCGGCATGGCAAACCACCCTGCCTGTCTGTTGAAAGCCTGATCGGCCGAATCCTTCGCTTGCGGCCAACCCTACGATGACCCGGCCCCTGGCCGGTAAATGGGCTGGCAAGCATACGCTTGCCTTCGCCTCGACTCAACCCCCTTCATTTGCCGCATGGGACGCGCCTCGCTAACATGCCCTGACGCGTCGTCGTCGCACCGCTCGAGGCGGCCTGCGACGCGGCATCCAACCGCACAAGGAGCGCACCATGCAAACCCGTCCACTGGGCAGAACCGGCCTCGATGTGAGCCGTCTGTGCCTGGGCACCATGACCTACGGTGAACAGAACAGCGAAGCCGAAGCCCACGAGCAGCTCGACCGCGCCGTGGCCTTCGGCATCAACTTCATCGACACCGCCGAGATGTATCCGGTTCCGCCCAAGGCCGAGACCCAGGGCCTCACCGAAAAGTACGTCGGCAGCTGGCTGAAGGCGCGCGGCGCCCGTGACGACGTGATTCTGGCCACCAAGGCAGTGGGCCCGGGCATCGAGCACATTCGCGGCGGCGCGCGCATGAACCGGGAACACCTCCACCAGGCCATCGATGCCAGTCTCGAGCGCTTGCAGACCGA
This sequence comes from Halomonas sp. 707D7, assembly GCF_024158715.1. GTDB lineage: Bacteria > Pseudomonadota > Gammaproteobacteria > Pseudomonadales > Halomonadaceae > Vreelandella. The sequence goes on along the minus strand of NZ_JAMZBC010000073.1, from coordinate 2,357 downwards.
CTATATCGACCTCTATCAACTGCACTGGCCGGAGCGCAAGACCAACTTCTTCGGCCAGCTCGGCTACACCGCCGTGGATGACCACGACGCCACGCCGCTCAAGGAGACGCTCGAGGCGCTCAAGGCGCTGGTGGATGCCGGCAAGATCCGCGCGATCGGGCTCTCCAACGAGACGCCCTGGGGCGTGATGCGCATGCTCCAGCTGGCCGAGACCTTCGACCTGCCCCGCGTGGCGTCGGTCCAGAACCCCTACAATCTGCTGAACCGCTCCTTCGAAGTGGGCCTGGCCGAGATCGCCCACCGTGAGGACGTCGGGCTTCTGGCCTACTCGCCGCTGGCCTTCGGAGTCATGTCCGGCAAGTACCTGAACGGCGCCCAGCCGGCCAAGGGGCGCCTCACGCTGTACGAGCGCTTCAAGCGCTACACCTCGCCCCAGGCCGAAGAGGCCACCCAGGCCTACGTGGCGCTTGCCCGGGAGCACGGGCTCGACCCGGCCCAGATGGCGCTCGCCTTCGTCAACTCGCGCTCGTTTCTGACCAGCAACATCATCGGTGCGACGACCATGGAGCAGCTCGAGTCCAACCTCGAGAGCGAAGCGCTGAAACTCGGCGACGAAGTACTCGAAGGCATCGAGGCGATCCACCGCCGGCTCTCCAACCCCTGCCCCTGAGCGCAGCGCCGCCTATCGCCCTTATAGCCCCGGCCCAGGCCGGGGCTTGCTATCATGGGCTCTCACCATGGATCGATGCAGCCCCTTGGCGCTGCATACAAGGAGCATGCGATGTTAAGCGTTATCTCGCCGGCCAAGACGCTGGATTTCGAGACCCCATCGACGACCCGGAACGTGACCCGGCCGGACTTTCTCGACCAGAGCCAGGCGCTGATCGATATCCTGCGCGACTACTCGCCGCAGAGCATCAGCGAGCTCATGGGTATCAGCGACAAGCTCGCCGGGCTCAATGCAGCGCGCTTCGAGGAGTGGGAGACTCCGTTCACCCTGGACAACGCCAAGCCCGCCGCCCAGGCGTTCCAGGGCGATGTCTATACAGGGCTCGAAGCGGACACTTTCGATGACGCTCACAATCGCTACGCGCAGACGCACCTGCGCATTCTGTCAGGACTCTACGGACTGCTGCGCCCGCTGGATCTGATTCAGCCCTACCGGCTGGAGATGGGAACCAAGCTGGCGAACCCGGCGGGCAAGGATCTCTACGCCTACTGGAAGCCGACGATCACCGAGGCGCTCTCCAGAGCCGTCGACGAGAGCGGCTCGAAAGTGCTGGTCAACCTGGCCTCCAACGAGTATTTCAAGGCAGTAGATGTCAAGAAACTCGATGCCGACATCGTTACCCCGGTGTTCAAGGACGAGAAGAACGGCACGTTCAAGATCGTGAGCTTCTACGCCAAGAAGGCGCGTGGACTGATGGCCGCCTGGATCATCCGCGAAAAGATCGACTCGGCGGAAAAGCTCAAGGCCTTCGACGTGGCAGGCTACACGTTCGACCCCGGCGCCTCCGAGGCCGGCACATTAGTCTTCACGCGGAGCGAGAATCAGCGCTGAAGAACCTCACCTCGCGCCCGGCGCGGGGCTTGAGAAAGTGGCGGTGAACCCGGCTGAACAGTTCGCCGTCGCAGCGGTAGAGCCACTCGTAGGCCACCATGTCGGCGCTGACGCCGATACCGCCGTGACCTTGAAGGCGCGCCAGGGCAAGTGAGGCTTCCTGCCGCCATCGACTGACGCTGGCGTCCACCAGCCAGTAGAGCTCGTACCCTGCCTCTAGAAGACCCAGCGCGCTCTGCAGCACGCAGATGTGCGCTTCCGCGCCGCAGATCACGATCTGGCGTCGCTTAGTCGCTTCGAGCGCGCGCCTGAAGTCGGGTTCTTCCATCACGCCGAAGTGGCGTTTCTCCCATACCCGATGCTCGCCGAGACGCTCGGTCAGCGCGCTCACGCTGTGGCCGATCTTCTCCGGCGCCTGCTCGGTGAGCCAGATCGGCACGCCAAGCTCGCCTGCTACGCCGCCCAGCCAACCCGCCTCCTGTACGGCGGCATCGGCATCCTCTATCGCGGGCAGAAGTCCCGCCTGGAAATCGACCATCAGCAGCAGGCTGTCATCGGCGCTCAATCGCATCACGTTACCTCTTTCTCGTTGAGGTGGAACATTTCGTTGTACCGCGCTGGCCGCCCAAGTTCAAATGCCGAAGAACTCAAGAGTGAAAGGTCGTTTCGCAGGCACGAAAAAAATCCCCCGCCTCACAGAGACGGGGGATTTTTCGAATAGGTGCCTGACGATGACCTACTCTCGCATGGGGAGGCCCCACACTACCATCGGCGCGTTGCGGTTTCACTTCCGAGT
>NZ_JAMZBC010000072.1 GCF_024158715.1 Halomonas sp. 707D7 | reverse complement strand
CCCCGCGTCTACCTGCCGCCCTCGGCGGGCGTGCGCTTGACCGAGGGCCTCGACACGCCTCTCGATGCCGCGGGCATCGACGGGGCCCTTGCCGCCCGCGAGCCGGTCGTCGAAGAGACTTCCGAGCGAATCCCGCTGGCCGAGCGAGACCGTGTCCAGCTTCCCGAGATCACGCTGCCGGTGGATCTCACCGTCGAAGAGCTCACCATCGAGGCCTTCGAGCTCTACGGCGCCATCGACTATCGCGTCGAGCGCTTCGCGCTGGCCGGTGCCTTCATCGAGCATGACCTGACCCTCGATTCGCTCTATGTACTGACCCCGGACGCCGAGGCAACGCTTGCAGGGCAGGTGCGCCTCGCCGATAGCTACCCGCTGGACGTGACCCTCGACACCACCCTCTATCTTCCCGAGCGCTTTCCCGAGCTCAGCGGCGAGACGCTGAGCCTTGCGCTCTCCGGCTCGCTCGAGGATCTGAGCGGCGCGATCGAAGCCGACGGCGTGGTCGCCGCGACCCTGGATATGGATGCGGACGTGCTCGACCCGCGCCTGCCGTTTCGCCTGCACCTGCAAGGGCAGCGCTTGCAGTGGCCGCTGAGCGCGCCGGAAAGCGAAGCCACTCCCACCGGGCTCGACAACGTGGATCTGCGCGCCGAAGGGAACCTCGAGGCATTCACTGCCACCCTGAACGGTGAAGGGATCGTCAACACCCGGCTCGAGGTACGCACCGACATCTACGACCCGGCGCTGCCGTTCACGGCGCGGCTGCAAAGCGAGCGCCTGCAGTGGCCGCTGGTCGTGCTCGATGACGCCACCGAGCCCTACGTCGTCGAGGGGTTGGACCTGCGCGCCAACGGCGATCTGGATGCCTTCGACGTGGCACTTGACGTCGACGTTCAGGGGCCCCAGGTGCCGGCCACCTCGCTGAGCCTCGAAGGCGACGGCACCACGAGCTTCTTCAACTGGTCGTCGCTGGTGGTGCGCCTCGACGAAAGCGTGATTTCGAGCCAGGGACGGGTGAGCTGGGCCAACGCCATCGCCCTGGACGCGCGCCTGCGCCTGGATGACGTCGACCCGTCGCACTTCGTCGAGGGGCTCGACGGCTCGCTCGACGGCGACATCGACCTGGACGTGCTCCAGCAGGGCGAGCGCTGGCTGATCGACGTGCCGGCACTCGCCATCGAGGGTGAGCTGCGCGACTATCCGTTGACCCTGAACGCCGCGCTGCGCGCCAACACCGACCTGGAAGTGGACATCGACGAGCTGCGCTTCACCCAGGGCCAGAATCGCCTGACCGCCCAGGGCCAGGCGAGCCAGGCAGCGCTGTCGCTGGATGCCAGCATCGCGTTGACGGACCTGGCAACCCTTCACCCCGAGCTCGCCGGGCGGCTGACCGGCGACATCACCGCGCGAGGCAGCCTCGAGCAGCCGCGCCTGGACGCCACGCTCCAAGGCCAAGGGCTGCGCTTTGCCGATAACCTGGTGGAGCGCCTGACCCTCGATGCCGACATCGCCGGCATCGACGACCCGCGCCTGGACGTGAACCTGCGCCTTGGCCGGGTGATCGCCGGCGGGCAGGGTCTCGAAAGCGTCGCCCTGGCCCTGCAGGGGCGGCTCTCACAGCACCGTTTGACGCTCGACGCCCAGGGCAGCGATGGCAATGCCTTCAGCCGTGCCGCGCTGGCCCTCGACGGACGCTTCGACCAGCCGGGGCAGTTCTACCAGGCGCGAATCACGCCCGTGGAAGTGGATGCCGAGGCCGGCGACATTCGCCTGGAAGCACCGCTCGACCTGCGCTACAACCTCGCCAATGGCCAGGCGCGGCTGTCGCCGTTCTGCCTGCGGCGAGTGCAGGGCGGCCTGGTCTGTTCCACCCAGCCCATCGAAGCCTCGGCTGAGCAGGGGCGGGCGGTACTGACCCTGCGCGAAGTCCCGATGGAGATGCTCGAACCCTTCCTGCCCGAGCAGTGGAGCTTCGACGGCGACACCACCGCGGACCTGAATCTGGCCTGGAGCCAGGGGGGAGCGCGCTTCCAGGCGGACCTGGGACTCGAAAGCCGGCTCGCCATCACCGCGGTCAACGACTACGGCCAGCCGGTTCGGCTGCCGGTGATCGACTTCAACGCCCGGATCGAGGCCAACCAGGCCCAGGCCAATGCCAACGTGGTGCTGTCGCTTTCGGACGCCGGCCAGATGACCCTCGATCTGAGCGTCGTCGATCCCATCGGGCGGGGAGCGCTCAGCGGCGAGCTGCGGGCGAGCGATCTGTCGCTGTCACCCTATCGTCCGCTGGTCTCCCAGCTCGACGAACTGCAGGGCGAGTTGAACGGTGTCGTCCAGATCGGCGGCACCACCGCCCAGCCGGATCTGCAGGGCCAGCTCGCGCTGCGCGGCGTGCGCGCCCAAGGCCCCGACATTCCCGTGCTGGTCAGCGACGGCGAGCTGGTACTGCGCTTCAACGGCGAGCGGGGCGACATCAACGGCTTCCTCGCCGCCGAGCGCGGTCGCCTGAACATCACCGGCGATGCCTTCTGGCCCGCCGACGAGCCCTGGCGCATGGGCATCGACCTGAACGCCGTCCAGGAGCCGCTGCTGGTGGTGCTGCCTCAGTTCGGCCGCCTGGAAGCCGCGCCGGACATTCGCATCCGCATCAACCCGGACATGCTCCAGATCCGCGGCAACGTCGACATTCCCTGGGCCCGGCTCGAGGTAGGGCGGCTGCCGCCCTCGGCGATCAAGCCAAGCGGCGACGAGATCATCATCACCGAGCGCGAGGATCGCGAAGCCGAGCGTCAGGCCCAGCTGCGCGCGGCCAGCGGTGAAGGCCCGAGCACTTCAGAAGAGCTCGCCCAGAGCGGCATCGACCTGGACCTGCTGATCACCGTGACGCTCGGCAGCGACATGCACTTCGCCGCCTACGGGCTGGAGTCGGGTCTTGCCGGCAGCCTCGAGGTTCGTCAGGAGAGCGGGGTGCTGCAGCTGTTCGGCGAGGTGAACCTGGTCGACGGTCGCTTCCAGGCCTTCGGCCAGGACCTGCTGATTCGCCGCGGCCAGCTGATCTTCAGCGGACCGCCGGGACTGCCGGTGCTGGACTTCGAGGCGATTCGCAACCCGGACATCACCGAGGACGACGTGATCGCAGGGCTGCGTGTCACCGGTACCGCCGAGGAGCCGAACGTGGCGATCTTCTCGGAGCCTGCCATGCCCGAATCCAGCGCGCTCTCCTACGTGCTGCGCGGCCGCGCCCCGGACGCCTCCGGCGGCGGGATCGACAGCGCCCTGACCACTGCGCTGATCGGCATGTCACTGGGACGCACCGGCGGTGCGGTCGGCTCCATCGGCCAGGCCTTCGGCATCGACGATTTGACCCTCGATACCACCGGCGCCGGCGACGATAGCCAAGTCGCGCTGAGCGGCCAGCTGACCGATGACCTGCGTATCAGCTACGGCGTGGGAATCTTCTCGCCGATCGCGGAACTAACCCTACGCTACACGCTGTGGCGTAATCTCTACCTTCAAGCGGTGACCGGCACGAGCCAGGCGGTGGATCTGATCTACACCTTCTCGCGGCCCGGTTCGCCGACCATCTTTCCACGGCAGTAAGAGGGCACCATGACACTATTTTCGAAGACATCGGCATCACTGCCCGGCCGTGATACGCCGATCGCGACCAGCGAAAGCCATGCCGTCAACGGCAACCCGCTGAAGCCACCGTTCCCGGAAGGCCTGCAGGAGATCGTGCTCGGCATGGGCTGCTTCTGGGGCGTCGAGAGGCTCTTCTGGCAGACCCCGGGAGTTTTCGTCACCGCCGCGGGCTACGCCGGTGGCGAAACGCCCAACCCGACCTATGACGAGACCTGCACCGGGCGTACCGGCCACACCGAAGTGGTCCGCGTGATCTACGACCCGAGCCAGGTGTCGCTTGCCACGCTGTTGCAGATCTTCTGGGAGCAGCACGACCCGACCCAGGGCAACCGGCAGGGCAACGACATCGGCAGCCAGTATCGTTCGGCGATCTACACTACCGATGATGCCCAGCTGCATGAGGCGCAAGAGAGTGCCAAGGTTTTCCAGGCGGCGCTGGACGCGGCAGGGCGCGGCCGCATCACCACCGAGATCCGCCCGCTCGAGGCGTTCTACTACGCCGAGGGGTACCACCAGCAGTACCTGGACAAGAACCCGAACGGCTACTGCGGGCTGAAGGGCACCGGCGTCACCTGCCCGATCGGCTAGGCGGGATGGAATCAAACAGTCAAGCGGCAAGGAGTCCTTATGTCAGCGCAAGCTGAATTCGATTACGATCTACTGGTCATCGGTGCCGGCTCCGGTGGCGTGCGCGCGGCGCGCATGGCCGCAGCTCGCGGCGTGCGCGTGGCCATCGCGGAAGACCGCTACCTCGGCGGTACCTGCGTCAACGTGGGCTGCGTGCCGAAGAAGCTCTACGCCTACGCCGCTCACTTTCGCGACGATTTCGACGATGCGGCGGGCTACGGCTGGCAGCTGCCGGGGGCCGCGAGCTTCGACTGGGCGACGCTCAGGGACAACAAGGTCAGCGAGATCAAGCGCCTCAACGGCATCTACCAGCGCCTGCTCGAAGACGCCGGCGTGACGCTCTACAACGCCCGCGCCACGGTGGTGGACGAACACACCGTAGCGCTCGCCTCGGCCAAGGGCGACAGCACGGTCAGCGCCGAGAAGATCCTGCTGGCCACCGGCGGCTGGCCCTTCGTGCCGGACTTTCCAGGAAGCGAGCACGCCGTGACCTCCAACGAGGTGTTCGACCTGGAGAGTTTTCCTAAGCGTTTTCTGGTGCTGGGCGGCGGCTACATCGCCGCCGAGTTCGCCAGCATCTTCAACGGGCTCGGCAGCGACACCCATCTGATCTACCGCAAGGAACTCTTTCTGCGCGGCTTCGATGACGAGGTGCGCGCGTTCACCCGTGACGAGATGCGCAAGAAGGGCGTCAACCTGCACTTCTCGGCCAATATCGAACGCATCGACAAAGGCGAGGAGGGTCTTGCCGTCACCCTGACCACCGGGGAGACGCTCACGGTGGATACGGTGCTGGTTGCCACCGGGCGCAAGGCCCACATCGACGGTCTGGGCCTGGACAACCTCGGCATCGGGCTCAACGACCAGGGCAAGCTCTCGGTCAACGAGCGCTTCGAGACAAGCGTATCCTCGGTATTGGCGCTGGGCGACCTGATCGAGGGGCCGGAACTGACCCCGGCGGCGCTGGCCGAGGCCATGCAACTGGTGGAGCACCATTACGGTGATACCACGCCGGCGCCGCTGGACTACGAGCGCGTGCCCACGGCGGTCTTCTGCCAGCCCAACATCGGCACCGTCGGGTTGACCGAGGAGGCCGCTCGCGAGCGGTGCTCGGGCATTCGCGTCTATCGCACAGACTTTCGACCGATGAAGCATACGCTCTCCGGCAGCGACGAGCGCATGTTGATGAAGCTGATCGTCGACGATGAAAGCGACGTGGTGGTCGGTGCGCACATCGTGGGCGAGGAGGCCGGCGAGATAATCCAGAACGTGGGCATCGCCGTGCGCGCCGGGCTCACCAAGGCGGATTTCGACCGCACCCTGGGCGTTCACCCGACCGGCTCCGAGGAGCTCGTCACCATGCGGTCTCCGTCTCGACGCTAAACGCGGCTTTCGACCGAGTGACACCCGCTACGCGCGGTCATCGTGTCCATTTCATTTCCAGGCGAGCGCAAGCTCGCCTTTTTTATTCCCGCTTTCCAAGGAGTTGGACTAGACTTTTTTCCATGCGGCGCAGTTGCTCGCGGCGGTACAGCTTTTTCGACCACGATATAATCTAAAATTATAGAAAATTGAGATTAATATAATAGGGAATTTGAGATGCTAATAATCGACTGTTATAATGGCTACCAAATTCGCTACAGCGAAGCATAACCATGAGTATGCCCCAAACCCCGTTCACCCCCTCGTTCGACCTTGCGCGTCCTACCGTCGCCGATGCGGTCGTCGGTAGCGACCAGGCGTCGCTGTTCATCCGCAAACCCAATGCCGACGATGGCTGGGGAATCTACGAACTGGTCAAGGCGTGCCCGCCGCTGGACGTCAATTCGGCCTACGCTTACCTCTTGCTGGCCACCCAGTTCCGCGATACCTGCGCGGTGGCCACCAACGAGGAGGGCGAGATCGTCGGCTTCGTATCCGGATACGTGAAGGACAATGCGCCCGATACCTTTTTCCTCTGGCAGGTGGCGGTGGGCGAGAAGGCCCGCGGCACCGGCCTCGCGCGTCGTCTGGTCGAAGCGGTGATGTCCCGCGACGAACTCGACGACGTGCACCATCTTGAAACCACCATCACGCCGGACAACCTGGCGTCCTGGGGGCTCTTCAGGCGCCTGGCCGCACGCTGGCAGGCGCCTCTCAACAGTCGTGAATACTTCTCCACCGAGCAGCTCGGCGGCGAGCACGACCCGGAAAACCTGGTGCGCATCGGGCCTTTCCAGACGGACCGCATCGTCTGAGCCCGGGCGCCGAAGCGACAGGCTCCCCCTTGCAGAAGCATTAACAGGCCCTCGTCGCGAGGGCAGTCTAAGTCATCGAAAAGGAGGTCAAGATGCAGACCCAGACGTTTGAACGCATGGAATCCAACGTTCGCACCTACTCACGTTCGTTCCCGGTGGTATTCACCAAGGCGCAGAACGCTCGGCTGACCGATGAGAACGGCCGCGAGTACATCGACTTTCTCGCCGGTGCGGGTACGCTCAACTACGGGCACAACAACGCGCACCTCAAGCAGGCGATGATCGACTACCTGTCGACGGATGGCGTGGTTCACGGCCTCGACATGTGGACTGCTGCCAAACGCGACTACCTGGATACGCTCGAAGAACTGATCTTCAAGCCGCGCGGGCTCGACTACAAGGTCCACCTGCCGGGCCCCACCGGTACCAACGCCGTCGAGGCGGCCATTCGCCTGGCACGTGTTGCTAAAGGTCGCCACAACATCGTGACCTTCACCAACGGGTTTCACGGCGTCACCATGGGGGCGCTGGCCACCACGGGCAACCGCAAGTTCCGCGAGGCCACCGGCGGCATTCCCACCCAGGGCGCGAGCTTTCTGCCTTACGATGGCTACCTGGGCGATCATGCCGATACGCTCGACTACTTCGAGAAGCTCTTGGGCGACAAGTCCGGCGGCCTGGACGTGCCGGCGGCGGTCATCGTTGAAACGGTGCAAGGCGAGGGCGGTATCAACGTCGCGGGGCTCGACTGGCTCAAGCGTCTGGAAGGCATCTGCCGCGCTCACGACATCCTGTTGATCATCGACGACATTCAGGCAGGCTGCGGGCGTACCGGCAAGTTCTTCAGCTTCGAGCACGCCGGCATCAAGCCCGACATGGTCACCAACTCCAAGTCGCTTTCCGGCTTCGGGCTGCCGTTCGCCCACGTCCTGATGCGCCCGGAGCTCGACCAATGGAAGCCGGGCCAGTACAACGGCACCTTCCGCGGCTTCAACCTGGCCATGGTGACCGCTACCGCGGCACTCAAGAAGTACTGGTCCAACGATACCTTCGAGCGCGACGTCCAGCGCAAGGCGCGCATCGTCGAGGAGCGCTTCCAGAAGCTCGCCAAGCTGTTGAGCGACAACGGCATGCCCGCCACCGAGCGCGGCCGCGGCCTGATGCGCGGCATCGACGTGGTCGATGGCGCGATCGCCGACAAGATCACCGGGATGGCCTTCGAACATGGCCTGATCATCGAGACCAGCGGCCAGGATGGCGAGGTGGTCAAGTGCCTGTGCCCGCTGACCATCACCGACGAGGACCTGATCGAGGGCCTGGACATCCTCGAGAAGTGCGTCGAGGCCGTTGCCGGTCAGAAGTGACGTTCACACCCTGACACGATATTCAACCCACGGTGGCCTCCCGGGCCACCATGCAAGGAGCACAGCGATGATCGTTCGCAACCTGGAAGAAGCCCGCAAGACGGATCGCCTGGTCACCGCCGAGAACGGCAACTGGGACAGCACGCGCCTGGTGCTCGCCGAGGACAAGGCAGGCTTCTCGTTTCACATCACCCGTATCTTCCCGGGGACCGAAACTCACATTCACTACAAGAACCACTACGAAGCCGTGTTCTGCTACGAAGGCGAAGGCGAAGTGGAGACCATCGCCGATGGCAAGATCTGGCCGATCAAGGCTGGCGACATCTACCTGCTGGATCAGCACGACGAGCATCTGCTGCGCGGTAAGGAAAAGGGCATGACCGTGGCCTGCGTGTTCACGCCGCCGCTCACCGGCAAGGAAGTGCACCGCGAAGACGGCTCCTACGCGCCGGCCGACGAGTAATAAGGTCGGCCAGGAGATGAAGAGGCAGCCCATGGGCTGCCTTTTTTGGGTGGAGTGGCTGCATTGATCGAGCACCCTATCTTCCCATCTGGTAGTTCGCATAATATATATTATGTTAAATAAGCGACGTATCGATCTAAAACACGGCGCCGTATTGGACAAGCAAGCGCACTTCTTCATATCATTCGTGCTCTCGATTGTTAAGGAATCTCCTCGTTATGCGTCCACGTATTGGTTGGCTGATGGCAGGTATGCCGCTTCTGTTGGCAGGTTGCGCGATGAATCAGCCGGAGTCGAACGAACCCCCGCCCCTCAGCGAGGCCACGTTCGACGCGCGTATCGGGGAGCTTGAGGCATCGCTCGCCCAGCAGTGCGACGTCTCGAACCTGGAAAGCCGTCAGCTCGATCACCATCAGGTGCTCTTGTCCAACGTGCACGAAGTAGGCAGCCTGCTGCGAGCACTGCGCAGCGACGTGGCAGAGCTCGAGGCGCGCAACGAAGAGCCGGTCATCATTCGCGAAGAGTGCGAGATCGCTCAGGCGATGGATGACAAGGCACTACTTGGGCGCAGCGAGTGGGTCGGCTTTCCCGCCATTGGTACCTACCTGAAGGCGCGCATCGACTCCGGCGCCAATACCTCGTCGTTATCCGCCACCGACGTCACGCGTTTCGAGCGTGATGGCGAGAACTGGGTACGCTTCAAGCTGGCATTGAACGACGATGACGTAGTGGTCGATCGTGTGCGCGATGAGTGGGTCGAGGCGCCCATTCAGCGCCGGGTGCGTATCGTGCAGGCTTCCGGCGAGGAGTCGCGCCCGGTGATTTCACTTCTGATGACGCTGGGGCCGATCCGCGAGAACGTCGAGTTCACCCTGAACGACCGGACGCACCTGGACTTCCCGGTACTGCTGGGCCGGCGTTTCATGATGGATATCGCCACCATCGACGTGGCGCAGACCTATCTACACGAGCGACCCGAATTTCCCGGCGGCGAGCCCGCCGACCAGGCGGCGGACGATGAAGTCGCCGATGATCAGGACGACAAGGAAGAGTAAGTGCCCTCCTCCTTGGACCTACGCTGAAAGGAATCTCAATGTCACGCTTGCCCTTCTACTTGATCGTCGGCTTTTTGCTGCTGGCGGGAATCGCCACCAGCATCCATCGTCATATTCAATTCGAGATCCCCTGGGTACCCGGTGAGCAGCGCCAGGTATGGGAAATCGAAGCGGTCATCAGCTTCAATGCCCAGGGTGGCCCGGTCCAGGTGGATCTGGCGCTGCCCGCCAACCAGGCCGGCTACCGCGTGCTCACCGAGAATACCGCCTCTTCGGGTTACGGACTCTCCTACAGCGCCGACGAGCTTGGCCGCCAGGCACAGTGGACGATTCGCGAGGCCGCCGGCAGCCAGCAACTCTACTATTCCGTGCAGATGCTGGTCGCGCCGGATGCCCGCGCGCCAAACCAGCCGCCGCCGGGGCTCGCTACCCCCACGCCTTGGGAAAGCCCTTATGAGACCGCCGCCGACCAGCTCATCGAGCGCGCCTGGGCGCGCAGCGCCAACAACGCCACTTTCGCCCGCGAGCTGATTCTGGACATCAACGGCGAACGTCAGGGCGAGAACGCGCGGCTTCTGCTCACCCAGGAAGATCCTTCTGCGCTGATCGTGCGCCTGCTCAACCAGGCCGGCGTCCAGGCCCGCGAAGTGAGTGGCCTGATGCTCGAGGACGCCCGCCGTCGCCAGTCGCTGTCGAGCTGGATCCAGGTGTTCGACGAGCCCGGCGAGCAGTGGGCGATCTTCAACCCGATGACCGGCGAACGCGGGCGCCCGGAAAACCTGCTGCTGTGGGAAACTGGCGGTCGCGCGGTGCTCGAGGTGGAAGGCGGCACCAACTCCCAGGTGAGCTTCTCGATGCTCACCCACAATCAGCCCGCTTCGGCGGCGGTGCGCAATCATCGCTCCCAGGACACGCTGTTGAACTTCTCGATCCACAGCTTGCCGCTGGAGGAGCAGGCGCTGTTCCAGACCATCCTGCTGATTCCGATCGGCGCGCTGGTCGTGGTGCTGCTGCGGGTGTTCATCGGGGTGAAGACCTCCGGTACCTTCATGCCGGTGCTCATCGCGCTGGCCTTCATCCAGACCACGCTCTTGACCGGGCTGATCGGCTTTCTGTTGATCGTGGCGGTGGGCCTGGTCATTCGTAACTACCTCTCGTACTTGAACCTGCTGCTGGTGGCCAGGGTGTCGGCGGTGATCATCACGGTGATCGCGATCATCGCCGCCTTCACCGTGCTCGCCTACCGCATGGGGCTCTCCGCCGGTCTCACGGTGACCTTCTTCCCGATGATCATCCTGGCCTGGACCATCGAGCGGATGTCGATCCTGTGGGAAGAAGAAGGTCCGAAGGAGGTGCTGATCCAGGGCGGCGGCAGCCTGCTCACGGCGGTACTGGCGTACCTGGCCATGAACAACCCGTGGATTCGCCACATCACCTTCAACTTCCTCGGCGTCCAGCTGATTCTGATGGCGTTCATCCTGCTGCTGGGCAACTACACCGGCTATCGATTGCTGGAGCTTCGCCGCTTCAAGCCGATCACTGAAAACGAGAAGCCGTCATGAGCTGGCTTGCGAACTGGACCTGGCCGGGCCGGCTGAAGGACAAGGGCATCATCGGGATGAACCGGCGCAACATCCGCTACATTGGCCGCTACAACTCCCGAAAGCTCTACCCGCTGGTCGACGACAAGCTCAAGACCAAGCTGCTGGCCGAGAAGTACGCCATCACCACGCCCAAGCTGATCGGCACCGTCTCGACCCAGTTCGGGGTGAAGCACATCAGCGCGATGCTCGCCGGTCACAACGGCTTCGTGATCAAGCCCGCCAAGGGCAGCGGCGGCAAGGGGATCCTGGTGATCGAGAAGGTCATCGACAACGAGTTCGTCAAGCCCAGCGGCGCCCACCTGACGATCACCGATGTCGAACGTCACGTCTCCAACATCCTCTCCGGGCTCTATTCGCTCGGCGGCTCACCGGACGTCGCGCTGATCGAGACGCTGATCAACTTCGACGAGAGCCTGATGGAGTACACCTACGAAGGCGTACCGGACATTCGTGTCATCGTCTTCAAGGGCTACCCGGTGATGGCGATGATGCGCCTGTCCACTGCCGCTTCCGACGGCAAGGCCAACCTCCACCAGGGGGCGGTGGGCGTGGGGCTCAACATCGCCACTGGGGCGGCGCTCAGAGGCGTGCAGTTCGACCGCCCCTGTTACAGCCACCCGGACACCGGCCATGACTTGGCAAGCCTGCGCGTGCCCCAGTGGGATACCCTATTGAACCTGGCCGCGGGTTGTTATGAGATGACCGGGCTCGGGTACCTGGGGACCGACATGGTGCTCGACCGAGTACACGGTCCCATGCTTTTGGAACTCAACGCCCGCCCGGGACTCGCCATCCAGATGACCAACGGCGAGGGCCTTCGCCGCCGGCTGGATTTGATCGAACGCCAGCCCGACGGCGTGAGCGCCCAGGAACGCGTGGCCTTTGCCCAGCATCACTTCGCTCGTCGGAGTGAGCTGGGTGTCTCGCCTGACACGACGGCAGCGAACGCGTAAACTAGAGGTCTATCGTTCAGGGCGAGTCGTCATCATCATGAATACCAGCGCGTTACTCCAGCAGGCGGAATCCCAGTGCATCACGCGAGGCGTTCGCTTCACACCGATTCGCCGTCGGGTGCTGGAGCTGATCGTCGACAACGGCGGCGGCCTCAAGGCCTACGACCTGCTCGACCAGCTATCGAACGAACACGCTTCTGCCCGGCCACCTACCGTGTACCGCGCCCTCGATTTCCTGATCGCCGAGGGCTTCGTGCACCGCATCGAGTCCCAGAACGCCTATATCGCCTGCGCCTGTCCCGAGCATGCCCACGGTTTCCAGCTGCTCATCTGTCGGCGCTGCGGTCATGTCGAGGAACTTCACCTCGACGCCATCAGCGAAGAGCTTGCAAGCCTCGCCAAGGAGCGAGGCTTTCATATCGAACGCCAGACCATCGAGCTTCAGGGCCTGTGCGCCGAGTGCCGCGCGAACGGCGACAAGTAGCGCCCTGCTTTCCACCTTGCCACTCGAGTACGCTTTCATGTCCCGCTTCGACCCGCTTCCCCCCACGACGCTTTTCAAGGCGCTGGAGTCCGCCACCCGCGATGAGCCGCTACCGGCCATCAAGGCTCTTCTCGATGCCGCCAAATTCAACGCCGATGGGCTACTGCCGGCCATCGCCCAGCAGCATGACAGCGGCGAAGTGCTGATGATGGCATGGATGAACCGTGAGGCGCTGGAAGAGACGCTATCGACTCGCCGCGTGTGCTATTACTCGCGCTCGCGTGGGAAGCTCTGGCGCAAGGGTGAAACCTCGGGCCAGCAGCAGGCGCTGGTGAGTGCCGCGCTCGATTGTGATGGTGATACGGTGCTGGTGAAAGTCGATCAGACCGGACCTGCCTGCCATACCGGGCGCCGCAGCTGCTTCTATATCACCCTCGATGGCGAAAAGGCCGCCGTCGACAGCGAACCGCTGATCGACCCCGCGACGCTGTACAAGAAGGGCTGAATGAATATCATGCAGGCCATCGGCAAGAGGCTCGGCAAGGCGCTGGGTGCCGTGCTGATTGCCCTGGTGAAGGTGTACCAGTATACCTTGAGCCCCCTGCTCGGCCCGCGCTGTCGCTTCTGGCCGAGCTGTTCGAGCTATACCGTCGAAGCCATCCAGGTCCACGGCCCTTTCAAGGGGGGCTGGATGGCCTTCAAGCGCATCCTCAAATGCCACCCCGGCAGTGCCGGGGGCATGGATCCGGTACCCGGCGGTCGCAGTGAAGCGCTGTATCGCGAAGATGAAGACGGTGCCGCGCAAGCTCGCTGCGACTGCCCTGCCCGCCGGAAAAGATCCTAGGCGCTGCGCGCCACCTGATAGATACGCTCGAGCATGGCGTGCAGGCCGTTGCTGCGCGTAGGCGACAGATGCTTGTCGAGCCCCAGATCCTGCAGGAAGTGTGGCTCGGTGGCACGAATCTCCTCAGAAGTGCGCTCGCTGTAGATGCGCAGCAGAACGCCGATCAAGCCCGAAACGATCGCGGCATCGGACGTCGCCTTGAACACCAGCTTGTCGCCCTCCCTCTCGTGGTTCATCCAGACGTTCGACTGACACCCCTGGATCTTGTACTCCTCGGTCTGCCATTCGGCAGGAAACGCGGGCAGCTGCTTGCCCAGGTCGATGATGTACTGATAGCGATCCATCCAGTTGTCGAACATCTCGAACTCGTCGATCAGTTCCTGCTGGGCAAGCTCGGGGCCGGGCGTGCTCATGATCTCTCCTTGAAGCTCAATTGTTGAATTGACCACCATTATAACGCTCAAGGGCGCTCTTTTGTGAGCAAGCCGCCCAGACGGTGGCGCTGCTGCTCGGCGTGCCACTCGTCGGCTTCGGTATGCAGGTAGCGGCTGGTGGTCTCGAGCCGCGCGTGGCGCGCGCTCTCGGCCAGATAGCGCAGGCTCACGCCCGCCTGGGCCTGGTGGGTGATCGAGGTGTGACGCAGCCAGTGCGGGGTCGCGCACTTCAAGGCCTCGACATGTTCGCCTGCGCCTTGCTCCGCTTCCAGTGTCAGCGCAGCCTCCCGAAACGACCTCTTGATCAACCGGTAGAGCTGGTTGTCGCTGATGCCGCGAACGCCGTCGAGGGCACGAAGAAGTGGCGTGGTCTCATCGAAGCCGGGCGTCGGCGAAAGCCCGAGTGTCTGGCGCCACTCGGCAAGCGCTTGGCACATGTCCTCGGGCAGCGGAATGCGCGCACGCCTGTCGCCCTTGCCCGTGACCTCCCACCACCAGCGCCCTTCCCGGCGAACGAAATCACTCATCCTGGCCCCGGCCATCTCGCTGATGCGCGGGGCCAGTAGATAGGCGAAGCTGAAGATGAACCGTCGCCGCGACCATTCGAAGCGCTGCCGAGCGCTGGCGCCCTCCTCCAGCTCTCGATTCAGCCACCCCCAGAGCCACTGCCAGAGATCCTGCTCCAGGTAGCGCTCCACGCCGGCGCTCTGGTTATTGAGCCGGCGCGACTTGTCGCGCATCAGCCTGAAGGGGTTGTGCGCCACCCAGCCCGCCTCGACCAGCCAGCCATAAAGCCCCTGCAGGATCACCAGGCTCTGGCGTCGGCTCGACGGCGAAAGCCCCGCCCGGAACGGACGCCACGCAGGGCTCGTTCGCGGCGCGCCCGACCCCACCCAGCGCGCTGCCGGCTGCGGGTCCTCCAGAAACGCCTCGAAAGCGCGCAGCGCTTCGCGGTCGAGCTCATCGAGGCGCCGACCGATGCTGGCAAGCCATAGAAGCAGCCGCTCCGCCTCCCGTCGGTACGCCTTGAAGGTCTGCGGGCTCGCCCGGTACTCGGCGAGCCACTGCGCTACCGCCTCGGCATCACTTCCCGCGGCAATACGCACCTCGTTTTGTAGAGCATTAGCGCTCTCTAAGACTCTCGATATTCCCTTTACCTGAACAGCATCAACAGCACTGCCGACCATGACATGCTCCACCCTTCACCATCGATAAAGTCTGCCTCTACATTCCCAGAAACTCAAGATAATACGTGTAATCTTGAATTTAAGCTTAATAAAATAAATATTATTACGTTTTACGTAATACGTAATTATTGTGATTTTACTTTTCCTGGCGCAAAATGGCGCTTTCATTCGGTGACAGGCAGACAACATGGCGCGCAGCGGCATCCAATACGCAGACGTGCAGCAGGCGATCGACACCCTGCTGACCCAGGGCGATACGCCGAGCGTTCAGCGCATTCGTGAAGTACTCGGTACCGGCAGTTTCACGACCATCAGCGAACACTTTCGTCAGTGGCGCAGCGAACGGGAGCAGAATCGCGACGTGCCGCCACCCAAGGGCGTGCCGGAAGTCGTCGTCTCTGCCGCCAGCGCACTCTGGAATCAGGCGCAGGAAGCCGCCAATCAGGCACTCGCCCACTACCGGGAGGATGCCAACCGTCAGGTACTCGAGGCGCGCGAGGCCGCCGAGCGCGCCGATCAGCATGCCCTCGACGCCGAGCAGCGCGAGAAGGCGCTGACGGAGCACTTGCGCCATACCGAGGCGCGCCTGGAAACATTGAGCCGCGAGCTCGCCACCGTCGAAGCCGCCCAGGCACGACTCGCCGAAGACGCCCGACGCGCCGAACGCCAGGCCGCCGAGGCAAAAGAGTCGGAGCGTGACCTGGAGCAGCGCTATCACGCGCTTCAGGAGAGCGCCGGGAAGGAGCGCCAGGCGCTGCAGGAAAGCGGGGAACAGCGCCTCAGGCAGGAGGAGGAGCGCAACGAAGCCGCCGAGGGCAAGCTGATGGCCGCCCTCGACACCCTGCGCCACGAGCGTGCCCAGGAAGAGAAAGTTCAGCAAAAGCGCTTGCGCCAGTGGGAAGAGAAGTACGCCACGCTCGAGAAGGCGCTCGCCGACGAGCGTGACCACCTGAAGTCGGTTCAAGCGGATAAGCAGCAGTTGCAAGAGCGCTTGATGGCCAGAGAGCGGGAGAACGCGGCGCTGGTGGACGATCTCGACAGCGCCCAGCGCGCCTTGACTAAGATGGAAGAGCGCCTCGAGCAGGAGCGTCAACAGCGAGAGCGTGAAAGCACCTGGCAACGTCAGCTGGACGAGCAGATCGAAGCGCTGCACCGCCAGCTCAGCGAACTACCCACTTCACTGCTGGCCAAGGAGACGCCAAAAGACGGCGAGAAGTGATA
>NZ_JAMZBC010000071.1 GCF_024158715.1 Halomonas sp. 707D7 | reverse complement strand
GCCGCTGCGCCTGGCCATCCAGGTCGAGCGCCTGAACGACGGGCTCGGCGGCGAGCGCTACCTGATCCGCGTCCAGGTGCGCCTTCACCAGCGCGCGCAGCGCGTGCCAGCGGTAAATGACATCGGCTGCCTCCAGGCGGGACAGACGGTCGCGGCGGGCGCGCACGATGCCGCTCAGCCTGCGCTGCATGCCTTCGCTGCGCCGGTTGTGCGGCAGCGGTTCGAGCGCGGCGGCGCGGCCCAGGAAGGCGTCGAGGGTCGCGGTGTCGCTAGCCTGACGGGGCTGCCAGGCGTCCATCTCGTCGATCAGCGCCTGCAGCGTGTCGAGCGTCTGCTGGCGCTGGGCCGCCTGGGCATGCTGGTCGGCGTCGCGCTGGGCGAAAAGCCGATCGCAGGCGGTCTTGAAATGCTTCCACAGCGCCTGCTCCTCGCCCTTGGGCGCCCGTCCCAGCGAGCGCCAGCGGCGCTGGAGCGCCTTGGCCCGCTCGATGCGCTCTCTAAGCGGCGTCTCGCCGGCGTCGAGCAGCGCCTGGGCCTCGTCGATCAGCGTACGCTTGTCGGCGGCGATCTGCTCGGCCCGGGTGTCGATCAGCGCCTGCAGCCGGTAGCGCGCCTTGCCGAAGCGCCGCCCGATGGCCTCCGAGGCCTCGCGCGGCACCGGGGCGTAGGTGCGCCACTGGTGGCGGGCCTTGTCGCGAATCTCGCGCAGCGCATCCGGGTCGGCGTGCTCGGAGGGCTGGTCGCACAGCGTCTCGAGCTGCTCGCACAGCGCCTCGCGATGGCGAAGGTTGGCCTGGCGCTCCTCGTCCTGGGCCTGATGCCAGCCCGCCAGGCGCTGGTGAATGCGCTCGGAGGCGGCGCGAAAGCGCGCCGAGAGCTCCCGGCTGGCCGCCGCGTCGCCCAGCGATGACCACTCCTTGATCAGCTGGCGGTGGCGGCGGTCCCGCGCTGACTCCGCCATGTGCGGGTCCGCGGCCAGCGCTTCGATGCTGGCACACAGCTGCTCGCGTTTGGGTCCGGCGACGAAGCCGCGCCAGTCGCGAAGCTCGGCGAGCTGCGCGCCGAGCTGCCTGAGGCGCGCCTTGAGCGACTTGCCCGTCGGATCGGTCAGCGCCTCGAGGATGGGCTTCAGGCGCTGATGCAGACGGCTGGCGCTCTTGAAGGCGCCGCGTTCGAGCAGGTGCTCCAGGGTGTCGAGTTCCGTCTCGAGCGTTTCGAGGGGCGGCGTTTGCTGCGCCTCTCGGGTTCGGTCGAGCGTCAGCAGCTGGCGGGCGCGCTGCAGAAGCGCCGGTCGGGCCAGTCCGTCCGGCCACGCGCAGCGGGGGACGAGCGCGTTCAGCGCCGCGACGTCGTGCTGGGTCACGGCGCCCTCGACCGCTTCCTGGTGCGCCTGCCAGCGCTGCCAGGCCTCCATCACCCGCTCGGAGGCGGCCAGTGCTCGAGTGAAGCGCGCCTGGCTCGTCTCGGCAGGGGCGTGAACGTCCGACAGCGACTGCCAGCGCTGGCCGAGCAGCCGGCGCTGGGCGCTCAGGCTGTCGATGTCCTGGGCGGTGAGCGTCTCGGCGTGGTAGAGCCCCTCGATGCTCTCCTCGAGTCCTTCGAGCAACTGCTCGCGGGCGCTGTCCGCTTCGCTGCGGCGCGCCTGACGCGCTTGGCGGGCCTGCTCCTGGGTCTCGTGATCGCTGTGCGTCTTGTGCGCGCGCAGAGTCGCCTGGTGAAAGCGGCGCTCCTGCTCGGGGCTGGGCGACTGATCCAGCGTGCGCCATTCACGCTCGAGGTGCCTGAGCCTACCGCCGTAGAGCGGCTCCCAGGGGGCATTGGCGTGCTGTTCGATCTTCACGAGCAGCTCGTCGCGCCGCGCCGCCTGACGGTCGTGCCATTCGGCGTCGTGGCGCAGTTTCGCCAAGGCGTCGCGGGCCAGGCGCGCGACCTGACGGTCACGGCGCGCCTCTTTCAAGAGCCGTTTCAACCCCTGTTCGCTTTCGACGCGCTGCGCCGCCTGCTGGCGAACGCCGGCCACGCCGTTGTGGCAAGCCTGATGGATCAGGTCGTTCTCGTCGTCGAGGCGGGCGAGTGCTGCCAGGCGGATATCCAGGTTGTCGCCGTTGAGGGCGATCTCGCCGGCAAGCCCTTTATGATCGAGGCGCTCGATGAGCTCGCGCCGAGTGCGCAGATCCGCCTGGCCCAGGCGTCCGGTCAGGCCGTCGCGCACGGCGTCGAACCAGGCGGGTTCGTCCTGGTGGCGCGCGAAGCGTGCCACCAGGGTCTCGAGATCGTCGAGGCGTACCAGGGCCTGGCGCTGGATGTCCGGCTGGGGGTCGTCGGCGAGCGCCTTCAAGGCGTCGCGCTGGTCGGCGTGCTGCGGGTCGAGTTGATCGAGTGCCTGGCGGCGGACCTTGGGGTCGGGATGCTGCCACCGAGGCGCGAACAGGCGTCTTAACAGTGCGTGCATGAATCTTCCTGCAAGAGAGGCGTCGCGTGAAAAAAGTCAGTCGTCGGCATTTTGGTTGTTGCAGTCACCGGCGCTGTCGCTTAGCTTTGCCAGTAGCCATGTGACGTCGCCCGGCGAATCCGGCGGGCCATCACATCCCGGGCGCGAGACTGCGCTTGTTCCATCCTATCCGACATGACATGGAGTTCGGCCATGAGCCTCAATGCCGATAGCGCCGACAACGCCTTCACCTTCAAAGGCGGCATGCTGCCCATGACCGTCATGGAGTTGAGCAGCGCCGATCCCGAGCAGATCAGGCGCCAGCTGGCCGGCAAGCTCTCCCAGTCCCCCGCCTTCTTTCAGCATACACCGGTTGTGCTGAGCGTGGAAAAACTCGATGAGCCGCACCTGGCGCTGGAGCGCATCTGTGCGGTGTGCCGCGACCACAAGCTTTTGCCGGTGGCGGTGCGCGGCGGTCCGGAGCCGGTTCGCCAGTCCGCCTGGGCGCTGGGCCTGGGCTGGTTCGCTCCGGTCGAGGAGGCGCGTGCGCGCACCCTGGAAAGCGTCGAGCGCGTCGAGGCGCCGGTGGAAGCCCCAGCTCCGGTCGAGCTCGAAGCACCCACGGCGGCGACGCGGCTCTACCGCGGCACCGTGCGCTCGGGCCAGCAGGTGAGCGCCGCCGAGGGCGATCTGATCGTGATCGGCGCGGTCAACGCCGGCGCCGAGGTGCTGGCGGGGGGCAGCATCCATGTCTACGGGGCGCTCAGAGGCCGGGCGCTGGCGGGCATCCACGGCAATACCCAGGCGGGCATCTACTGTCGCGAGCTCGAGGCGGAGCTTCTGTCGGTGGCGGGCAACTACAAGCGCCTCGAGGATATCGATCCCAAGCTCCTGGGATGCGCGGCCCAGGTCCACTTCAGCGAAGAGCAGCTCGAGATCAAGGCGCTGGCCTAGCCGCGCAGGCGAACGGTGTAGCGACGTGGCGGCCGCTTTTCGTTAGAGTAGAGGCTGGATCGACACGTCATATGATGACATTGATGTTCTCGTTGCGCGCGATGACGACAACAAGACGCCCGCGCCGGCAGCGACCTCTGAAAGGAAATGACTCTTGGCCAAGATTATCGTAGTGACCTCAGGTAAAGGGGGGGTCGGCAAAACCACCAGCGCGGCGGCCATTTCGACGGGGCTGGCGCTTCGCGGCAAGAAGACCGTGGTGATCGACTTCGACGTCGGCTTGCGTAACCTGGATCTGATCATGGGCTGCGAACGCCGCGTGGTGTACGACCTGGTGAACGTGATCCAGGGCGAGGCGGGGCTCAACCAGGCGCTGATCCGCGACAAGCGGGTGGAGAACCTGTTCATCCTGCCCGCCTCGCAGACCCGCGACAAGGATGCCTTGACCAAGGAGGGCGTGGCCGAGGTGCTGGAGCAGTTGAAAAGCGACTTCGACTACATCCTGTGCGACTCGCCCGCCGGCATCGAGCGCGGCGCGCAGCTCGCCATGTACTTCGCCGACGAAGCCGTGGTGGTCACCAACCCCGAAGTCTCCTCGGTGCGCGACTCCGACCGCATCCTTGGGCTTTTGGGCTCCAAGACCCAGCGCGCCGAGCAGAGCCTCGACCCGGTCAGGGAGCACCTGTTGATCACCCGCTACAATCCGTCGCGGGTGACCTCCGGCGACATGCTGACCCTCGAGGACATCCGCGAGATCCTGGCCATCAACCTGCTCGGGCTGATTCCGGAATCCGAGGCGGTACTGCGGGCGTCTAACCAGGGCGTGCCGGTCACGCATGATGCGGCAAGCGATGCGGGCCAGGCCTACGCCGACACCGTCGCGCGGCTGCTCGGCGAAGAGGTGCCGCTGCGTTTTCACGAAGTGCAGCGCAAGAGCCTGCTGGGCCGGATGTTCGGGGGAGGCCGTCGATGAAATTACTGGAGTTCCTTAAGCGCGAGCGCAAGAAGTCCGCCTCGGTGGCCAAGGAGCGCTTGCAGATCATCGTCGCTCACCAGCGCAGCCAGCGCGGCCAGCCCGACTACATGCCGATGCTCGAGCGCGAACTGCTCGAGGTGATCCGCCGCTACGTCCACGTCGACGACAACGCCATCCAGATCTCGCTGGACAGCGAGGACAACTGCTCGGTGCTCGAGCTCAACGTCACCCTGCCCAAAGGTTAGGCGAGTGCCGTGCGTCGGGGGCGACGCGGGTTGTGCTAGGCTAGAACGTTGATGCCCGTCAGTATGTTAGGGCACGAACACGTTCACGGGAGTACTAGCCCATGGCGCCAGCCAACGCCGCCCCCGCCAGCTTTCTCTGGCACGACTACGAGACCTTCGGCGCCGACCCGCGCCGTGACCGCCCGGCCCAGTTCGCCGCGATCAGAACCGACGCCGAGCTCAACGAGATCGGTGAGCCCATCGAGCTCTACTGCCGGCCCAGCGACGATGCCCTGCCGCACCCCGCCGCCTGCCTGATCACCGGCATCACTCCCCAGAAAGCCCGACGCCACGGCGTGCCCGAGACGGAGTTCGCCGGGCGCATTCAGGCCGTGATGAGCGAGCCCGGCACCTGCGTGGTGGGCTACAACAGCCTGCGCTTCGACGACGAGGTCTCGCGCAACCTGTTCTACCGCAACTTCCTCGACCCCTACGCCCGCGAGTGGCAGAACGGCAACTCGCGCTGGGATCTGATCGACGTGGTGCGCGCCTTCTATGCGCTGCGACCCGACGGCATCACCTGGCCCGAGCGCGAGGACGGCGCGCCGAGCTTCAAGCTCGAGGCGCTGACCGCCGCCAACGGCATCGAGCACGCCGGCGCCCACGACGCCCTGGCGGACGTGCGCGCCACCATCGCCCTGGCGCGGCTTCTGCGCGATCGCAATCCCAAGCTCTTCGACTACCTGCTGGGGCTGCGCGGCAAGCGCGCCGTGGCGCAAAAGCTCGATGTCGCCAGCGCCAAGCCGGTGCTGCACATCTCGCGGCGCTACCCGGCGAGTCGCGGCTGCAGCGCGCTGGTGATGCCGCTCGCCGAACACCCGACCAATCCCAACGGGGTGATCGTGTTCGATCTCGGCGCCGACCCTGCCGAGCTTCTGTCGCTCGGCGTCGAGCAGATCCGCGAGCGGGTCTTCGTCAGCCAGCAGGACCTGGCCGAGGGCGAGTCGCGCATCCCCTTGAAGGTGATTCACATCAACCGCTGCCCGGTGGTGTTTCCCGCTTCGGCACTCAAGGACGTGCAAGGCCCCAAACAGGGCGAGTACGGCGAGATCCAGGCGCGTCTGGGCATCGACGTGGACCAGTGCCGGGCGCACTGGAAGACGCTTCGCGACAGCGCCGCCCAGGTGGCGCAGAAGGTCGCCGAGGTGTTCGGCGCGGGCTATGAGGAAGGCCCCCAGGACCCGGACCTGATGCTCTACTCCGGCAATTTCTTCTCCCCGGCGGATCGCCAGCAGATGCAGCGGGTGCGCGAGACTTCGCCCTGGGATCTGGTCGGCGCGCGCTTCGCCTTCCAGGACCCGCGCCTCGAGGAGATGCTGTTTCGCTTTCGGGCGCGCAACTACCCCGAGACGCTGGAAGGCGAGGAGCGCGAGCAGTGGGAGGCGTTTCGCTGGGCGCGGCTCAACGACGCCGCCGTCTCCGGATTCACCCTGAAGGCCTTCGCCCGGGAGATCGAGCGCTACAACCAGCAGAGCCTGTCCGACTACCAGCGCCAGATCCTCGAGGAGGTGGTGATGTTCGTGGAGGCGATGCTGCCCGCCCAGGCGTTCGACGCCTGAGCGGGCCCGCGTTCAGCGCGTCTCGGCGCTGCGCGGGAAGGGCGACAGGGTTGCGCGGAAGGCGGTCAGGTCGCTCGGCTCGTCGTTCGGGTCGAAGCGAACGTCCAGGGTGCGCGCCATCAAGGCCGGCCACGCGGCCTGAATGCGCTCGGGGCTCACCGTCATCACCTCCTTGGCGAGCGCCTCGCGGCGATCGAAGCGCACCGGGTCGCGAGCGGTGGCCTGCCAGTAGCGGTTGGCCATGCCGGCGAGGCTGGTGTCGCGCTCCAGCAGGCGATCCGCCAGCGCCCGGCGATAGGGGGCGAGGGTGGCGTCGTCGAGGGTATCGAGCTCTTCGCCCGCGCTTTCCAGGAACGCATCGATGCGGCGGGCGATCTCGTCGCTCTCCACGTCGGCGGACTGCACCATGAAGGCGATGCCCGGGGTGTCGAGCAGCGGCGAGTAGCTGGCGTTGACGACGTAGCCGAGCTGCTGTTCGGTGCGCAGGCGCTGGTAGAAGGGCGTGCCCAGCCACTGGGCGATCACGCCGAGGGTCGCCTGCTCCTGCACGCTCTCGTCGTGGCCCTGGGCGTAGCGCAGCACGAGCGACTCGTCCCGGGCGCTGTCCGGATGCAGCACCTGGCCGCCTTCGCCGATGGCCAGCGGTGTCAGGTTGGCCACCTCGTCTCTTTCGAGCCGCGGGCGCAGGGCGTCGCGGATGAGGTTCGCCTGGGCGCGGGCCTCGTCGGCGTCGAGGTTGCCCACCGCCATGGCGTCCACGTAGAGCGAAGCGAGAAAGCGCCGGCGGAAATCCTCGAGGTGATGGCGCTCGAGGCGCTCGCTCGCCCGGTAGAGCTCGGCGCTCGACCACTGCGGGCGCATCAGGGCCTCGCTCAAGGTGCGTCCGGCCTGGTTGTAGAGCGCGGCCTGGGGGGCGTTGCGCCACTCTCGGGCGAGCTGGTAGCGCACCCGGTCGAAGACCTCGTCGGTGATCGGCGCGCGTTCGAGCTGCTCGATCGCCTGCTCGATGAACGGCGTCTGGCCGTCGCGCCAGCCCGAGAACGACATTGTCATGCCGCGGGCATGGGGGTAGGCGCTGAACGACTGACCGGCGAGCCAGGCGGGGTAGAGGGTGGTGCTCAGGCTATCGTTGAGCCAGCCGGCGAGCATCCGGGTCAGCACCGCTTCCTCGGCGGAGTAGCTTGCACTCGGGTGCTGGAGGCTGACGCGCCACTCCACGCTCGGGGTGTTGAAGCGGCTCTCCTGCATGTGCCACACCGTGAACGAGGGCGTCTCGATCAGCACGCTCGGCGCCTCGTCCTGGCCCGGTTCCAGGGTCAGGTCATGGGCGATGAAGGGGTTGGGCGCGGGCAGCGCGAGCCCGCCCAGCGCCTGTCCGGCGGCCGGGGGCGCGGGCAGGGTGCGCCACTGGGTGTCGAACCAGGGCGAGACGGTGTCGCTCTCGACGTCTGCCGCCGAATAGATGCGGATCAGGTTGTCCTGCGTGAGCGCATCGAGATAGACCGCCTGGGCGTCCTCGTCCATGGCGTCCATGCGGTAGGGGGCGTACTGGACGTCCTCCACCGGGTAGCGTGACAGGCTCATGGCGAGCTGGGTGGCCTCGCTCTGGGCGTCGCCATGCTGCTGGAAGCGAAACGCCTGTTCGGCGAGCGTGGCCTGCTCATCGAAGCGCCACGGCTCGATGCCTTCGCGGCGAATCTCGTCGACGGCGGCGAACAGCGTCGCCTGCACGTCCTCGAGGCGCTCGGCGCCGCGCGGCGTCAGGCTGATGGCGACGGTGAACAGCGCGTGCTCGCCGTCACCGCGGCCCACGCCCGCCGACAAGCCGTCCGCCAGACCCGCCTTGCGCAGCACGGCGAGCAGGCTGCCTTCGCTCTCGTCGCCCAGCAGGTGGGCAATGAGGCTTGCGGGCTTGGTGCGGTAGGCCTGGATCGGGTCCGGCACCGGGAAGTAGAAGTTCACCTGACGGCGATCCAGCAGCGACTGGCGCTCCAGGTAAAGAGGAAGCTCATCGGTCAGCGCCAACGGGGCGTCGATGGTGGGCGCCTTCAGGCCATTGTCGGGAATGTTGGCGAAGCGCTCGACCACCCATTCCTCCAGCGTATCCAGCGGCTGCGGGGCAATCACCGCCAGGTTCATGACGTTGGCGTCATAGTGGCTATGGTAGAAGCCGATGATCCGCTCGCGCAGCGACGCCTCGCCGGCGGCGGGGTCGGCCAGCGTCTCGCGGCTGCCCACAGCAAAGCCGGTGGTGGCGTTGTCCGGGTTCAGCACCTGGTCGAGCACGTCGTTCTCGCGGCGCGACTCGTCGCGAATGCGCGCCATGTACTCGGAATGGATGATGTTGCGCTCGCTCTCGAGCTGGTCGGCGTTGAACAGCGGCGACAGGAAGAACGCGCTGAAGCGGTCGAGCGCCCCGGGCAGCGCTTCAGGGGCGACGTCGAAGAAGTAGTTGGTGTCCTGCTGGGAGGTGAAGGCGTTGTGCGAGCCCGCGTTGTCGGCGATGTAGCGCTGGTAGGCGTCCGGCTCCGGGTAGGGCGTGGTGCCAAGAAACAGCATGTGCTCGAGAAAGTGGGCAAGCCCCTCGAGGTCGTCCGGATCCTGGGCGCTGCCTACCCGCACGTTCATCGAGGCGGCGGCTTTGTCGGCGTCCGGGTCGCTGACCAGCAGTGCCTGCAGGCCGTTCTCCAGCGTCAGCACGCGGTAATCACGCGCATCGTACTCGCTCTGCACGGGCGTGAGCGTGTCGAGCACCGGGCTCTCTTCGGCCCACAGGGTGGGGGCGTACCAGGTCAGGCTCAGCACCGCGCCGGTCAGGGCGTAGCGCATCGAGGGAGGGGGGACGAGTTCGCTTAGGCGTAGCATCAGGGCTCCAGGGGCACGGTCCAGCGCAGCATGGGTCCTTGCGGATGGGCACAGGACACCGACTGGTGGGCAGGGTTGTTGACATGCTTTGATACCGGAAAAGCGCCCAACAGTTCCAACGGCGCCGGCGCAAGCAGCGCTTCGAGGGTGGCGGCGTCGGTCTCGGGGGAAAGCCAGGAGGCCAGCGCTTCGGGCGCAATCACCACCGGCAGGCGGTCGGTCAGCGAGGCCAGGCAGACGTTGGCGGGCACCGTGATCAAGGCAGTGGAGTCGGTGAACTCGGTCAGCGTGGTGTGATAGCGACACCACAGCGCGCCGAGCAGCAGCGGCGCGCGGTCCGTGGCAGTGACCAGGTACGGCTGCTTGCCGCCGGGGCGCGACTGCCAGACGTAGAACCCGGTGACCGGAATCACGCAGCGCCGCGCCCGAAAGGCCTCGTCGAACATCGGCCGGCGCGACAGCGACTCTGCCCGGGCGCAGTGCGGGGCATGGTCGAGCACCTCGAGCCAGGGCGGGGTCAGCCCCCAGAAAAGATGGCGGTGGCGATAGATGCCCTGCTCCAGGCGAATGGCCGAGACCGGCCGACGCGGCGCGAGATTGGGCGATTCGATGAAGGCGTTCGCGTCGTGAAGCTCCGGCACTCGGCGGGAGAGCGCCAGGCGCTGCACATGGAGGCGTCCCGTCATGCGTGTCTCCTTGTGGCCTGAAGATAGGCCGGTGCCGAAAAAAGTCGTCGACCGCGCAAAAACGCCTTGGTCCAAAAGGTAACAAGATTGCGCTAAATGTCGTGGTCGAGTATCGAAAACAGTGTTCGATAGAGGTATCCTATCTTATATTACCCACTCGCTCACGCTTAAGTGCGCTGAGATCGTCTTGTTTGCCTGACCTTAAGAGATCGCCATGGCCCGTCCCAGACAGCATGCGCCCGATGCCCTTCATGCACAGGTCATGCGCGCCTGCGACGAGTGGCTGGCCTCACGGCCGGTCCACGGTCTGTCGCTGCGTGCCCTGGCAAGAGAGGTCGGCTGCGCGCCGAGTACGCTGCTCAAGCTCTATGGCAGCTTCAACAACCTGTTGCAGCACGTTAACGTCGAGACGTTGGCGCGCCTTCAAAAGACCATCGAGAGTTTGACCGAAAACGAGCCCGAGCCTTGGCTGCGTGCGCTGGCCCATGCCTACTGGCGCTTTGCCGAGCAGGGGTGCTACCGCTGGCAACTGCTGTTCGATCACCCTTTGGCGGAGGAGGGCGAGCTCGACCGTCGCCAGAGCGATCTGATCGAGGCACTGTTTACTCAGGTGGAGAGTTCGCTGACCCGCTACCAGCCGGCGCTCGATGATCTCGAGGCGCGCCGGCTCGGCCGTACGCTATGGGGCAGCGTTCACGGGCTCGTCCAGCTCGGGCTCAACGAGCGCCTGGGCTACTGGCAGGGCCACCAGCTCAAGGTCGACGAACTTCTCGAGCAGCTTTTGAGCACGGTGCTGGCGGGGCTTCGCGCCCGTGAGGCGCATTCGTGAAGTGGCTGATTCGACCGACGCGCTGCGTGCTGCGCCATGCGATCTATTTCAGCATGCGCGCAAGCTACCGTATCCGCGTTCAGGGGCGTGAATACCTGCCCGCCAAAGGCGCAGCGCTGGTGGTGTGCAACCATGTAAGCTTCATGGACGCGCTGGTGCTTGGCGGCTGCAGCCCGCGGCCGCTGCGTTTCGTGATGGACCAGCCGATCTTCGATTCGCCCTGGCTCAAGTGGTGGTTTTTGCTGGTCGGCGCGATTCCCGTCGAGTCCGAGCGGCGCAACACCGCCGGGCTCAGGCGCACCCTCGATCAGATCAGCCAGGCACTGCGCGACGGCGAGGTGGTGATGGTGTTTCCCGAAGGGCGTCTGACCCCGGATGGCGAGATCCACCCCTTCCGCCGCGGCCTCGAGACGATGCTGGCCCGCGATAACGTGCCGGTAATTCCCGCGGGGCTCGCCGGGCTCTGGGGGTCGTGGACCTCCCACTGTGGCGGGCGGGCGCTCAAGAAGTGGCCCTCGCGGTTTCGCGCACCGGTCAGGCTCTACTTCGGTGCGCCAGTGATGACCCATGAGGCCGAGGGGGTGGCGCTGCGCCACTTTCTCGAGGCCCGGGTGAAGGCGCTCAAGACCGCAGGCGATGTGGACATCGCCCGGCGGTACCGGGGCAGCGCCGAGCGCGACTAGCGCCTGGGCAGGCGAATCACCGGCCAGCAGCGCGCTGAGGTGATCAAATTGTCGCGAATCTCGAGAATCTCCATGCGCGTGTTACCGATCTGCAGCGACGCTGATCCTTCGGGGAAGGCTTCGAGGTGCTCGAGAATCAGTCCGTTCAAGGTCTTGGGGCCGTCGGTAGGCAGCTGCCAGCCAAGCATCTTGTTGATCTCGCGAATGTTGGCGGTGCCCTCGATTACGTGGCTGCCGTCGTCCTGCTGATGGATCTCCTCGTCCTCGGAGACGTCGGTAGTGAATTCACCGACGATCTCCTCGAGGATGTCCTCCAGCGTCACCAGTCCCTCCACGTCGCCGTACTCGTCCACCACGATGCCGATACGCCGCTTCTGCTTCTGGAAATTCAAGAGCTGGGTGTGCAGCGGCGTCGATTCCGGGATGAAGTAGGGCTCGCGCGCCTCCTGCACCACCGCCGCCTTGGTCACCTCCTCCTTGGAGAGAAAACGCGCCGCGTTTCTCAGGTGCAGCATGCCGATGATGTTGTTGATGTCGCCCTTGTAGACCGGAAGCCGCGTGTGCTGGCTGGTGCGGATCTGGGCAAGTATCTCCTCGAGCGGATCATCCAGGTCGATCCCCAGCACCTCGTGGCGCGGCACCATGATATCGTTCACGGTGACGTTCTCCAGATCCAGAATCGACAGCAGCATCGCCCGGTGGCGGTAGGGGATCAGCGTGCCCGCCTCGTGCACCACGGTACGCAGCTCGTCGCGAGTGAGGCTATCACCGCCGTTCTCCACGCTCTTGACGCCGACCAGTCGCAGAAGACCGTTGGAGACCGCGTTGACCACCCACACCAGCGGGTACAGAAGCTTCAGAAGCGGCTCCAGCGCCATCGAGGCAGGGTAGGCGATGCGCTCGGGCTTGATCGCCGCGTAGGTCTTCGGCGTCACTTCCGAAAACACCAGAATGGTGATGGTCAAGAGCGCCGTGGAGATCGCCGGGCCCGACACCTCGCCGAAGAAGTGGATCGCGATGATGGTGGCGATGGAGGCGGCGAGGTTGTTGACGAAGTTGTTGCCGATCAGGATGACGCCGATCAGCCGGTCCGGGCGGGTCAGAAGGCGCATCACCCGCTTGGCGCGCTTGTCGCCGCTGCCTGCCTGGTGGCTGAGCCTGTAGCGGTTGATCGACATCATGCCGGTTTCGGAGCTCGAGAAGAAGGCGGATAGCAGCACCAGCAGGCCCAGCAGGCCGAACAGTAATCCCAGCGGGAATTCGTCGCTCAAGTCGAAAGTTCCTTTATGGCGTATCAAGCTCGTTTTTAGAAGCAGCGGCGGGGCGCTGTCAAGGCGCCCTCGTTCGAGGTGCGGTCAGCGGGCGAGGACTATTTCCAGCACGAACTTGCTGCCGAAGTAGGCCAGTACCAGCAGCAGGCCGCCGCCGAGCGTCCAGCGCACCGCGCGCATGCCGCGCCAGCCGAAGCGGTAGCGCCCGACCAGGAGCGTGGTGAAGATACCCCAGGCGGCGATCGACAGCACCGTCTTGTGCACCAGGTGCTGGGCGAACAGGTTGTCCAGAAAGATCAGGCCGCTGGCGATCGACAGCGTCAAGAGCGCAACGCCGGCCCAGATCAGCTCGAACAGCACCCGCTCCATGGTGGTCAAGGGTGGCAGCGACTGCACGATGCCGCGAATGTGGTGATGGCGCAGCGCCTGGTTCTGAAGCCCCACCAGCACCGCCTGCACCGCCGCGATGGCCAGCATCGCGAAGGCGAGTGCCGAGCTTGCCGCGTGAATCAGGATACCCGGGGTGAGTCCGGTATGGCCGCCCTGGCTCGGTAGCCACGTGGCGAAGATCAGCGCCACCCCGGCCAGCGGGAACAGCGCGATGCCTGCGTTGAGCACCGGCTTGAACAGGCTCGCCACCAGCAACACGTTGACCACCACCGCCATTAGCAGCGTGGCGCTAGTGGTGAAGCCCGGCAAGAGCCCCGGCGTCTGGTTGATCAGCATCACCACCACCGGAATATGCAGCAAGAGCCCCAGCGCCGCGATCAGACGAACCATGCCCCGGCGCGGCGGCACCCGGCGAAACAGCGTCATGCCCTGCCAGACGGCGGCAGCGATATAGAGTACAAAAGCGATGGTGGCGAGAGGGAGCGCCTGCATGATGCTATCCGTGCGCTGGCCGCGCGTCGTTGAGAAAAAAAGGGCAGTGAAGACAAGTCGGTGCGAGCTAGAGACTAGCGCCTACTATAACCAATCGTAAAGCGTCGCACAGCACCGCGCGGCGAACAGCCATAGAGACTCACAGGCGGAGCGCGTATAATCTCGCCCACACGTGCCCGGCTGCGAGCCCGGCGTCAGCGACAAAGGCAGAGGCCCCATGTTCCAGAATCTGAGCGAGCGTCTTTCCCAGACGCTGAAGTCGATCAAAGGCCAGGCGCGCCTGACCGACGACAACATCAAGGACACCCTGCGCGAGGTGCGCAAGGCGCTTCTCGAAGCGGACGTGGCGCTGCCTGTCGTCAAGGCATTCATCGAGCGCGTACGCGAGCGTGCCGTCGGCCAGGAGGTCTCGAAGAGCCTCTCGCCGGGCCAGCAGTTCGTCAAGATCGTCCAGCAGGAGCTCGAGGCGATCATGGGCGAGGCCAACGAGGGGCTCAACCTCAAGGGGTCGCCCTCGGTCGTCCTGATGGCCGGCCTTCAGGGCGCGGGCAAGACCACCTCGGTCGCCAAGCTCGCCCGCTTTCTTCGCGAGCGCGAGAAGAAGAAGGTGCTGGTGGTCTCGGCGGACGTCTATCGCCCTGCGGCCATCGACCAGCTCGAGACCTTGGCGAAGGAAGTCGAGGTCGACTTCTTCCCATCGCACTCCACTGAAAAGCCCGTCGACATCGCCAATGCCGCGATCAAGCACGCCAAGATCCAGTTCCACGACGTGGTGCTCGTCGATACCGCGGGTCGTCTGGCGATCGACGACGCGATGATGGCCGAGATCCAGGCGCTGCACAAAGCAGTCTCGCCCCAGGAAACCCTGTTCGTCGTCGATGCCATGACCGGCCAGGATGCGGTCAGCACTGCCAAAGCGTTCCACGAGGCGCTGCCGCTGACCGGTGTGATCCTCACCAAGGCCGACGGCGATGCCCGTGGTGGCGCGGCGCTTTCCGTGCGCCACGTCACCGGCAAGCCGATCAAGTTCATGGGCGTGGGCGAGAAGGTCGACGCCCTCGAGCCCTTTCATCCGGACCGCGTCGCCTCGCGCATCCTCGGCATGGGCGACATGCTCTCGCTGATCGAGGAAGCCGAGCGCACCGTCGACAAGGACAAGGCCGCCAAGCTCGCCAAGAAGGTGAAGAAGGGCGACGGCTTCGACCTCGAGGATTTCCGCGAACAGCTCCAGCAGCTCAAGAAGATGGGCGGCATGGGCGGACTGCTCGGCAAGCTCCCCGGCATGGGCCAGATGGCCGAGCTTGCCCAGGGTTCGGGGCCCGAGAAGGAGATGGGCAAGCTCGAGGCGTTGATCAACTCGATGACCCCCGCCGAGCGGCGCAAGCCCGAGATCATCAACGGCTCGCGCAAGCGGCGCATCGCCGCCGGCGCCGGCCTTGACGTACCGGCGCTCAATCGCCTGCTCAAGCAGCACAAGCAGATGCAGAAGATGATGAAGAAGGCCGGCAAGAAGGGCGGCATGCAGAAGATGATGCGCGGCATGTCCGGCATGATGGGCGGCGGCGGCCCGGGAGGCCCCGGTGGCATGGGCGGCATGGGTGGCCCGGGCGGGTTGCCCTGGCGCTAGGCCGACGCCCCGCCCGTTGGATACGACGACGCCCGCCGGCGACCCCGGCGGGCGTCGTCGCGTTCGGCTACAGGGCAACGTGGCGGCGGTAGACGACTACCTGACCATCCGGGCCCACGAGGTGCAGCGGATAGCTCCAGGGCACCCGGCAGGGGCGCGGGGCGACGAGGCTGCCCGGGCTTGTGTGGTACTCGAAGGCCGGGCTTCCCGCCACGCCCACGTAGTGCGGCCCCCACTGGGCGTGAAACGGCTGGTGGATGTGGCCGCACAAAATCCGCGTCGGCGTCTGGCCCAGCACCGCCGCGAGCGCCTCGCGGCCTTCGATCAGGCTGAAGGGGTCCCAGTGCGGGTTGCCGGTGACCAGCGGTGGATGGTGCATGACCAGCAGCGTGAGCGGCTGGGCGCTGGCGAGTTCCCCGGCGAGCCACGCCAGGCGTTGGCGGCACAGCGCCCCGTGGGGCTTTCCCGGTACCACGCTGTCGAGTCCCAGCAGCGTCGCGCCGGGAAGCTCCAGCCGGGCGTTCAGGAAGGGCCCGTCGTAAAGACCTGCCAGCCGTGAACCGAGTCCTGCGCGCATCGCGTCACGCCGGTCGTGGTTGCCGGGCACGGCGAGTACCGGCATGGGCAGCGGGGCGAGCAGACGAGCGAGCGCCTGGTAATCCTGGGGCGTTCCGCCGTCGGCCAGGTCGCCGCTGATGACGACGGCGTCCGGGCGCGGGTCGAGGGCGAGGATGTCCGCCACCACCGCCTCGAGCACGCGGGCGATATCGGCGCGCCCTTCGCCGGTCTCGGCGCGCTCGGTGAACAGGTGAAAGTCGGAGAGGTGGGCAATCAGCATGGATGAGAGACTCGAAAGGGCACCGGCCTAGCGGCCGATGCGGGACAGCACGTCGGCCTTGAGAAAGCGCTCGATCACCAGCATGAAGCCCACCGAAGGGATCAAGAGAATCAGCGCGGTGATCGCCGCCACCTGGTAGTTGCCGCCCATGGAGGCGTTGAACATCAGAAGCGGCAGCGTGGTGATCTCCGGGGCGCCGACGAAGAAGGTGCCGGTGAACTCGTCGATGCTGTCCAGGAACACGAAGATCGACGCGGCGAGCAGCCCCGGCAGCGCCTGGGGC
>NZ_JAMZBC010000070.1 GCF_024158715.1 Halomonas sp. 707D7 | reverse complement strand
GACCCGGTCTGGCTCATGGCGGTGTCACGCCTCGTCGGCCAGCGCCGGCAGCAGCGTCTTGAGCTTGCGGGTAAGCGTGTTGCGCCCCCACCCCAGCAGTTCGGCGGCTTCGCCCTTGCGTCCGCCGGTATGCTTGAGCGCGGTTTCGATCAGGATGCGCTCGAAATCCGGCACGGCCTCTTCCAGTAGATGGGTATGGCCTTCGGCCAGGGCGTGGTCCGCCCAGCCGCGAAAGGCGGTGCGCCAGTCGCCATGGGTGCCTTCCGGCGAAGCGCCGAGGGTGCGCAGTTCCGGCGGCAGGTCCTCGATCAGGATTTCACGCCCCGACGCCATCACCGTCAGCCAGCGGCAGATGTTCTCGAGCTGGCGCACGTTGCCGGGCCAGGGCAGCTTGGTGAGATGCGTCTCGGCGGCCTGGGTGAGCACCTTGACGTCGGTGGCAAGCTCCTTGGCCGCCTCGGCGAGAAAGTGCCGCGTCAGCCGCGGAATGTCCTCGCGGCGCTCGGCAAGCCGGGGCAGGTGCACGCGAATCACGTTCAGACGGTGGAAGAGATCCTCGCGAAAGCGCCCCTCCGCGACCAGCGATTCCAGGTTCTGGTGGGTGGCGGCGATGATGCGCACGTCCACCTTCACCGAGGTGTGTCCGCCCACCCGGTAGAACTCGCCGTCGGCCAGCACGCGCAGAAGCCGCGTCTGGGTCTCCGCCGGCATGTCACCGATCTCGTCGAGAAACAGCGTTCCGCCGTTGGCCTGCTCGAAGCGGCCCTGACGCTGGGCGCCGGCGCCGGTGAAGGCGCCCTTCTCGTGGCCGAACAGCTCGGATTCGATCAGATCGCGGGGGATCGCCGCCATGTTGAGCGCGATGAACGGCTTGCCCGCCCGCGGGCTGTGCTGGTGTAGCGCCTGGGCAACGCGCTCCTTGCCGGTGCCGGATTCGCCGTTGATCAGCACCGTGATGTGCGAATGCGACAGGCGGCCGATGGCGCGAAACACCTCCTGCATGGCCGGCGCCTCGCCGATGATCTCGGCGTTGAGCCCCTCCGGCACGCTGACCGGGCGCTGGCGTTCGCGGGCGTGGGCCACCGCGCGACGCACCAACGCCAGCGCCTCGTCGACATCGAAGGGCTTGGGCAGGTACTCGAAGGCGCCGCCCTGGTAGGAGGCCACGGCGCTGTCGAGATCCGAATGGGCGGTCATCACGATGACCGGCAGATCCGGATGCGCCTCGCGCACCCGCGACATCAGGTCGAGCCCGTCGATGCCCGGCATGCGGATATCGGTCACCAGCACCTGCGGCGGATCGCTCAGCAGACGCTCGAGGGCCGTATCGGCGCGCTCGATGCACTCGACCTCGAGATCCGGCTGGGCCAGGGCGCGCTCGAGCACCCAGCGAATGGCGCGATCATCGTCGACGATGACCACCCGTGAAACATCGGTTCGTGTCGTCTCGGTCATGTCGCTTCTCCGGCAAGAGGGATGACTAACGGAATCAGTAAACGGAACTCGGTATGCCCCGGGCGCGAGTCGCACTCGATCAGCCCGTGGTGCTGGTGCAGGATCGACTGGGCGATGGAGAGTCCCAGACCGCTGCCCTCGGCGCGCCCGGAGACCATGGGGTAGAACAGCGTCTCGCGCAGCGCCTCGGGGATGCCGGGGCCGTTGTCGATCAGCCCCACTTCGCTGACCAGGCGGTGACGCTCGGCGCCGAGGGTGAACTGGCGCCGGGCGCGGGTGCGCAGCACCAGCTCCGGCGCCTCGGTCGTGGCTTCGGTCATCGCCTGCACGGCGTTGCGCGCCACGTTCAATACCGCCTGGATCATCTGGGCTTCGTCGCCGGAGAGATCCGGCAGGCTGGGGTCGTAGTCGCGGTTGATGGTGACATGGGGATGCTCTGCCAGCAGCAGCGCGCGCACCCGCTCCAGCACCTTGTGGATATTGACCGGCGCGTGCTTGACGATGCGGTTGGGGCCGAGCATGGAATCCACCAGGTCCTTCAGGCGGTCGACCTCCTCGACGATGATACGGGTGTACTCCTGCAGCGCCGGGTCGGCCAGGTCACGCTCGAGCAGCTGGGCGGCGCCGCGAATGCCGCCGAGCGGGTTCTTCACCTCATGGGCCAGGCCCCGGGCCAGCACCTTGATCGTCTCCTGGCGGGTTGTCAGCGCCTCTTCCCGCGAGATCTGCATCAGCCGGTCGCGCGGCTCCACCTCCAGCAGCAGCTCGCTGGGCGACAGCGGCGTGACCGTGTAGTCCACGGTCAGCGGTTCGCCGCTGAGCGACGTGATGCGCGCCTCGCGCTGGGTGTAGGGGTGGAAGGCGTCGCGCGCCTTGGCCAGCACCGTATCGATGCTTTCGCTGCAGCCCAGGAGCGTATCCAGGCTCGAGCCCTGCACGCGGCTGATGCTCACCGCCAGCAGCGCTTCGGCGGCCGGGTTCATCCAGCAGACCCGCAGCTCCCCATCGAGCAGCAGAACCGCCGTGGTGAGGTGTTCGATTAAACGCTGATACATGGCGTGTCCTGAAAAGACATGGCGTGTCCTGAAGGGCCACCGCCATTGGCGTGACGCTTCGTCGCTGGAAGGGAAATTGCAAGAAGCGCGCCAACTGTCCATCGGGCCCGCCCTGCACGGCTTTAAGGCATGCGCGCCCACCCACACGGTGCGCGATGAAGCGCGATAGCCGGTACCGAGGCCTCATGATGCACCAAAAAAGTGCAAGCTAGCGAGCGATGACCTCGATGCTCACCGCTTCGGTGCGATGTTGCACCCGTCCCTGGCCGTCGACCAGTTCCGCCTGCAGGCGGTGGCGGCCACCGGAAAGCCCCGCCAGCCAGAACGCGCTGCTGTGCAGGGCCGATTGGCTGAGCTCACCGTTGACCCGCAGCTGGACACGGTGATCGTCTCGCAGCGGCGGCTCGATGCGCACCTCGACCGGCGTGGTGGCCCCGGCGATCAGCGCCCCGGCGGCGGGGCTTTCGATCACGAAGCGGTCATAGGGCATGAAGGGCTGGCCGGGGCTCGCCCTGGGGGTCGCAGGGGCCGACGGCGAAACGCTGGGCAGCGGCGCGAGCGTCACCGCCTCGCCGCCGCGCTCCGGGTCGTCGGTATAGGTCACGTTGCCCTGGGCATCGGTCACCCGGTACACCGTCTGGGCCTCGACGGCCATCGCTGCCAGCGCCACGGCCACGCCCGGCACCAGCCAGGCCCTTCTCGAGATCTCCTTCACGCGTCGCTTCACTTCACCCTCCTGACGGACAGCCAATAAAAAACCCCGCCGAGGCGGGGTTTCGAGCCAATTCACCTCGCAGGTGATATTAGCAGCTGTACTTAGCAGCTATAGTACATGTCGAACTCGATGGGGTGGGTGGCCATGCGCATGCGCGTGACTTCTTCCATCTTGAGCTCGATGTAGGCGTCGATCATGTCGTCGGTGAACACGCCACCTTCGGTCAGGAACGCGCGGTCGGCGTCGAGGGCTTCCAGCGCCTGGTCGAGGCTCGAGGCCACGGTGGGTACGGACTTGCCCTCTTCCGGCGGCAGGTCATACAGGTTCTTGTCCATGGCATCGCCAGGATGAATCTTGTTCTTGATACCGTCGATACCGGCCATCAGCATCGCCGCGAACGCCAGGTACGGGTTGGCGGTCGGGTCGGGGAAGCGGGTTTCCACGCGCTTGCCTTTCGGGCTCGCAGTGTAGGGAATACGGATCGACGCGGAGCGGTTACGCGCGCTGTAGGCGAGCATGACCGGTGCTTCGAAGCCCGGCACCAGACGCTTGTAGGAGTTGGTGGAGGCGTTGGTGAAGGCGTTCAAGGCGCGCGCGTGCTTGATTACGCCGCCGATGTAGTAGAGCGCCATTTCGGACAGGCCCGCGTACTCGTCGCCGGCGAACTGGTTCTCGCCATCCTTCCAGAACGACTGGTGCACGTGCATGCCGGAACCGTTATCGCCGACCAGGGGCTTGGGCATGAAGGTCGCGGTCTTGCCGTAGGCATGGGCCACGTTGTGGATCACGTACTTCATTTCCTGGACTTCGTCGGCCTTCTTCACCAGGGTGTTGAACTTGACGCCGATCTCGTTCTGGCCGGCGTTCGCCACTTCGTGGTGATGCACCTCGACGGTCTGGCCGATCGCCTCGAGGGTGTTGCACATCGCGCCGCGAATGTCGTGGAAGCTGTCGACCGGCGGTACCGGGAAGTAGCCGCCCTTGACGCGCGGACGGTGACCGAGGTTGCCGCCTTCCGGGGTGGAGTCGGTCGCCCAGGCGCCCTCTTCGGAGCTGATCTTGAACATGGAGCCCTGGATATCGGTCTTCCAGTGCACTTCGTCGAAGATGAAGAACTCGGGTTCCGGACCGAAGAAGGCAGTGTCGCCAAGGCCAGTGGACTCGAGGTAGGCTTCGGCACGCTTGGCGATGGAGCGCGGGTCGCGATCGTAGCCCTGCATGGTGGCCGGCTCGATGATGTCGCAACGCAGGATGAGGGTGGCATCTTCGGTGAAGGGGTCGAGGAAGGCGGTGCCGTCTTCCGGACGCAGGATCATGTCGGATTCGTTGATGCCTTTCCAGCCTTCGATGGAGGAACCATCGAACATCTGGCCGTTCTCGAAGAACTCTTCGTTCACGTCCCGTGCCGGTACGGTGACGTGCTGCTCTTTACCGCGCGTGTCGGTGAAACGCAGGTCTACCCACTTGACTTCATGTTCTTCGATTAGCGCGAGCGTCTTGGCTGACATACTGTTCTCCGTCTCCGGTATGAGCGTGGCTTAAAGCGTGTACTGTAAGCGATCGATTAAACGTAATTGTTGAACAAGACCGTCGATGCGCAGCGAGCGCCTTTGTTGTTCTCTCCGGGCTGTTCTCTCAAGCGGCGCGGGAGGTTGCCAACGGCCCGCCCCGGGTCACGCGATGAGTTCGAACCGGCTGTCGTTGTAGCACGCCACCAGGCGTTTGCCTACGGCACCGGCCGCTGCCATATACTAAGCATGTAGCGTGCCAACTTTGCACCAATATGGCATGACCCGGTCACAACACCTTGTTTTGAAAATCAATTTATCGTCGACAATACGCACCTGAATAAAATACACGGTGCGTGAACAGGCCTCGATGGCCTGAAACCCTCCCGCCAAGCACCAATGTAGTGCAAAAAACGCATTAGCGAACCAAAGAGGTGCACTTGATGCGTTCTCATCCTCTTGGACGCACCTTAATGGCCAGTGTCTCGCCTCACGATCACGCGGCGACGTTCAGACCTTGAGACGCTTGCCGAACAGCATGGCCCCGAGCGTGGAGGTGTTGGCGACCTTGTTCAGCAGCACCGAGCCCGTCGCCCCTACCGCCACCAGCAGCGCGGCATAGAGCACCAGCGGCAGCGTATCGACACCGACCACGGCATCGACGATGGCGAAGAACATCGGATGCGCCAGGTAGATACCGAAGGAGTAGCGGTTGATGGTGCGCACCCACACCGGCGCCCGGCGCCCTTTCAGGTAGCGCAGCGCGCACAGCGTCGCCAGCACGAAAAACGGAATGACCCAGACCTCCTTCGACGAGAAGGCGAGCCCTCCCGCAAAGGTGGCCAGCACGACCAGCGCCAAGAACAGCGCCAGCCAGAGCGGCGAGGAGAGCGTCTTCATCCACCCCGGTGAGAGCGACCAGGGCGCCTCGGGCGAGACCGGGTAGTCGCGCACCAGCACCAGCGCGAGCAAGAACAGATAGATCCACCCCAGCGGCGCCACCCAGAGCAGGTAGCCGGGCGGCGTCACCTCCAGCCAGTAGGCGAGCCCCCAGTAGCTCATGCTGACCACGCAGCTCACCCAGAGCCACGGCACCGGGTCGAAGCGCCACAGCCGCCAGCGGGTGAAGAGCCAATAGGCCACGTAGAACTGCATGGCGATGATCAGGAAATAACCGTGCCAGCCCGCATAGACGAAGTACTCCCGCGCATTGGCCCAGAAGCTCACCGGCTCGCCGCTCGCCTCCAGGCGCACCCACTGGGCGGTGGAGTAGATGAAACCGTAGACGAGGTAGGGCAGCATCACGTACTTCACCCGCTGCCCCAGAAAACCCGGCGGCACCTGGCGGCCGTAGCGCAGGGCGAACACGAAGACCGAGATGAACAGAAAGACCGGCGTTCCCAGCACCAGCGGGATACGCGCAAGGTCGGTGGCCAGGTTGTCCAGGCGCTGGTTGAGGTGGTCCAGCCAATGGAACAGGAACACCGCCACGCAGCCATAGGCGCGCAGCCAATAAATCTCCTCTACCTTCTGCATCGGGCCTCCTGCCCGAGAACGGGCTGCTATGCTGACTGTCGCAGCCTGCATCTCGTACCGTTATCCATCATCCCAACGCCTGGAGGCCGCGTGCGCTTCTCACCCAACACGACCCGCCTGTTCACCAGGGCCCGCGCCCTGAGCCTTCTGATCGGCGCGCTGCTATCCTTTCAGGCCGTCGCCGGCGAGGTCAGCCATCACCAATTCCACTCGCCGACGCTCGGCCACGACTACCCCTACACGCTCTACCTGCCCGACGGCTACCGCGTGGACGCCACCTACCCGGTGGTGTACCTGCTCCACGGCTCCTTCGGCAACGAGCACGACTGGACGAGCCGTGGTCGTCTGGCCCAGACCGCCGACCGGCTGATCAAGGCCGGGCACATTCCGCCAGCGGTGTTCGTCATGCCGGGCAGCCGCAGCTGGTGGGTGGACGGCTACAACGAGCCCGCCCGCCGCGCCTTCTTCGACGACCTGATGCCGCACATCGAAACCACCTACGCCGTGGGCACCACCCGCGAGCAGCGCGCCGTGGGTGGGCTCTCCGCCGGCGGCTTCGGCGCGCTCAACTTCGCTCTGGAGCGCCCGGAGCTGTTCGCCGCCGTGGCCGCGCTGAGCCCGGCAAGCTACGTGCCCGTGCCGCCGTCCAACTCCTCCGCCCACCGCCACCCGGCGTTTCTCGACGCCGAGGGCCAATTCGACCGCGCGCTGTGGGAGCGGCTCAACTACCCGGCTTACCTGGAAGCATACCGCCTGGCCGTGACCCCGCGGGCCGATGACCGGCCCGGCGACACGCCGCCGGTGCCCGCCTACATCAGTGCCGGGCGGCGCGACGTGTACGATGCGGAATACCACGCCCGCCTTCTGCGCCAGGCGCTGGAGCGCATCCAGCCCGGCCAGGTGCGGCTCGATCTTTACCCCGGCGGGCACACCTGGCGCGTCTGGCGGGCGAGCCTGCCGGCGGCGCTCACCTTCCTGTTCCAGCACGTCGATGGTGACGCACGGGCGTTGACAGCACCGTGAGCGGCTAAATTGGCCGAATGGCGAAGCTACAACCTACACTAA
This sequence comes from Halomonas sp. 707D7, assembly GCF_024158715.1. Taxonomy (GTDB): domain Bacteria; phylum Pseudomonadota; class Gammaproteobacteria; order Pseudomonadales; family Halomonadaceae; genus Vreelandella. The sequence continues at coordinate 8,960 of NZ_JAMZBC010000070.1, read as the reverse complement.
GAACACCCCTCTCTCGACAAAAGGATATTGAGGATGCATCAACACATCGAATGGGACGACCCAGGCCGCGCCAGCGTGTCCGAGTACTTCAAGAACGACCCCAACCATACCGAACCCTACCCCGGCGCCATCCTCTCCGCCCGCTACCAGCACCGCATCGTCCGCGTGAAGGTACAGACCTACCGCGAGGACGAAGGCGTGAGCATCGGCACCGTCGCCGCCATCCTCGACGAGCACGGCCACCGCTACAAGAGCCACGACAAGCTCAACGTCGACGACATCGTCCGCCTGCCCGACGACAAGCGCGCCATGGAGCGCTGGGACGAGGATGCGGACGAGAAAGCGCGCTGAACGCCTCACGACGCGCCGCTGCCCTGCCAGCTCCCAAGCACGCGGATGGGGAGTTCGCGTCTTCCCATCCGCCACGAATCACTGACACGCCCTCTTCGTTTATCACGACGCCCCGCCATAGCACGTAGCGCGGCGTAAGCGACAGCGCACCCGCGAAGCACCGCACAGCGGTGCCCATGCACGATACCGGCTGAACGCAAGGCGGGCTCGCCGCCCTGACACCTCACCTGCCAAAGCAGGGTACGCCAGACGACTATTGACCTCTTGCTTCACCCTGAAACAATAAGGCTGGCATTAAAGCACGCCAACCCGGCCCGACGATTTGCCCTACGTTTGAAGACGATCCACGACGCTGCCAAAATGACCCAGTCTGCCCTCGGCATGGCTGCCGACCCCTTCGCCTGACGCGTTGATGAGGGTTAGCGCGGGTGCCTCCCGCGCGGCAGGCACCCATTGCCTACTTGCAACATTCATTCGTCTCGAGAGCTCTTAGCTGCCTGCTCGGCAGCGAAACCAGAACAGAACCGATCTGCAGGAGTCGATACTTTCTGAGCTGCTTGCTCGGCAGCGAACCTCATGCACTCATAGCAGACCGGGTAGGTGCATTTCTAAGCTGCCTGCTCGGCAGCGAACAAGACGTTGATTTTTGGATGCCGGACGATGGCTTTCTGAGCTGCCTGCTCGGCAGCGAACGCATAGACATAATAGAGCCTTATTAATTAATTTTTCTGAGCTGCCTGCTCGGCAGCGAACCTCCGTTTGCGTCATGTGTGGTTACTGGCTCATTTCTGAGCTGCCTGCTCGGCAGCGAACCTTTTAGCGGTATGTCGCCGCCCTTATCGCCTTTTCTGAGCTGCCTGCTCGGCAGCGAACAGCCGCTGATCCGGCCGCCCAGGTGCGCACCTTTTCTGAGCTGCCTGCTCGGCAGCGAACTAGAGCCTTTCAATAATAACCCTCTGATTGTTAAAGAACAGTGGGTAAGAAAAGCGGTATCACCCTTTTTTGGGCAATACCGCTAAGTCATTGATTATGTTTCAGTGATTTCCTCGTGGAAAAAAAGGGTCAAAACCAGGGCACCGTGGCCTTGGGGCTCAGGCCGTAGTGGTTGAAGACGCCGACCACGGCTTCAGCCTGGGGCTCGCCGTGGTGGATAAAGAGGCAGAAGCGCTCTTTCGTCGAGCGACTGCCCAGTTGGGCGAACGGTAGCGTGATTCGCCTTTCGTGGGTGGGGGCATAGAGTTTTTGCGCTTCGGCTTCGGGCACATCGTGGCGGCGGGCGTAACGCCGTACCCGGCTCGGGCTTCCGGTATTGAACTGCTTGCGCGCCACGTTGATCTGCTGTGTGTTGCCGGGCACGGCCATGACATCACTGACGGTGACGTGATCGCGCATGCCGGTCAGCCAGCTCAAGGCCATCAGCTCGTCCAGGCGGGCGCGGGTGCCATGCAGGCGCAGATGCTCGCCCAGGCTGCGTGCCTTCACGCCCACCTTGTGCTGCGGAAAGCTCACGCCGATGTCGCTGGCCTGCAGGTCAAACAGTGCCCGGTGCAGCTTGCTGTAGAGCGCGCCCATCAGTTTGGGCGGCTCGAAGTCCGGGTCCGGCCTTAGCCGGAGATCAATATAGTGATCCATGGCTCACCCCGCATCGCCGAAGACGCCGCCGCGAATCAGGGTGGCCATCACGAAGTGCTGATTCTCGGCGGTCGGCGCCTGGTCTTTCAACAGCCAGTTATCCAGCAGGTTGTAGAAATCCACCTTCTGCTTGGGCTGGCGGTAGGCCGTGCCCTGGGTGGTGACCGAGCCGTAGGGCTCGACGGCGATCGGGCCGAGATCGCTGCCGTCTTCCGGTGCGGGGTACCAGGTGTCGATGGTGCGCAGGGCGTTGCCGAGTTTTTGCGAGTGAATGGCGGCCTGCTTGTCATCGCCGATGCTGTAGAGCGTCTTGCTCTTGTCGCCGCGCGAGCGATCCAAAATCAGCTCCTGGGAGGGGAACACTTCCTGCCCGGCGCCGATGCGAGCGAAGGCGATCACGTCCAGCAGCAGATACTGCTCCCCCGCCAGCGCTTGGGCGATAACCGCGCCCAACTCTTTCGTTTGCGCGTTTCCGGTGAAGTCGCGCGTGGACTGGGCGAGCGCATCGAACGTCCAGCTCTTTTCCGGCTGCCCCGCTTTCATCTGGCTGACGACGACCTCGACCGTTTCGGCGCCGATGCGGTTGCGCCACAGAAAACGCCCGTTGGCGAGGTTGCAGGCGTAGCGGTGGGCCAGCTCATCGAACCCGTGCTCGCTGACGTAGCCCTCGACCGTCTGCTTGAGCTTTTTCTGGTACTCGGCGTTGTTACAGGCCGAGGGCGTACCGGCACCGGCCAGCACGCGTAGCGTGAAGCGCACGGCGAGCGTATCGGCATCATGAGGCAGCGCGGCCACGTCGACGGTCTGCAGGTTAGGGTTCTCGATGGCGGCATCGAGCTTGAGCGGGTCCTGGTCCTTGGCTTTCAGGCGGTTGGAGATGGTGCCGCGCACCGATTTTTCGCGCACAGGGACGGGTGCCCATTGCGCTGCCTCTTTGCGCGCCTCCCAGTTACCGGCGGTGAACAGCGCATCGGACGGGTCGAGCTTGCGCTCGAAAGCGAGTACGGAGGCGGTTTTGAGCGTATCGTTCTTGGCCATGTAGTTTCCCCTTTGATTAATCTTGTTGCGTTTTGGCGTAGTCGTTTTGAAGGCGATAAATCCCGCGATCCAGGTCGTTTTCCACGAACCACATCAGGTCGTCGGGTTTCTTGAAGCGGTGCGGGCTGACCCATTCGCCGAGCGAGTAGAGGCTTTCCACGAACTGGAACGGCACCTCGGGATCGCGGGCGTTGGCGACCTCGCCGGGCGGATAGAGCTCCGAGATGGCGCCATAGCCCACGGGAATCGGCACCAGCCAGCCAGGGTATGGGCGGCGAACCCCCCACTGAACGCGCTGTTTCACCGCTCCAGTCTGCTCATCTTCTACCTGCTCGACGCGGCATTCGTGATTGAGCCGGGAAAGATCGAGCCAGGCATCCAGCGTCGTGGCGTTCTCGTCCTGCGCCCTGAGCGTGGAAGTATGCTCGGCGAGCAGGTCGTCGCGCAGCACCAGCGCAAAGCCGGGCAGCAGGCGACGCTTGAGGCGCTGCCACTGCTTCGCGCGCTCCTCTTCCTTGACATCGAAGCTGATCAGCTCGGGGCGGTGGCGCCGATGCGTGTCAAGCGAAGGCATGACGCTGCCGCCGGCGATCCGCATGCCCTGCACCTGCTCGAAAAGGCGCTGGGCGATCTCGCGACGGCGCTCGGGGCTGCCCAGCGCCTCGCCTTCGGACTCGACGCCGATCAGCAGGCTGACCTCAAGGTGCGTGCGCCCCTCCTCGACGATGGCGGCGGTATTGCCGCTTTTATCGACCGGGTTTCGGGTCAGGTGGAACGCCTTGATGAAGCCGCCTTCGATGACCTGAGGCTCGATGTGGTGACACACCACGCCGATCTCGTTGAACACCAGCTTGATATCGTCGGGCAGGTTGCGCTCCAGCACCTGCTGCACGCCGACGAAGGCGCTCATGGCGGGAAAGCCCCAGGTCATCGGGCTGGAAATGGCGTTGGCATTCTGGATGCGCAGCCGGGGCAACAACAGGAGATGATCGATCATGTGGGCTCTCCTGAATGGTTATCATCATCGTCGCGCAGAGCGTCCTGCATGGCGTCGAGCTGTCGACGGAAGTTTTCGAGCACCCGCTCGATCCTCACGACCCAATAGTCGTGCTCTGGATCCGCCAAGCCGATCTTCAAGCGCTTGGCCAGCGTATTCTTGAGCCAGCCGGCAAAGCGCTGGGAGATCTCTTCATGCCAGTCAGAACGCTGCCGCGCCGTGGCGAAGTCGGCATCCAGCTCACTGCGGCCGGGGTCGAGCCAGTAGCGCTCCGCGGTCACCAGTCGGCATTCGCTGTCTGACGACCACCCCGGGGCCAAGCGGTGAAGCTCGAAGGTAAACATCAAAAGCTCATCGGCCAGCATGGCAGTCAGGTCGTCATGCAGATCATGATGCTGATAGGTTTTTCGCGGCGCCCTGCCTGACTGAGCGCGGCGCTCATCCTCCTTCATGTTCTGCTTTACCCAGTTGACCAGATCGTTGACCAACTGGCGCACCGGCGCGCGGCGCCCGAAGCGTGGCAGCACCGACTCGGTACGAAGCGGTGGCGTGACATCGCGGGAGATCCAGTGCGGCGGCAAGGAGGCGAGCAGGTAATTCTGACCACCGCGCTCGCTGTTGAGCTGGGAAATATTCTGCGGCTTGGTGCCGCCGAGTTTCTGCACGGCGAGGTTGAGATAGTCGCTGTACTCACCGTCAAAAACGGCATCGTCACGACGCGCCTTGCGCCCCGCTTTGGCGTGCTCGCCAAAACGCGCGTCGCTGAGTCGGGCGTGGAACGGGTGAATCAGGGCGGTGGCATAAAGCGGCGCCAGCAGGTGGTAGTGGCTGTTGTCCGCCGGTTCATCGCCGGTGAGCCAATACACTTGCTTGCCGCGCGCGTGGGAGCCAGGCGTGCCTTTCGGCTCGACGATCTGCGCAAAGGCATGGACCCACGCCTGCGCCTGATCGCGATCCTTGCTCAGCGCCTCGATCAAGGCCTCGTCACCGTCGAGCGAAAGCTCCAGCAGCGAGCGCCCCTGCCACTGAAGCTTCAGGAACTTGTAGACATCGAGCGCGGCGGCGTTGCCGACCACATCGCCCTGAAAGTCAGCCGGCAGGCAGTGGCTGCCCACCAGGCCGGGTCGATCAAGCTGCCCCGGCTCGACGTAAAGGTTGGTGCCCTTGGCATCCGGGTGAACGCCCTTGAGCGAGTGGGTGACGACCTGAAGCTGACTGACCCGCCGCGCAGCATCGGCCAGCCACGTTGGCGGGTCGAACTGCTCCTGCAGCTTGAGGTAGGCGGGATCGTCTTCCGCCAGCTTTTCGGTTTTGGTGGCAAAGCGGTTGTGGATAAATTCATGAATCAGAGCCCTGAGTGATAGCGGCTGATGCGGTGGTTCGGTCATAGCGCTCCTCTTTATGTCCTGTTGTGTTACTTCCCATCATCTTCTTCTCACAAACCCCAACGCCGGATGAAAATGCCAGCCGTAGGGGGCGTGGTCGGTCTTGAGTCGGATGTGGCCGAAGCGGCGGGCACAGCGGGCCAAGCTCATCTCCATCGCGTCGGCTTGCTCGACCAGTGCGGCGATGTAGTCGGGTTCGTTCCAGGGCGTGATGCGCGGGTTGTCGAGCAGCGTCGGCGGTAGCCGATCGAGCTCGCGCTCCACCGCCACCAGCTGCTCGTCCCTGCCGTGGCCTTCCACGCGGTAGAACAGGTAATCCTCCTTGGCTTCATCCGGCATCAGCACGAACTCGCTCTCCGCTGCGTCATCTTTTCGAAACGGCGCATGCTGCTGGGCGACGGCGCCAAGCAAGAGCGTGGCCGGGCGGTAGAAAAGGTAAGCGCCCAGATCGCGTCTTTGTGGCTCGGCCCGGCGCCGGCGACGCCTCGGTTCGGCGGCCGGCTCGGCGCCTTCGACCATCAGCGACATCAGCCGGGCGTGTTCCAGGTCGACCAGCTTGTCGGTCGGCGCCAATGGTTCGGCGGGGGTCAGGCGCGGGCGGGAATCGATGGGGTCGAGCTCGTCGTCACGCAGCAGTGCGATGAGCCGGTGGGTCGTCAGCGGCCAGTACTGAGCGGTTTCGAAACCCGGGTGGCTGAAGGCGGGCTGCCGCCCTTCCAGGTGTTTCACGTTGGTGTCGAGCAGCGCGATATTGGGCGCTCTGATCGGAGTCTGGCGGTGGCGGCGCACTCGTCCTGCGAGCTGGATGATCGAGCGCATCGAGGAGGGCTCGACGATTGCCCAGTCGTAGTCATGGTCGCGGCCCACTTCGGTCACGGGGGAGCCAAGCACGATGAACAGATGATCTCTCGCCTCGCCTTGCAGGCGCGTGCGGATATCCGGCAGGTCGAACACGGCGAACTCGTCGCGGCGATCCAGCGCCCGGTCGAGCCGCGCTTCCAGCCGCGAGCGCAGCAGCAAGGGGAACTGCGAATGGTAGACGCACAGATGAAGGTGGATGCCCTCGGCCACCTCGGCGCGGTAGAGCGCCTGAGCCACGGCCACCAGCGGTGCGATGTTGGCCATGCGCACCAGCCCGAAGCTCACGCGTCTGTCGCTTTGCGGGTCCTGGGTGTGGTGCGCTTCGTGCAGCGCACGTGCCTGTTCAAGAATCGTCTGCGCCAGCGCATCGCTGATCGCCTCAAGCGATGAAGGCGCGGTGAACGGCACGCGATAGCCACGCCGCAGCGGTTCGAGGGTGGCGAGCCTGGCGGCGCGCTTGTGGGCGAAGGCCGCATGCGCGGCGTCGAAACCTTCACCGTCGGCGCAGGTCGCGTGGGTGCAGCCGTGCTCGTCGAACCAGGCGCACACCGGCTCGATGGGTGCGCCGGGCACGCCGCGGTGGCGCTGGTACTCGGCGCGGCCCTCCCGGTAGGCGTCATAGAGCCCGCGTACCAGCGCGGGCGGCAGCGTGGCAGACGACAGCAGCACCCGCGAGCCCAGAAGGCCCGCCCAGTAGACCAGGCGCGTCAACGCAGGCAGATCGGCGATATCGAAGTCGTCCGGCTCGTCGAGCACCAGGTCGCTGCTCATCAGGCGCAGCATGGGCGCGATCTGGTGGCCGCCGCGCAGGCTTTCGGTGGCGGGCATCAGGTGGTCGATGGTGGAGACCAGAATCGGCGCGCCGATCAGGGCGCGGGCGCGCGGGTCAGTGATGACTCGGGCCAGCACCGGATGGTCGTCGAGGCTGCCTTCGAAGTGGACGTGGCTCTGCTCGTCGAGAAGCTCGGCGCGCGAATCCGAGCCGCCCTGGGCCTGCTGATGCTCATAAAGTTCGCGGCTGGCCGCGCCGCCCACGCGCACGGCCAGGTCGTCGCTGCCAAGGCCCAGCCGCTCGCGGTAGGCCTGCCCGGTCTGCAGCGTCAGCGTGCGCAGGCCCAGCGCAATCGAGAAGCGCGCGCCCTTTTCCGGCTCGCTCAGCCCGTAGCAGATGCGCCCGTTGGCGATCGTCTTGCCGCAGCCGGTGGAGGCCATGTTGATGCCAAAAAAGCCCTGGGCGCGGCTTTTCTCGCGCAGGCCCACGGCCAGGTCATACGCCTTGTCCTGCCAGCGAAACCGCGGGTGCTTGCTGCGCGCCTTGAAGCCCTTGTGGTGGGTGATGCCGCTCATCGCGTCGAGCATGTCCGGCAGGCGGTGGGTGATCTCGCCGGTGGCGCGGGTCACGCCGATTAGATGCTCGATCAGCGGCTGGCTCATCTGGCGTTTGCCGCCGACCGTGGCGGTATTGGCGTAGAGCGCCTCGCTCCACGGCCCTTTCAACCGCCCGGCGTCGGTCAGGCTGGAGTAGTGGTGATCCGCCAGCATCAACGACAGCCGCGCCAGATGCATCAGGTAGGGGGAATCGATGAGCGGTCGGTCGATACGCACATTCTGGAGCTGGCGCGCCAGGCGCCTTGCCCGTTCGCGCCACGGCTTTTCATCGCTGGGCAGGCCGTGAGGAAAGTGCCAGTAAGGGGCGATATCTTTTATATCCGCCGCCTCCACGCGCTCGTTCCAGGCGGCGGTGACCTCCACGGGCAAGACGGGAAGCATATCGGCGTTGAGAGTCGCACTCGCTCCCAGCCATTTCTGGGCGCCGCTCTTTTCATCGAACGCGGGCAAGGCGGGCAGGCGGTGGTGGCTGACGATCAGCCAGCCGATGGCCGCCGCCAGCGGCGGCAGGTGCTCGAAGGGCCTCGAGTGCGCCGAACCCTCCAGGCCATCGCGCGTGAGCCGGTCGAGCCAGCCGTTCGCATCATGCTCGTCGAGCGTTTCGAGTCGGCCCAGCCAGGCAGCGTCCTCCTCCCTGCCCACGAAAGCCTCGAGCAGACGTAGCGACACCCATTCGTGACGGTAGCGATTGCGCCCTTCGAGCTTGCCCTGCAAGCGCCACTGGAAGGCCTCGCTCGCCTTGCCCAGATCGTGAAAGAGGGCCGCCAACGAGGCGAGGAGGTGGATCAGCCGCCCGCTGTGCCAATCGTTTTCGTCCTCGCGACGCAGGATATTGCGCCGGGTGGTGTTGGTCGGCGTAGCGCCCTTCGTGTTGAACTGCGCGGCATCCCCTACCACCCATAAAAGTTCGCTGTGGTCGTGGCCGCGAATCCAGTGGCAGGCCACGGCGGTATTCTTGCGGGCGCTCTTGCGCAACAGCTTTCTCAGCGTCTCGAGCCCGGCCTGGGTGATCGGCGTCTGCCAAGTGCGATCTCCGCGCCGCTCGGCGAACTGGTCGAGAATGCGCCGGGTTTCCTTCAGTGCCTTCTTGTTGCATTGGGAGATCAGCAGCACGTTCATGGATCACCGCTCCCCAACGTCTGGGCGACATCCTTGAGCGTGTCGATCATGAAATCGAGCGCCTCGGTACGCGTCAGGCGCTCGATACAGGCCTGGCGAAACGCCTGCTCCTCGTCGCCGCGCATGGCGGAGATGAACGCCTGGGGCAGGATGACGGCGTCCTTGACCAGATCCGCCACGTCGAACAT
>NZ_JAMZBC010000069.1 GCF_024158715.1 Halomonas sp. 707D7 | reverse complement strand
GCCAGTGCCAGCTGTGGGTTTCGGTGATGTAACCGCCGATGGTCGGGCCGATCGACGGCGCCATGGTCACCACCATGCCGATCACCGCCTGTACGCTGCCCATCACCCGGCGGGGAAAGATCGAGAAGCTGATCGCCTGGGTGATGGGGATCATCGCCCCGCCCATGAAGCCCTGAATGGCGCGCAGCACGATCAACTGTTCGATCGAGCCCGCCAGCGCACAGCCCAGGCTCGCCAGGGTGAAGCCGGCGCAGGAGAGAGTGAAGGCGACCCGCGTCGACAGGATGCGCATCAGCATGCCCGACAGCGGAATCATCACGATCTCGGCGATCAGGTAGGAGGTCTGCACCCAGGAGATCTGGTCCTGGCTCGCCGAAAGCCCGGACTGGATCTCGTTGAGCGAGCTGGCGACGATCTGGATATCCAGGATCGCCATGAACATGCCGAACACTGCCGCGATGAAGCCGATGCGTTGAGGCCAGGGCGGCATGTCGGTCGCGCCCTGGGGAGGCGTTGCCGGCGTGTTCATCGGGCGGGGTCGAGCTCGCGGGTGTCGATTTCGGGAATCGCCGAAAGTCCGGCACGCAGAAGCCCGAGCGATTCCGCCGGGCCGGTCACCGCGATTCTCACCGGCACGCGCTGGACGATCTTGTTGAAGTTGCCGGTAGCGTTGTCCTGGGGCAGCAGGCTGAACTCGGTGCCGGTGGCCGGCGACAGGCTATCGACCACGCCTTCGAACGTGATGTCCGGGTAGGCGTCCAGGTGAATGGCGACCGGCTGGCCGAGGCGAATGCGTTCGAGCTGGGTCTCCTTGTAGTTGGCGCTGATGTAGGCGGACTCGATCGGCACCAGCTGCAGCAGCGTGAGCGAGGGCTGGGCCAGCGCCCCGGCTCTTATGCGCAGGTTGCCGATCACCCCGTCGCGCGGGGCGACGATGCGGGTCTTGTCGAGCTGGTGCTGGGCGTAGGCGAGATCCGCCTCGGCGGCCTCCAGGCTTGCCTCGGCGCGCGCGATATCGCTTTCGGCCACGGCCAGCTGGCGCTGGGCGGACACCACGCCGGCGCGGCGGCTCGCCAGGTTGGCCTGGGCCACGCGCAGCGCGCTCTGGTCATCCTCGCGCTGCTGGCGCGAGCCGTAGTTATTGGCGGCGAGCGAGCTCGAACGCCTCAGGTGCGCCTGCGCCTGGTCCACTTCCGCCTGGGCGGCCTCCACCTGGCTCGACGCCTGATCGATGGCCGCCTGTTGAAGCTCCGCCTGGCGCTGGGCCTGGGCGAGCGATGCGCTGGCCACCGCCTGCTGTGCCCGGGCCTGGGTCAACTGGTCGCGGTAGCCGGCGTCGTCGAGCTGCACCAGCAGGTCGCCGCGCTGGACACGCTGGTTTTCGCGCACCGCGACGTCGACCACCCGCGCCGAGAGCTCGGCGCTCACCGCGACGCTGTCGGTGCGCACGTAGGCGTTGTCGGTATCGATCATGAAGCGCCCCACCTGCCACCAGTTCACCGCCCACCCGGCGAGGGCCGCCAGGGCGGCGATGGCGATGACGACCACGATCAATCTGCGTCCGCGCTTTCGGGGCTCGGCGGTAGGGTGCTCGGGGGTATCGCCTTCGCGTTCGTGGCTGGCCATGGTGATGTTCGTCCTCGTTGAAAGCAGCGGCATTGCGCCGATCATTGCACGCAGTATAGTGTAATGAAGGTTACACTACATATCTACATGAATCCGTGGCTCGAGGGAGACTCATGAATTGTCGGGTCGCGGCTGGATCAACGGCGGCGTTCGCTGCTCGATGAAGGAGACGACATGGTTCGAGGTGACACTTGCGGTACGGAAAACGAGCCTTCACAGGCGCCCAGCACGCGTGGTCAGGTACGACGCGAGCGGCTGCTCGACGCCGCGCGGGACGTGTTTCTGGAGCAGGGCTATGCGGGCGCCAGCGTGAGCGACGTGGTCGCCCGGGCCGGGGGGTCGCTCGCCACGCTCTACAAGCAGTTCGGCAGCAAGGAAGGGCTCTTCACCGCGGCGATGGAGCGCCATATCGAAACCGCCTGGGCGGTGCTGGAAGAGGGGCGGCGGGATCGCCAGGCCCCGGAGCAGGTGCTTCGTGAGCTGGGTCGACGTATGCTGCTGCTGGTGTTCGATCCCGGCGTCATCCGGCTGGTGCGCGGGCTCGCGTTCGAGGCCGAGCGCGCCCCGGAGCTTGGCGAACTGTTTCTGGTGCGCGGCCCGGACCACACCCGCCAGGCCCTGGCCGACTATCTGGCCGATCAGGTGGAGGATGGCGTGCTGGGCTTGAGTGACCCCCGCGAGGCGGCGGGGATCTTCATGGGCATGCTGCTGGGCGAGTGGCACATCAACGCGCTGCTCGGGCGTCGCCTCGATATCGACGAGGCGCGCTGCGATGCCCGCGCCCGGCGCTGCGTGGAGATATTTCTGGCCGGCGTCAGGCGGGGTAGGGCGTAAGGCTCGGCGGCTCCCCCAGGCGCTGGCCCATGCGCACCAGCGTCTCCGGCGGATACGCCGAGAAGTCGACCGGGTTCTCGAAGCACATCACCACCGTCGAGCCCAGCTTGAAAAGCCCCATCTCCTCGCCACGTGCCAGCGTGATCGGACGATCGAAGCGGGTGCGCTCGGGCGTGCCGGAAAGCGGCGTGACCTGGCCCGCCCACACGGTCTCGATGGCGGCCACCACCATCGCCCCCACCAGTACCATCGCAAAGGCCCCCCGGGGGCTGTCGAAGATGCACACCAGCCGCTCGTTGCGGGCGAACAGGTTGGGCACGTGGCGGGCGGTCGCCTGGTTGACCGAGAAGATGCGCCCGGGCACGTAGATCATCTCGCGCAGCGTGCCGTCGAGGGGCATGTGCACGCGGTGGTAGTCGCGCGGTGACAGGTAGACCGTGGCGAAGCTGCCGCTCGAGAACTCGGCGGCAAGCTCGGCGTCGCCGCCGAGCAGCGCCTCGACCGTGTAGCGGTGGCCCTTGGCCTGGATCAGGGTGCCGTGCTCGATCTTGCCGTGACGCGACAGCGCCCCGTCCGCCGGGCTCAGCAGCCCCTCTTCCAGCGGTCGCGCGTCCGCTTTCAAGACGCGGGTGAAGAACGCGTTGAAGTGGCGATAGGCGGTCGGGTCCGGCTCCAGCGCCTGGCTCATGTCGACGTCGAAGCGCTTGATGAACGCCTTGATCAGCGCGTTCTTGAGCCAGGGCGTCTCGCAGCGGGCGAAGGCGCCGGTCAGCCGCGAGATCGCGTGGTGCGGCAGCGGGTACTGGATCAGCGAGAAAATCTTTTGAGATAGCGTCACGTTGGGTTCTTTTCGTAGGTGCTCGTCGAGGCCCGGCGAAGGCGGGGCGCTACTTTTCTATCGGCGTGTCGTCGCGGTTGCCCCACTCGCCCCAGGAGCCCGCGTAGCCGCGCATGTCAAAGCCCAGGGCCTTGCCGACGAGCCAGGTGAAGCTGCTGCGGTGATGGCTCTGGCAGTGGGTGGCGATCTCCATGTCCGGGGTGAGGCCCATCGCCTCGAGCTCGGTGACGAGCTCCGCGTAGTCGCGGATGCGCAGCGCCCGCGTGCGATCCATGGCGTCGACCCAGTCCATGTTCACGGCACCCGGAATATGGCCCAGATGCCTGTTGTTGCCACGCTCGCCGTCGTACTCCGCCTTCGAGCGCGCATCCCATACGGCGAAGTGGCGCTCGCCGAGCTTCTGCTGGATCTCGTCGCGGGTGATCAGCGCACGCGGATTGCGGATCTCGGCGCGGTACTCCGAGGGCGTCGGCAGGGTCTGTTCGGTGCTCTCGTCGAGCCCCTCGTCGCGCCAGGCGTGGATACCGCCGTTGAGATAGGAGTAGCGGGTATGGCCGATCAGCTCCAGGGTCCAAAGAAGCCGCGCCGCCCAGCCGCCGCCCTCGTCGTCGTAGGCCACCACGTGGGTGTTGCGGGTCAATCCCAGTGCGCTGAAGAGCTGGGATAGAAACGCCACGTCCGGCACGTCGTTGGGCACGGGGCCCTCGCCGCGCATCAGGTAGCGGAAGTCGAGATACACCGCGCCCGGCACGTGACCCTGGCGGTAACTGTCCGGGTTGACCGGCACGTCGACGATCAAAAGGTCCGGATGGTCGAGCGAGGCGGCAAGCGCGCCCGGCTCGACGATCAGGGGCAACAGGTGGTCTTCGCTCGCGGGGTGGTCGGCACTCATGAATCGCTCCTATCGATGTGGCGTACGTATCTTGTTCGGGCTGTGTCAGGCACTCAGGCTTTTTTCAGGCGCTCAGGCTGTCGAGGATGCGCCGGTAGCTGGCAAAGCGTTCGGGATGGATCTTGCCTGCCTCGACGGCCTCGAGTAAAGCGCAGCCGGGCTCGGCGCGGTGGCGGCAGTCGCGAAAGCGGCAGCGGCCGAGAAAGGGGTGGAATTCGATGAAACCGTCGGTCACTTCCTGCTCGCTCAGGTGCACCAGGCCGAACTCGCGAATGCCCGGAGAGTCGATCAGTTCCCCATCCTCCACCTCGTCGCGGTTCATGGTGTAGAGCCTGGCGGTGGTCGTGGTGTGGGTGCCCTTGCGCGAATCCTCCGAGAGCGCGCCGATGCGCAGGCTCTCGTCCGGCAGCAATAGATCGATCAAGGAGGACTTGCCCACGCCGCTTTGGCCGACGAACACCGAGGTGCGCCCTTCGAGCTGCCCGCGAAGCGCGGTCAGGCCCGCCTCGTTTTCCGTGGTGGTGCGCACCACCGGGTAGCCGAGGGACTCGTAGCGCGTCAACAGCGCGCCGAGCTCGCCGCCATCCTCGGGCAGGAGGTCGATCTTGTTGAGCACCAGTACCGGCGCGATGCCGGTCGCCTCGGCGGCCACCAGGTAGCGGTCGATCAGGTTGGCGTGGGGGGCGGGCTCGACGGCGAAGACGATCAGGATCTGGTCGATGTTGGCCGCCACCGGCTTCAAGAGGCCCCGGGCGTCGGGGCGCTTGAGAATGCTGTCGCGCTCGTTGCGGGCGACCACCACGCCGGAACCGTCCTGACCGGCGCGCCAGATCACCCGGTCGCCGGTCACCAGCCCCTCGAGATTGGCGCGCAGATGGCAGCGCACCGGCGTGCCGGCCTCGTCACGCACCTCGAGGGTGCGGCCGAAATGCGCCATGACGCGGCCAGGCTGCTCGGCGCCGTACTCCCCGGCGGCGAGCTTCTGGCTGTCGTCGGCGTCGCGCTTTTGCGCGCGGCTGGCGCGCTCGGCCTGGATCTTCTCGACGCGCCAGCGCTGCTGGCGACTCAATTTACGTTTGCTCATGACCACCCGATGATCGGTACAATGCGCCTAGTGTACCTGTTAACGTGGCCCGGGTAATCCTGCCCGTCGCCACCTTGCCCGGCCCCTTGGAGAACGCCATGCCTGATACCACCGCCCCCCGCCGCGACCTGCTGGTCTGGATCGACCTGGAAATGACCGGGCTCGACCCGAACAGGGAGCGCATCATCGAGGTCGCGACGCTGGTCACCGACGCCGACTTGAACGTGATCGCCGAAGGCCCGGTGATCGCGGTGCGCCAGCCCGAGAGCCTCTTGGCGGGCATGGACGCCTGGAACCAGAAGACCCACGGCGAATCCGGGCTCGTGGCCAGGGTCAAGGCGAGTGACAAGGACAGCGCCGCCGCCGAGCGCGAGACGCTGGATTTTTTGCGCCGGTACGTCGAGCCGGGCAGCTCGCCGATGTGCGGCAACAGCATCCACCAGGACCGGCGCTTTCTCGAGCGCGAGATGCCGGTGCTGTGGGCGTTCTTCCACTACCGCAACCTCGATGTCTCCTCGATCAAGGAGTTGGCCAAGCGCTGGAACCCGGCGGCGCTCGAAGGCTTCGAGAAACGCAACGTCCACCTGGCGATGGACGACATCAAGGAGTCGATCGCCGAGCTCGCCCACTACCGCAAGACGTTCCTGAAGCTCGCCGACGACTAGCCGGTGGCGATGCGCGCGCCGCGCTTGGCGCGCTGCTCGGCGAGTGCCCAGGCGACGTGCTCGCGCACGAGCGGGCTCGGGTAGGCGCGCCGGGCCATGAGCGCGGCTTCCACCTCGCGACTCCAGGGGGCGTTGCCGAGCCCCACGGCGAGGTTTCTCAGCCAGCGCTCGAAGCCGATGCGGCGAATGGCGCTGCCGGCGGTCTTGTCGAGAAACTCCTCCTCGCTCCAGCCAAAGAGTGCTACAAGCGAGGCGCGATCCAGGTCGTGGCGCGGGGCGAAGTCCTCCTCCTGGCTTGCCCGGGTGAAACGGGTGAACGGGCAGACCAGCTGGCAATCGTCGCAGCCGTAGACCCGGTTGCCCATCGCCCGGCGATACTCGACGGGAATCGCGCCGTGAAGCTCGATGGTCAGATACGAGATGCATTTGCGTGAATCCACCACCTTGTCATCGACGATGGCGCCGGTGGGGCAGGCGGTGCGACAGGCGCTGCAGCGCCCGCAGTGCTCGGTCTCGAAGGGGGCATCGACCGGCAGCGGCAGGTCGGTGTAGAGCTCGCCGAGAAAGAACAGCGACCCGGCCTTGGGGTTCAGCAGCATGGCGTTCTTGCCGAACCAGCCAAGCCCGGCCTTCTGGGCCAGCGCCCGCTCCATCACCGGCGCCGAGTCGACGAAGGCCCGGTAGCCGAACGCGCCGACCTCCTGTTCGATCTTCCTGGCAAGCGTTGCCAGGCGCTTTCTGATCAGCTTGTGGTAGTCGCGCCCCAGCGCGTAGCGCGAGACATAGGCGAGCCCGGGCTTACCCAGCACCTGGGTGGTCTCGACTTCCGGCGGCAGGTAATCCATGCGCGCGCTGATCACCCGCCGGGTGCCGGGTTCGAGCTCGGCGGGGCGGGTGCGCTTGGTGCCGTGCTTGGCCATGTAGGCCATCTCGCCGTGATGACCCGCCTCGAGCCAGTCGGCGAGGTGCGCCTCGTGCTCGCCGAGGTCGGTGTCGGTGATGCCGATCTGCTGGAAGCCGAGTTCGCGCCCCCAGGTCTTGATCAGCGCCGCCAGGCGCGCGAGGTCGTCAAGCGAGAGGGAAGAAGCGGTGGAAGTCGCCATGGGTCGTCAACGTCGGTGCATAGGCGCGCTATGCTAACCCATCAGGGAAGTCGGCGACACGCTGCCCACGAACCAGTGATCTCGCGGTATCCTTCTTCATGTCCTGTTCACACATTTTTTCCTGGAGCCCCGTGTCGATGCAACGCTCTCCTTCTTCTGGCGCACTCACCACCGCCACGCTTCGCCCGCTCTATCAGGCCGCCCAGGTGCGCGAGCTCGACCGGCGCACCCTCGCCTCCGGCATCGAGGGCTTCGCCTTGATGCAGCGCGCCGCCTCCAGCGCCTGGCACAGCTTCCGGGCGCGCTGGCCCCAGGTGCGAAGCGTGAGCGTGGTGTGCGGCGCCGGCAACAACGGCGGCGATGGCCACGTGCTGGCCGCGCTCGCCATGCAGTCCGGGCTCAAGGTGCAGCGCATCTCGATGCAGCCCCTGGAGGCGCTCGAGGCGGACGCGGCTCGGGCGGCCATGCTTGCCAGTGCCGCCGGTGTCGGCGTGACGCTCTACCGCCCCGACATGACGTTCGAGGGCGACGTTATCGTCGATGCGCTGCTCGGCATCGGGCTCTCGCGGGAGGTCGAGGGCGATCTGCGCGCGGCGATCGAGGCGATCAACGCCACGGGGCGGCCGGTGCTGTCACTGGACATCCCCTCGGGCATCGCCGCGGACACCGGTGCGGCCCTGGGCGCGGCGGTGCGTGCCGACTGCACGGTGACCTTCATCGGCGACAAGATCGGCCTGCATACCGGCGATGCCCCGGGCCACGCCGGCGAGATCGACTTTCGCCCGCTGGGCGTCAAGGCCCAGGCGTTCTTCGACATCCTGCCTGCCGCCTGGCGGCTCGAGGAGAGCTGGCTCTCGGAGGCCTTCGCGCCGCGCCCCCGGGCGGGGCACAAGGGCACCTTCGGCCACGTGCTGGTGATGGGCGGGGCGCCGGGCTTCGGCGGCGCGGCGCTGCTCGCCTCCCAAGCCGCGGCGCGCCTGGGGGCGGGCAAGGTGAGTCTCGCCACCGCCGCCGAGCATATCGGGCCGAGCCTGACCCGCTGCCCCGAAGTCATGGCGCGCGAGGTACGCGGCGGCGCCGACGCCGCGGCGATGACCAAAGGTGCCGACGTCATCGTGGTCGGTCCGGGCCTTGGTCAGGACGCCTGGGGCCAGGCGGTGCTGCAAAGCGCGCTGCAGGCCGATGTGCCGCTGGTGGTCGATGCGGATGCGCTGAATCTGCTGGCATCGCGCTGGCCGACGCTGTCCCGCGACAACTGGATATTGACCCCGCACCCAGGCGAGGCGGCCAGGCTGCTCGAGTGCTCGGTGGCGCAGGTCCAGGCCGACCGGCCGGCGGCGGCGCGGGCTCTGCAGCGCGCCCGGGGCGGGGTGGTGGTGCTCAAGGGGGCCGGCACGCTGGTCGCCGGTCCCGGCGGCCTCGCGGTCTGCCCGTTCGGCAACCCCGGCATGGCCAGCGGTGGCATGGGCGACGTCTTGAGCGGCATGCTCGGCGTGCTCGCCGCGCAGTTCGATGAGCTCGAGCTCGCCACGCGGCTGGGCGTGCTGGTCCACGCGCTGGCCGGCGACGCCGCGGCAAAAGAGCACGGCGAGCGTGGCTTGCTGGCAAGCGATCTGGCATCCTATGCGCGCGTTTTGATCAATCCGTGAAGGCGGGCTTCCATGCTAGTGCAGTTAAACGATGAACGGGCGCACGTCGCCTTCGGCGAAGCGCTGGGGCGCTCGCTCGGCGGGCGGGGGCGGGTGTATCTGGAAGGCGAGCTGGGCGCGGGCAAGACCACGCTCACCCGCGGCATCCTGCGTGCCTACGGCTTTCAAGGCGCGGTGAAAAGCCCCACCTATACGCTGGTGGAGCCATATGAACTTGCCGCAGGACGCATCTATCATCTTGATCTGTACCGGCTTTCCGATCCCGAAGAGCTTGAATTCATGGGTGGGCGCGATATCTTGAGCGACCAGGCGCTGTGTCTGATCGAGTGGCCGAGCCGGGGGGCGGGCTGGTTGCCGCCGCCGGATCTGCGTATCGAACTGAGCGTGGCGCTGCAGGGACGCAGGGCGACGCTTCACGCCGACACTGCGTGGGGGCAGCGGGTGCTGACGACCCTGCAGGCCATGCACAACGAACAACCGCAGGAGAGTGGTGTGATTCAATGGACATGAGTGACACGATCAAGCGTCTATTCGGCGCCGCTGCGCTCGCTTCCACCCTGGTGCCGAGCCTGGTCAACGCCGCGGTGGTCGAGAGCATGCGGCTGTGGGCGGCCCCGGACCACGCCCGGCTGGTGTTCGACTTGTCCGGCGCCGCCGGGGCCAACGTGTTTTCGCTGGACAACCCCGCCCGGCTGGTCATCGATCTCGACGATACCGAAATGGCGACGGACGCCTCGACGCTGCCGCTGGGCGACAGCGCCATCGACGCCGTGCGCACCGGCACCCGCGACGATGGCGGGCTGCGCGTGGTGCTCGAACTCAACCGGGTGATCACGCCGCGTCACTTCACGCTTGCGCCCAACGAGCAGTACGGGCACCGTCTGGTCGTTGATCTCGAGTACCCCGGCGAAAGCGCGGTGGAGAACCCGATCGATCCGATCGAGGCGATGATCCGCGAACAGGAGATCCAGGCGCAGCGCATCACCGCCCAGGCCCAGGCCAGTGCACCGGCGGATGCACCGATCGCCGAGCAGGCGCCGGTGGCCGTTCAGCCGGCTCAGCCCCATCCGCGCCGCGACATCATCATTGCCGTGGACCCGGGCCACGGCGGCGAAGACCCGGGCGCGATCGGCCCGAGTGGTACCCGCGAGAAGGACGTGGTGCTGGACATCTCCCGGCGCCTGGCGGCGGACATCAACGCCACGCCCGGCTTCAAGGCGGTACTCACCCGCGACAGCGACTACTATATCGGCCTTCGCCAGCGCACCCAGCTCGCTCGCGAGCAGAAGGCGGACTTCTTCGTCTCGATCCACGCCGACGCCTTCTCGAGCCCGCGCCCCCAGGGAAGCTCCGTGTTCGCGCTCTCCCAGCGCGGGGCGACCTCGGAGACCGCCCAGTGGCTGGCCGACAGCGAGAACCGCGCGGACCTGATCGGCGGCGTGGACGGCTCGCTGTCGCTGCGCGACAAGGATCAGGTGCTGCGCGGCGTGCTGCTGGACTTGACCATGACCGCCACGCTCAACGACTCGCTCGCCATCGGCGGCGAAGTGCTCGACCGGCTCGGGCGCATCAACCGGCTGCACAAGTCCCAGGTCGAGCAGGCCGGGTTCATGGTCTTGAAGTCGCCGGACATTCCGTCGCTTCTGATCGAGACCGGCTTCATCTCCAACCCGGACGAGGAGCGTCGCCTGCGCGACCCGACCTACCAGAACACGCTCTCCCAGGCGATCTTCGGCGGGCTGCGCGCGCACTTCGAGCGCAATCCGCCCCCGGCGAGCCTTCTGGCCTGGCAGCGCGACAACAGCCGCGCACCCACCGGCAACGAGTATCGCATCCAGTCCGGCGACACGCTCTCGACGATCGCCCTGCGCCACGGCGTGCCGGTCAACCAGCTGCGCCAGGCCAACGACCTGAACGGCGACGTCATTCGCGTGGGCCAGGTGCTGCGCATTCCTGGCTCATGACCCCTGAACGCAGCCCGAGCAAAGAGGTGTGTAGTGTCTGAAGCGAGCCAAGCGACGCGCATCCACGTTCTCGACCCGCGCCTGGCCAACCAGATCGCCGCCGGCGAGGTGGTCGAGCGGCCCTCGTCGGTCACCAAGGAGCTGATCGAGAACGCCATCGACGCCGGCAGTCGGCGCATCGAGGTGGAGATCGAGCAGGGCGGCACGCGGCTGGTGCGCGTGCGCGACGACGGCATCGGCATCGGTGAGTCGGACCTGCCGCTGGCGCTGGCCCGTCACGCCACCAGCAAGATCGAAAGCCTCGAGGATCTCGAGGGGGTGAGCTCGCTCGGCTTTCGCGGCGAGGCGCTCGCCTCGATCAGCTCGGTGTCGCGTCTGGAGCTCGTCTCCAACGCCGAGGAGGACCCGCGCGGCGGCTGGCGCGTGGTGGCTGAGGGGCGCAGCATGGAGGCGCGGGTGACGCCGGCGCCGCACCCGCGCGGCACCAGCGTCGCGGTGCGCGACCTGTTCTTCAACACGCCCGCGCGGCGCAAGTTCCTGCGCACCGAGAAGACCGAGTTCGCTCATATCGAGGAGGCGTTTCGCCGCCAGGCGCTGTCGCGCTACGACATCGGCTGGGTGCTGCGCCACAACCAGAAGACCGTGCACCAGCTCCCCGCCGTCGACTCGGCGGCGGCGCGCGAGCGGCGCATCGCCTCGCTTCTGGGCAAGAACTTCATTGAGCATGCGCGCTTCATCGAGCGCGAGGCCGGGGGGATCAAGCTGAGCGGCTGGGTGGGGCTGCCCACCCATTCCCGCGCCCAGGCGGACCAGCAGTACTTCTTCGTCAACGGGCGGGTGGTGCGCGACCGGCTCGTCGCCCATGCGGTGCGCCAGGCCTACCGCGACGTGCTCTACAACGGCCGGCATCCGGTGTTCGTGCTCTATCTCGAGCTCGACCCGGACGTGGTGGACGTCAACGTCCACCCGACCAAGCACGAGGTGCGCTTTCGCGACGGTCGCATGGTGCACGACTTTCTCTATTCGAGCCTGCACCACTGCCTCGCCGCCTCGCGCCCCGCCGAGCCTGTCGTCGGGGAAGACCCCTCAGCCGAAAGCGGTGAAAGCGCCGAACCGCCGACCGCCACGCCTTCGGCGCCGGCACCGCGCTGGCAGCAGCAGGGCATGGCGCTGGGCGAAGGGGCGGGCGCCCAGCGCCACCCCGGCGCCGAGCGGGTGCGCCGCTTCATGCAGGGCTACCAGGCGCTGCACCCGGACCACGAGGCGACGCTTCTGACACCCCGGCCTCAAGGTGACGAGGCGCCGGCGGCCGAGGTGCGCGAGGCGCCGGTCGCGCTGCCCGAGGCGGACCCGACCAGCGCGCCGCCGCTCGGCTTCGCGCTCGGCCAACTGCACGGCATCTACATTCTGGCCCAGAACGCCCAGGGACTGGTGCTCGTCGACATGCACGCCGCCCACGAGCGGATCGTCTACGAGCGGATGAAGACTCAGCTCGCGATGCAGGGGGTGGACACCCAGCCGCTGCTGGTGCCGGTGTCGCTGGCCGCCAGCGCCCAGGAGGTAGCCACCGTCGAGAGCGAGCAGGACGCCATCGCGCGCCTCGGCGTCGAGCTCGACGTGGCCGGCCCCGAGACGCTATTGGTGCGCAGCCTGCCGGCACTTCTGGCCGGCGCCGACCCCGAAGGGCTTGTGCGCGAGATGCTCGAGGAGCTGGCGAGCTTCGGGCGCACCCACCAGGTGGAGGCGCGGCTGCACGCGCTGCTCTCCACCATGGCCTGCCAAGGCAGCGTGCGCGCCAATCGGCGCCTGACGCTCGACGAGATGAATGCGCTGCTGCGCGACATGGAGCGTACCGAGCGCAGCGACCAGTGCA
This sequence comes from Halomonas sp. 707D7, assembly GCF_024158715.1. Lineage (GTDB taxonomy): Bacteria > Pseudomonadota > Gammaproteobacteria > Pseudomonadales > Halomonadaceae > Vreelandella. Next base: position 4,006 of record NZ_JAMZBC010000069.1, on the reverse strand, counting down.
ATCACGGGCGGCCCACCTGGACCCAGATGAGCATGAAGGCGCTCGACAAGCTTTTCCTGCGCGGCCAGTAGCGGCGCACAACGAACGGAGTTGCCACGCGATGGCCGATACACGCCCTTTGGCGATCTTCCTGATGGGGCCGACCGCCGCCGGCAAGACCGATACCGCGATCGCGCTGCACGAGCGGCTGGGCTGCGAGCTGATCAGCGTCGATTCCGCCATGGTCTACCGCGGCATGGACATCGGCAGCGCCAAGCCGAGTGCCTGCGAGCTTGCCCGCGCGCCGCACCGGCTGATCGATGTCAGGGACCCGGCGGAGCCCTACTCGGCGGGAGATTTTCGCGTCGATGCGCTCACCGAGATGCGGCAAATCAGCGCGGCGGGCAAGATCCCGCTGCTGGTGGGCGGCACCATGCTCTACTACAAGCGCCTGCTCGACGGGGTGGCGGATCTGCCCGCCGCCGACGAGTCGGTGCGTGCCGAGCTCGCCCGGGAGCGCGAGGCTCAGGGGCTCGACGGGCTGCACGCCGAGCTCGCCCGCGTCGACCCGGTCTCTGCCCGTCGCATCCATCCCAACGACCCCCAGCGGCTCTTGCGCGCCCTCGAGGTCTACCGGGTCAGCGGCCGGCCGATGAGCGAGCTCTGGGCCGAGCAGCGCCCGGAAACCTTTCCCTATCGCGTGGTGTCGATAGGGCTCGCCCCGCTTGAGCGGCGCGTGCTGCACGAGCGTATCGCGCAGCGTTTCGAGAAGATGGTGTCCCAGGGCTTGATAGACGAGGTGGCCGCCCTCAGAAAGAGAGGCGATCTCGACCGCTCGCTTCCGTCGATGAAGAGCGTGGGCTACCGCCAGGCGTGGGAGCATCTCGACGGCGAGTATGATCGCGCCGCGATGATCGAGCGGGGCATCATCGCCACTCGCCAGCTCGCCAAACGTCAGCTAACGTGGTTAAGAAGCTGGGCGGGACTTGCGTGGGTCGATGCAAGCCAGCCCGAGCTTGCGGATAAGGTGCTGAAAATCGTGCGCGAAAGCGGTGCTTAGCGTAAGATGGTCTTTTCGCAAGCACGGATTTTTCGAGCGGCCAGACAGTTTCGTCACTCAGGCCTTTCGGGCAACAAGATTGCGGCAGCGCCCCGGCGCGCCATTGATAACCAACCCCCAACGACAGTTTAGGGAGAGCAGCATGTCCAAAGGGCAGTCCCTTCAAGACCCGTACCTGAATATCCTGCGCAAGGAGCGCATTCCGGTATCCATTTTCCTGGTCAACGGCATCAAGCTGCAGGGACAGATCGAGTCCTTCGATCAATTCGTCATCCTGCTGCGCAACACCGTGAGCCAGATGGTCTACAAACACGCTATCTCCACGGTAGTGCCCTCACGCAACGTGCGCCTGCCGGCTCAAGACCCGGCCGCCGCGGATGCTGATGTCTGAGGTCCGTGGTCAGCTCGAGATACAAGAGGTATTGATTGTTTTTTGAACGCCCAGATGCCGGTGAAACGGCCGTACTTGTTCACGTGGACTTCTTCGATGAGCAGGCGCGAGAAGACCCGGGTGAGTTCTTGGAGCTCGTGCGCTCTGCCGGTGCAGAGCCCGCGACACTGCTCACGGCAAGTCGTCAGCGCCCCGATCCGCGTACCTTCATCGGGTCGGGGAAGCTCGACGAGCTGAGAGCGCTGCTTGGCGCCCATCAGGCCGAACTCGTGATCTTCAACCATGGATTGGGTCCCTCCCAGGAGCGCAACCTCGAGCGCGAGCTCAAGTGTCGCGTTCTCGATCGTACGGGCCTGATCCTGGATATCTTCGCCCAACGGGCCAGAACCCATGAGGGCAAGCTGCAGGTCGAGCTTGCCCAGCTCGAATACATGTCCACGCGCCTGGTGCGCGGGTGGACTCACCTCGAGCGCCAGAAGGGCGGCATCGGCCTGCGCGGGCCGGGCGAGACCCAGCTCGAGACCGACCGCCGCCTGCTGCGCGGTCGGATCAAGGCGATCCACAAGCGCCTGGACAAGGTGCGCAGCCAGCGCGAGCAGAATCGCCGCGCCCGCTCGCGCGCGGAAATCCAGAGCGTATCGCTGGTCGGCTATACCAACGCCGGCAAGTCAACGCTTTTCAACGTACTCACCGATGCTAAGGTGTACGCCGCCGATCAGCTGTTCGCCACTCTCGACCCGACCCTGCGCCGGCTCGAGATCGACGACGTCGGGCCGATCGTGATGGCCGATACCGTCGGCTTCATTCGCCACCTGCCGCACAAGCTGGTGGAGGCGTTCCAGGCGACGCTTCAGGAGGCCGCGGAGGCGTCGCTTCTGATCCACGTGATCGACGCCGCCGACCCGGACCGCGAGCTCAACGTGCAGCAGGTCGACAGCGTGCTCAAGGAGATCGGTGCCGACGGCGTACCGGTACTCAAGGTGATGAACAAGATCGACCGACTCGACAGCGCCCCGCGCATCGAGCGCGATGGCCAGGGCCGCCCGGAGGTGGTCTGGCTCTCGGCGCGCGAGGGGCAGGGGCTCGATCTTCTTCACCAGGCGCTGTCCGAACGGCTCGCCGACGACGTCATCGGTTTTTCGCTGACGCTCGCGCCGGAGCAGGGTAAGCTCAGGGCGGGCCTTCACGCGCTGAATGCCGTGCGAGAAGAGCGGTTCGACGAGCAGGGGCGCTCGGTGCTCGACGTTCGCCTGCCGCGGCGCGATTTCAATCAGCTGATGGCCCAGCTCGGCGAGCGCGCCGACACCTACTTGCCCAAGGCGCTGCAAGAGCCCGACGAGTGGTAGGGGGCGCGGCGAGTCGGCCACGCTCAGAGCGCCGGTGCGCACCTAGAGCAACAATATTATAAGCATGGCGGCCTCGCTGAACGCGGGGCCGCGTGCAGGTTAACACCTTAGTGGAGACGAAGTATGGCCTGGAATGAGCCTGGTGGTGGCAACCAGCACGACCCATGGAGCAGTGGTGGCCGACGCGGCAGCAGCGGCGACCGTGGCAGCGACGATCGTGGCAACACGGGCGGCGGGGGTAACAACGGGGGAAACAACGGCGGCAACAATCAGGGGCCACCGGATCTGGACGAGGCGCTGAAGAAGTTCCAGCAGAAGCTCAACGGCATGCTGGGTGGCAGCGGCAAGCGCAGCGGTAACGGGAGCGGTGGCAACGGCGGTGGCGGCAAGCCGCGCAACGCCCTGGCGCTTCCGGCGCTGGTGCTGATCGTCGCGCTGGCCATCTGGGCGGCGATGGGCTTCTACCTGGTGGATCAGTCCGAGCGCGGTGTCGTGCTGCGTTTCGGCGAGTACCAAGGCATCGTCGAGCCGGGTCTTCAGTGGAATCCGCCCTTGATCGACGACGTGCGCATGGTCAACGTGACCCGCGTGCGCTCGGTTTCCCAGACCCAGTCGATGCTGACCCGCGACGAGAACATCGTCGAAGTCGAGATCTCGGCTCAGTACCAGGTTTCCAATCCTAAGGACTTCGTGCTCAACGTACGCAACCCGGCGCTCTCCATCGAGAACGCGCTGGATTCGTCGCTGCGTCACGTGGTCGGCGGTACCGACATGATCGATATCCTGACCTCGGGCCGCGAGATTCTCGGCAGCTCCGTGGCCAGCCGCCTGCAGAGCTATCTCGATGCCTACGGTGCCGGCATTCGTCTGCAGACCATCAACATCGAATCCACCTCGGCGCCGGCGCCAGTGATCGATGCCTTCGACGATGTGATCCGAGCCCGCGAGGATCGTCAGCGCACCATCAACGAAGGTATGGCTTACGCCAATGCCATCATTCCGGCGGCGCAGGGCCAGGCGCAGCGTATCGTCGAGCAGGGCCAGGGTTATCGCGAATCCGTGGTGGCCGAGGCCCAAGGTCAGGCCAACCGCTTCAACGCGCTGGTCGGCGAGTACCGCAACTCCCCCGAGATTATGCGTGAGCGTATGTATCTGGATGCAATCGAAGAGGTCTTCGGCAGCACGCCCAAGGTCCTGCTGGACGTCAGCGAAAACGCCCCCTTAATGTAC
>NZ_JAMZBC010000068.1 GCF_024158715.1 Halomonas sp. 707D7 | reverse complement strand
ACCAGACGCCGCAGTCTGTTCTTTCCCTGCTGGGTTAATACGTCGTATCGTCCTGGAACGAACGTCGATAGAAACGGGGCCGAAAGGCCCCGTTTTTTTGGTCGAAAGAATAATATTCCGCGTTGCCAAGCTTACGGGCGATCCCTCGATCCTGTCATCCAATCGCTACGTCATTGCCAGAATACCTGCTCAAACATGAGCGCATTCACCCCTTTGGTCTTCGAGTCGACACAGTAAACTAACGGCATGATTATTGTCGCTACGTGAGTCGTTTAATGGCCAAGCAAAAAGCGGTACCGGTGATCGAGAAACGCAAACCTCGTCTGCTGTGGGCAAACCCCTTCTGTCTGCTGGATACATCGAGTGGCGCCAGCATGAGCGTACGACAGATGCTGCAACAACTGGCGGCCAACGGGTACGAAATACAGATACTGGGGGCGACGATTTTCGATAACCCCAAAGGCACTGGGCTGCTCAAAGAGCAGTTTCCCGACTTGGATCAACACCTGCACCAGCTCATCGAGGCCAACGATGGACCGCTGATGCATCAAATGATCGTGAGCCACAGCTTCAACCGTAACCATTTAACGAGCCACGAGGAGAGCCTCTGGTACAGCCAGTACCTTTACATGCTCGATTCGTTCAAGCCCGACGTCGTATGGTTCTACGGAGGTCAGACGCTGGATCTTCTGATCGCCGATGAAGCGCGGGACCGAGGTATCGCCGTCGCGTTTTACCTGGCCAATGGAAGCTATCAATCGCCACGCTGGTGTCGCGACGTGGATCTGATCGTCACCGACAGTCAGGCCACGGCAAAGATGTACCAAGATAAGATCGGTTTCGTCTCGAAGCCGGTAGGCAAGTTCATCGATTCTTCCCATTTCGTGGCCGAGCACCATGAACGGCGTCGACTGCTCTTCGTCAATCCTAGTTGGCAGAAAGGAGTAAGCATCTTCGTTCAACTGGCGGAGAAGCTCGAGCGAGAGAGACCGGATATCGAGCTCGAAGTCGTGGAAGCTCGAGCGGACTGGTCTGCGGTACTGCGGGAAGTCACGCAAAAGATGGGGACCCAGCGAAGCGCATTAAAAAACGTTACCGTGACGCCCAATACCAGTGACATGCGAGGCCCTTATAGTCGTGCTCGCGTGCTGGTGGCGCCCAGCCTTTGGTGGGAAAGCTCGGGTCGAGTACTGGCGGAGGCCATGTTGAACGGCATTCCTGCCCTCATTACCAATCGCGGTGGCATGCCCGAGATGGTCGGAGATGCAGGCATCGCCTTCGACTTTCCGTCACGCTGCTATGAGGAGCCTTATCAACAGCTACTTGAGGAAAGCGAGCTCCAGCCACTGTTCGAAGCCACTGTTGCCTTTTATGACGATGAAGTGCTCTATCAGGACTATGTAGCTCGTGCGATGGACATTGGCGAGCGAATGCATCATATGGATCGCGCGACCGAACGCCTGCTCCAGGCGTTTGATCCTTTGGTGCGCTTGCGCTTGCGCTTGGGCAGCAAGGATTTTTCGATCACCCAGAAAAAACGGCATCGGCAACGTCTTGTCGGCAGGGCGACCAAGCCCACGCTGAAAGTGGATCGCTCCTGGGAGCAATGGATCGACAGCCGTACTTCACGCGGCCTGGAAAGCGACTGCTTGACACCGAAACTCCAGCTATCTGACGATTTTACCTGGCAGTTCAAGGGAAAGATCATCGTACTCGACAATCGGGCGAGCTTGATCAAAAACGGATTGGCCAGCCAGATGGCATCGACAGGAGCTTTTGCCATCGTGGCCTTCGATCCGGCCAGTGAAATCAATGAGCCAAAGCAGTATGAGGGAAGCGATACGATTCAAGTGTTTCAACATGCGTTGTTGGGTGATGGCCAACCCTCCACACTATACGCTTGCGTCGCACCCGAGATGAGCAGCACACTGATGCCTCTTGCGATGGAAGAGCTCCCCAGACGCCATCATCTGGGTATCCAGCAGATCGCGGAGCTTCCCATCAATACGGTGGCCCTCGATAGCATTACGGGGCTCGAGAGTCTCGATTGGCTCGTTCTGGATGAGCTGAGTGACGCCATGGCCGTGCTGGAAAACGGTGAGCACTACCTGAAGGAAACATTGCTTATTCAAGCACGTGTTCCATTTCAGCTGACCCATGCAAGACAACCCAGTTTCGCCGAACTTCAGCACTGGGCAAGCCGACACGGGTTCCGCTTCTATCGCTTCCACAACGTACGTCATTACAGCCATCTTCCCGACAAGCTGAATGAACGAACGCCTTGCGCCAGCGAACAGGAAAGCGCAGATATCCTGCTTTTGCCCGATGCAGAGCGCCTGGGAACCATCAGTAACGAAAGAAAGGTCAAGCTGGCCTTCATCTTGAGTAGCGTGTTTGCTGCTCACGATATAGCCTTCGAGCTGTTATCCGAGGTGGACCAGGATAAAGCCCTGGCCTTTCTGGAAGCCCGATCACTGCTTCCCCGATCATCGGAGCAGCGTAACGCCAAACCTGTCATGCCCCCGGCAGGCCCCATCGTCCTTCCAGAACAGCACCACCACGGCAAACCCTTGGTCAGTGTCTTTTGTGCGACCTACAACCATGTAGGTTTTCTAGAGGAGGCTATCCAAGGGATCATTGCCCAAAGAACTCGTTTTCCATTTGAAGTGGTCATTCACGACGACGCTTCGACTGATGGCACGCAGGAGATCATCAGAAAATACGCATCCCAGTACCCCGACTTGATTAAGCCTGTCTATCAACAGAAGAATTTATTCAGACAAGGTATCAAGGCGACGGACTTCTGCTTTCCCAAACTGCAAGGGAAGTACGTAGCGCTATGTGAAGGGGACGACTACTGGACAGATCCCGAAAAACTCCAGAAACAGTTCGACTTCATGGAAAGTAATGAAGAGGTAGTCATGTGCCATCATGACGCTTTCATCTTTGACAAGAATGGAGAAGTGGCTCCATCGAAATTGAGAGATGACTTCAAGAGAAGCTATACTCAGGAAGAAATGCTACGTAACAACTGTTTCATTTTAACGTTGAGCATGTTTTTCAGAAAGAAGTTTACTCATTTTCCTGAAGAAAAATCTCATGTCGGTAATGGGGACAGCTTCCTGATCGCCTTACTGGGGCAGTACGGTAAAAGTCACTACATGGAGGACATAACGCCTGCAGCCTACAGGCTCCATGGCAACTCGATATGGTCGAGCAAGAGCGTAAAGGAAAAGAACAAGATGCAGGCCAATACGTTCAAGTGGATGTCGCGGTATTACAAGCGGATGAAGAAGAAGGATCTCGCGGATTATTATGCTTGGCAGGAAAGTAATTTCTTGGAAGAGAGCTAGAAGCTCCCTTTACAGTTCGTGAAAGCCCCCGCCGAATGGCGGGGCGCATTCATAGATAGTGGGTGAAATGCTTGTGGATACTGGCGAGTACCTCAGACTGCAGGAAGGGAGCCGTTGTCTCACCACGACCCAGGAAGTAGCGAGTGCCGGCTACCTTTTCGATCGAGGTCGCGAGGGACGATAGCGCCTGACGATTCTTGTTGGTCATCATCGGGAACCCGCTTGCGAGCCTCTCGATTCTATGAAAGACGATCGATGTACTGGGATGGATAAAGCCAAGTGTGCACAAGTCTGCCAGATAGGTGCGTACATCCTTGTCATCGATGGGCGTTTGATCGTTTCTCAAAACTTCGATCGAAATTCTCGTGTCATCGGCCACATTCAGTATTCGGGAGTAGTTGGTGACACGGAAAAAGTGATCGGGGCGGTCGAGATTGTAGAAAAAGGCGAGCTCCGAGATCGGAGCATGGCTGAGTACCATATGAATGACATGGTGCTCGAGAGGGCGATCAAAACGAGATGTCTGTATATCTATGTTGAGCAAGTTTGCCGTTGCGAACGTGCTGGTGGCAAATGCCAGGGTATCGAACTCGAGCGTGTGGTTGTTTCCCCCATGACGGACATCGATTCGATGATCATCGATCGTCATGATATCCGTGTTCATCCAGATCTTGACACCTCTTTCCTGCAATCGACGAGCAATGCCATCGACGACAGAAAATGTACCTTTCTCCTTGGAATAAAATCTTCTTCTTGGATTCTTCAGTGTGTCCGGAATTTTGCGTTGATCAGGAAAAGCGACTAGAGAGGTGGTATTGGAAGCTTGTCGCCACTCTTTCTGATCGAACGATAGAACACGATCTTGACCGATGATACTCAAAGCATTGAAACTCAATTCACATGCTTTTTTATGAAAAATGGCTTCAGCCATCGGTATCGATATATGGTCTGAATATGATGGTCCAAAAACACTTCGGCAATAGGTACTCAAATTCGACGTATCATGGTCTGGAGTCGAATTCTTCAGATATTGAACGGTTTCCTGTCTTAATTGAACATTCTGAACCAGAGGGTAATGAGAATTTTCCTGTAATTTACCATTAAATATACATCCCGAATAGCCGTGGTCGGGAAGGTAGTAAAGAGCGCTTTCTGGTGGAACATGGGTCATGAAAGAATCTATGTCGGCTATTCCAGATTCACGAAATAAATGGGTTCCCTTGTCGAAATAATAACCCTCGGGATAATGGTGGCCGCACAAAAGCCCCCCTACGTGGTCAGCTTTCTCGATGACTGTAATATCACGTTCAGGATCGGCCTTTAGCGCCATGTGAGCCATGAAAAGGCCTGATATTCCACCGCCAATGATGACCAGGCTCATTCAAAGCTCCTTTACACGCGCGATGCAAAGCAACCGTTCACTTCGATGAAGTGCCAGCTTGCCAGAAATCTTGAAGCAAAGTTTCATCAATGCAGGATGCGCCATATCTTTCTTGATCAACCAATCCTCCCAGTGCTTCTTTTGCTTGCCTACGGGTATAATCTTGACATCGAGTCCGTGAGCCTCGAAGAGAGACTGCATTTCACGTTTCTTGAAGAACGTAATATCAAAAAGAGGATCTTCCTTTTTCTTCTCTTCGAAATAGTTCGAAAATTGCTCATTATGGCCATTATGTACGGTAAGAACGACGTATTCCTTTGTCACTCTAATCTGCTCACGAATCAAGGAGTGAATCGTTGTTTCGTCGAACAAGCCGATGAAGCCATTGCTAAAAGAAATATCGAATGACTTGTCTGCAAATTCGAGATCGAGCGCGTTCATTCGATGAAACCGATCTTTTATATCGGGAAATTCCATTTTTGCCAAAGAAACCGACTCATCTGAAAAATCTATTCCATGACAAATATAACCAGCTCTATTGAGAAATGCGGTATCACGAAAACTGCCTGCGCCTATCTCGAGTATCGAAGCTTTTTTACTCGCGAAAATTGACTTGATGTAGTATCCGTGTCTCAAATCGTGTTGATAGTTTTTGAAAAGCAATTTCCACTGCTCGTCCCATGAGGTGCTGGTGTCCAGTGCAGCGTTCTTCTTCATGATACGACTCTTTGATAAATGGTTTTATACGTTTTCGAAGAGTAATCTAAACGATGAGGTATTTCTTTATGTTGGAAGCATTGAAGATGGTACTTGGGTATATCGATGCCGGAAAGTACGGAAAACTCGATACCTGCCGAAGGACGTGGGTTTATGTCCATCGCATAGTAAATACCATCTGATTCGAGATATTCTATGTTGATGGCTCCATGGATATTCAGCTCATTCATTATTCTTTCGGTGATTTGTTCGAGCTCTTCGTTGTATGCAACAGTGACTGCCAGACCAGCACCGCTGCTCGTCCTAGTTATTTCTTCTCTACATACCGTAATGCAGTTGCCATAGAGGTCTCTAACAGCATCGACAACGTAGTGCTTTCCAAGGATAAAAGGTTGAAAAACGTAGTTTTCATAGCGTTTGCTATGGCTAACCGAAAGGCGTGTTTCAGGATCCTGTATGATTAATAAGCCTTGGCTACTTCTTCCATTTCTAGGTTTGGCAATGACAGCCGAAGTCATGCTTGCAATATCTTCTTGTTCAAATGTAGGTATTGTTACAAATCCCTTGTCTTTGAGGGTTTGAGCCCAGTTCTTCTTGTCTCTGGATTGTAGTACTGCCTCTCTTCCAGGTATGCAAAAAGTGCTTTTGGTATTCTGTATGAACTCATCGTGAAGGCTGAGTATATCGATTTCTGGATCGGTTGTCGGCAACACGTAATCGATATCATGGCGCTTTATCACGCTGGCTATGAAATCGAGATATCGGGTTGTGTCGCTGGAATGAGGGGCTCTCTCGAAAAGATTGATATGCTCTGTACCTGCAAGATGCAGCTGATCATTGATATCGGTAGCAACGATCTTTGCATGAAAATTTTTCTTTAGTGATGAAGCAAGACAGGAAGCCGAGAAAGAGCCAAAGGAGGTGATCAAAACGTTCATGGGTTACTCCACGCCTTGATAAGCTTTACGACTCTCATCGCACTATGGTGGTCCAAATCGCTGTAGATGGGCAAGCAGATGACTCTCTCGGAAGCCCATTGTGCAACTTCAGTATTGGAAGAGCGATCAATGTGGCTATCTTTATAGATCATTTGTTGATTTATTGCAGGGTAGAAGTAGCGCCGTGCGTATATATTGTTGGCACGCAGTTGAGCATAGAGTTCGTCTCGTTTTAGTGGGTAACCATCTTCCACTACGATCGGAAAATATGAGTAATTACTCTTGACTTGCGTCGTAGGACGAAGAAGTGTAATTCCTTCCATGCTTGCCAATTCAGCCCGGTACAGGCAATCGATCGACTGGCGTGCGCTCAACGCCTGTTCGATGTGTTTTAACTGAAGTAACCCGAAAGCGGCGTTGATTTCGCTCATTTTACCATTGATACCTGCAGCTACGACGGTCACTTCATCCACGATGCCGAAGTTCTTGAGGTTATCAATATGCTTCTTGGTCTTCTTGTCGGGGCATATGATGGCTCCGCCTTCGAAGGTGTTGAAGACTTTGGTGGCATGGAAACTGATGACACTCAAGTCACCGTGTCTCAGGATACTGCCTCCTTGGTCCGTTACCCCAAATGCATGTGCAGCGTCATAGATGACCTTGAGATTATATTTATCAGCGATTTCTTGTATCGCATCGACGTTACAAGGAGTACCGTAGCAATGAACCGGCATGATTGCCGTCGTGCGCGGTGTAATGGCGGCTTCGATTTTAGCAGGGTCCAGATTGAAACTGTCAGGCTCTATATCCACAAAAACGGGCGTTATATCGTTCCAGGTCAACGAATGTGCAGTGGCAACGAAGGAAAAGGGTGTCGTAATAACTTCTCCCGTGATACGTAGCGCTTGCAGTGCCGTCAATAAAGCAATAGTGCCATTATTGAATAATGCAATCTCCGGTACGTCCAAGTAGTTGCATAGCGCTTGCTCAAGCTTTTGGTGCATCGGACCATTATTGGTCAAACGCTTGCTATCCCATATTTCTTCAAGATAAGGTATGAATTCTTCCAAGGGCGGTAAGAAAGGTTCAGTAACGAAAATAGGTTTATTGCTCATGTCTGTCTCTTGATCAAAATGAACCAGCCTTTGGATATTGAATCGAGATATATGTTTCTGTTTTGAGATGAATGTGTTTCTAAATTTTAGATGAAAATTTATTTCCAATTTTTTTGATCGACATTATAAGCTTTGTCAACCTCGGCAAGACCGCGATATGAGCTGTTTTTACCGTCTTTTTTCCTGAATTGCCTTGAGTGAGCTGTTCTTCAGTTATTTGCCGCAACGGTTTTTTTGAATCGCTAATATACTTTCTATCATTTTTACATGTATCTGCTACTTTGTTTTTTTTCTATTAAATTTTGACTTGATTGAGTAATCAGTCTTTGAAGCCTATAAGCAGAAAATTGAGTTTTTGAGATCAATTTTCACTCTGAGTTTATGGTGCCGTTACAGTCAATACTGGCCGAGGCATGTCCATGGCAACATGAGCGTTGAAACATGAACATGCCTTTATTTAACGGCAATAGACTGGTTCAAAAAGAAGTGGAGATCGTCGTCTTCTTGATCTCCGTCAGCGAATATAAACGGGCTATCTCCTGCCCCATTTTTTGCCTTCGTTAGTCACTTGGCGGCGCACCGACTCCTTCGATCGCTACCGCCCCTTTGATTAGTGCATTTGATCGTGGCGCACTGCGAAAGTACCTGAATGCACAAGCTCCGGAACGCGCCCTGCCTCACCCACCTTGAACCACCCCACCATCTCGCCCATTTCCGAGGCCTGTTCGTCCAGCGCGCCGCTGGCGGTGGCCACTTCCTCGACCAGGGCGGCGTTGTGCTGGGTCACCTCGTCGAGCTGGGCGAGTGCCTGGTTGATCTGCTCGATGCCGGCGGACTGCTCGCTGGCCGCCGCCGAGATCTCGTTGACCAGGGCCGCCGTGTGCTGGGCGCGTTCGGCGATGGTCGTCAGTGCTTCGCCCGTGGCGTTCACCAGGCTCGAACCCTGGGTGATGCTCTCGACGTTGCGCTCGATCAGCTGGCGGATCTGCTTGGCTTCTTCCGCACTGCGGCTGGCCAGGTTGCGCACCTCGGACGCCACCACCGCGAAGCCACGACCCTGCTCGCCGGCGCGCGCGGCTTCCACCGAGGCGTTGAGGGCCAGGATGTTGGTCTGAAAGGCGATGCCGTCGATCGCCTCGACGATAGCGGTGACTTTCTGATTGGCTGCATGGATCTGCTCCATGGCCCCGCGTGCCCGTTCGGCGACCTCGGTGGCCCCGCCGGCCTGCTCGGCCATCTCCTGGGTGGCGTGGCGCGCCTGTTGGGCGGTGTCCGCGCTCTGGCGCACGTTGGCGGTGATCTGCTCCATGCTCGAGGCGGTCTGCACCAGTGACGAGGACTGCTCTTCGGTGCGCTGGGCAAGATCCGCGTTGCCCTTGGCGATCTCCTGGCTTGCAAGCTCCACCGACTGAGCGCTCTGCTTGATGTTGGCGACCAGCTCCTCGGTCTTGGCGGTGGAGTCGTTGAAGGCCTGGTAGAGCCTGGAGAGCTCGTCGCTGCCGGGCACCGCCAGGCGCTTGGTGAGATCACCGCCGCGAGTCTGGATGTCGTCCAGCGCGGCTTTGAGCGGGCGGGTGATGCTGCGTACGATCATGAACGAGAGCACGAGTGCCAGCAACGTGGCGGCCAGGGAGGCCGTCAGGTAGAGTGATAACCCTTTGATGGCGGTGCCGCGCAGGCGCTGCGCGGTATCGAGAAGCTGTCGGGAGGCCTTCTGGCCCACGCCGTTCAAGCGGTCGATGAACGCGGTTTGCTGCTCGAACCAGGCCTGATGATCGACGCCGAAGCTCCCGGCAGTGCCGCGTTCGATGGCGACGTCGCGCATGCCCTTGAGCGTTTGGACGAGCGGGCTTTCGAGCACCTCGTTCAGGTCGCGCTTGAGGGAAGGGGCCGCCAGTTGGTCGAAGCTGCGGGTATAGGCGATGGAGCGTCCCGCCAGCGACAGGACGTTGCCGTAGGCCACGGGCGCGAGGGCATCGGTACTGAACGCGGTGGTCAAGACGGCGCGCTCGATGCCGGCCAGCTCCTTGATGTTGAGAAGGTGATAATAGGCGTTGAGCTGACGCACGATCTCGCCCTGCTCAACGCTGAACGTCAGCTGGCTGACGATATCGATCAGCAGGCCATTGATGTTCGTGTAGTACGCGCTGGACTGATCGCCTCCGATCTCCTGACGATCGACGCGCTGGCGCACGTTACCCAGCTCATCAAGTGCCTGGCTTGCCTGAGAAAGGCGCGTCGCCAGCTCCGAGGTTTCTTCGCGTACGCCCAGGTCGGTGATATAGGCGTTGAACTCACCGAGTTCCCGATCGGTTTGGCGGCGCTGGTCGGGAAGTTCGGCGCGAAAGTTCTGTCCGCCGCTGCCTAGGAACGCGGCCGACATGCCACGTTCGCGCTGAAGCTCGTGTACCAGATCTCCCGCGTACTGGCTCAAAAGCGTCATCCGCTGAAGCTCGCCCATTTCCGACACGACCTGGCTGCGTTCGGCGATCCCCGAGATGGCAAGCCAGGCCAGCGTGACCAGCGGCAGAAAAAGGACCAGGGCAAATTTACGACCTACGGGCGTGCGGTGTAATACCTTCAGCATCATGTCATCTCGTGCAAGGTTCGAAGAGTGTCCTTGGCTCGCATTGCCTGCGATGTTGTTGATCGGACGCTTATATATCGGCACGAGGAAACATTAATTGAACGCCATGGCGTAACTTCATGAGGCGTTTATTCGAATGAAACGTCTGATTTATTCGTGAGAGGGTCGAGCATGGCGCAAGTCAGCGCAGAACCGGACCTGCCCGTCATGCTCGTTTGACCTCATGAGGGGTACTCATGAGCGCATGGGCGGCCTATCATGACACCAGCCCACGCTTTGCTATTCGAGAGACCTCCATGGATGCACTCACGCTCACCCTCGTCATGGCCATCGTCGCCATCTGGCTCAGCCTGACCTGCGGGTTGGTGGTGGTGTATCTACTGCTCAGTGGCCATACGCTGGAGGGTGCCCAGACCCGCAAGCGAGCGGACAAGAAGGCGTCGACGAACGATACGCCGACCGAGGGCCTCCAGGATGCCCCCGTGCTGGTGGACGATAGCGGTGCATCCTGGGGCGTGCAGGTGCTCTTCGACGAACCATCGCTTGCCAACAACGCGCGGCTGGCTACCGTGCTGGCGGCGCTGGGCGCGGTGTACGAAAACAGCCTCAAGGCATATACGGTGGCGGGGGAGTCATCGCGCACACCCATCATTGTCGAGAACGGGGCCTCCTCTCTCCCTCTACCGGCGCCGGACGATGGCGAGAACCTCTATGTGATCAATGCCCTGGGTATCAAGATCACCGCCCAGAACGAGGCCCTCAAGCCCAGCAAATTGCAGCTGGCGCGACTGGTCAAGATCGCCAAGGCCATCACCAAGGTGGGCGGCACGGTGGTCGACGCTCAGAAGGTGCCCATCACCAAGGCGGGGTTCAAGGCCGTGATCGCCGGCAAGGCAAGAGTGTGAGCCCATCGCCATTTTTCATTCTCTGAATTCGATTCGAGTATTCATTGCTCTCGGCCATTTCTCGCTTTCTGTTTCTCGTTAACGTTTATTAAATAATGAGCGGATATCGCCTTGATCGCCACGAGTGCAATTGATCTTTATCGATTGATCTAACGAGAACTACGTTAAAAATATCGTTAAAATGCAAATAAATGCGTTAAAAGAGCGATTTGCGGCTGTCATCATAACTCAGGTTAGTTATCGAAGCTTCACGGGTTGCAACCCGATTTAGATTGGCTACTTTGACTACTACGCATGGAGTGGCTCTTTTTCGAGTGCCATGTCGACCTGAAATTTAATCATACAAGGAGTGGATTAGATGACAGTCAGCAACACACCTCTCAATGTTGTGACCGCTCATAAACAGTTCAGCGAAATGGGCGACACGCCCTCGGCGCAGAGCGTGACAAGGCAGGATGCCTACCCCACGCGCTTGACCGAAGCGCCTGCCGCGCTCACCCAGCCCCGCCAGGATGCGGTGGTGAAAGGGCGTGAATTGAGCGGTCCGCTCTCTCAGGAACAGCTCGACGAGTTCGAGCGCAAGGGATTTCTGTTCATTCCCAACCTGGTCAGCGGAGCCGAGCTCGACGAGCTGTGTGACGACATCACCGCGCTGATGAACAACGACGAGTATCGCAATCAGGAGTTCAGTATCACCGAGCCCGAAAGCAACGAGATTCGTTCGCTGTTCGCGGTACACAAGTTGTCCAAGCGTCTGGGCGAGCTCGCTTTCGACGAGCGAGTAGCGGGGGCAGCGCGCCAGATCATCGGTGACGACCCCTACGTGCATCAGTCGCGCATCAACTACAAGCCGGGGTTTGCCGGCAAGGGCTTCAACTGGCACTCGGATTTCGAGACCTGGCACGCGGAAGATGGCATGCCGCGCATGCACGCGGTGAGCGCCTCGTTGATCCTGACCGACAACCACGAATTCAACGGCCCCTTGATGCTGATTCCCGGCTCGCACAGGGAGTTCGTGCCATGCCTGGGTGAAACGCCGAAGGACAACCACAAGAGCTCGTTGAAGGCACAGGAAGTGGGCGTGCCCAGCCCCGAGGCGCTCACCGAGCTCGTGGCCAAGTACGGCATCGAGGCGCCCAAGGGCAAGGCGGGCGGGCTCTTGCTGTTCGATTGCAACACCCTGCACGCCTCCAATGCGAACCTGTCGCCGGACCCGCGCAGCAACGTGTTCTTCGTGTTCAACCGGCCCGACAACCGCTGCGGCGAACCCTTTGCGGCGCCCCAGCAGCGTCCCGATTTCCTGGCCCACGGCCTGGAGAACGATTAGTCCTTTGAACAGGCGGGCACGCGCGAAATGCTCAGGGCAGGCGCCATCGAGGGTGCTTGCTCTCTGGCCTGTTACCTAAAGCCTCCTTTGTTACTGACACCGCCCCCTGCAAGGTATCTTGCAGGGGGCGGTAGCGTTATCGGCAAGGTTTTCCGCGTCGAGCTGTCACGTCCAAGAGCGTGTGAAGATGGCGTATCACTCGCTTCCCTTGGGGTCCGCTTCGTCGCTTTGCCGGTCGATATTCTCCTTGTGCGCCTTTTTCTCCTTGACGACTTGAGCGCCAGGGAAGGGCGCAGCCTTCATCGACGTATTGTGGGCAGGGGTGGATGAGCGCTTCTTCTGGTTGTCGACGTTTTCGTCGGGCCGGTAAGGCGCCGGCGCACCGGACGTGGCACCTTTTTTCGATGGCGCATGGCCATCGGTATCCCGGTCGACAAGCTTCTTGGCCTTGGAGGCTTCATCACTCTTTTTCTGTTCCTGTTCATTGCTCATCATGGGCTCCTTTTCGTTCATGAGGCATGCCTTTAAAGCGTAGTCTTCAACAAGTGTTTAGCCATCTTCATCAAACGAAAAAAATTAAGTTTAAAACCTATTTATCTATTTCGTTAATCTTGGTTATCTTTTTCTTGAAATATTAATTATAAATAAATATTGCGTGTTGAAATCGATGCAGCAAGTACTACTATGGTAATTATAGGGTTTCAGAAAAAGATCGAGTTATTACTCGGATATTTCTGAACGAAATAGATTTTAAGGTTGCAAAGAGTTGTTAAGGAAGGCTCTTAAATTCATGCTTCAAGTTTCTGTTAACGTTGAAGAGTCATTAATTCTCAAGGAAGAATTCTCAAGGAAGAGTGTCCTTGGCGAGGGCAAAGGAGTTTGCCATCTCGCCAGGGGGTACACCGTTCATGGATGAGCGAAAACTCTCTGCCGGTACAGGGACGGGCCGGCAGTTTTCAAGGTTGTATTCAGGTCGAGGCAGCACGTGCCTGCCTTGTACTAGCCAATGCCACGACCATCGATCGAGGAGAGAGCGCAATGGAAAGCAAGCATCTGTTGGATTGGTTGCGGGACGCTCACGCCATGGAAAAGCAGGCCGAGAAAATGTTGGGCGCTCAAGCCAGTCGGTTAGAAAGCTATCCCGAGCTTCAGCAGCGTATCGAACAGCACCTGGAGGAGACCAAAGGGCAGCTCGACAAGCTGGAGCACTGTATCGGCCTTCTTGATGCACACGCATCAGCCCTCAAGGATCTTGGCGCCGAGCTTGCCGCGTTCGGTCAGGCCATGGGCGGCATGATGGCGGGAGACGAAGTGATCAAGGGAAGCGTTGCCTGCTACGCTTTCGAAAACTTCGAGATCGCCAACTACAAGGTCATCATCAAGGCGGCGGACCTGGCGGGTGAGGCAGAGATTTCGCAGATATGCCATGAAATTCTCCAGGAGGAGCTCGCCATGGCCCACTGGCTGGACAAGCACATAGGCGAAACCACTCAGGCATTTCTCGAGCGTGACCAGGCCGATCACCTGCGTTCCAAGACCTGACGACCCCTTACCCGCATCGACACGATATGCGTAGGCCTGCCCGGGCCCCGGCTTCTGGCCGGGGCCTTGCATTTTCATCTGCTAAACACTTTTTCATTCTTTAAGCGTTTTGCTAAAGCCTTAAATGGCTCTGGAGTATTATTTTCTAAATTTATGATAAATCTTAACCTGTGTTCTTACAGCTAGTAGCAACCTCCGCTAAGCTTGTTTTCGCCTGCGCCAAGGGTTCGGTAGGGGTAAGGAATATCCCTTGTTTTCAATAACATAGGTTATGGTCTGGGCGTGGTTTATTCTTTGACAAAAAAAGCTTTTCTGTTTAATTATCTGTAGGCAGGCGTATGAAGACATGATTTTACATACTCAGGTTGGCCATCGAGCCTTATATCTTAACATTTGTTAAGACCACTCTTCGTGTTGGTGCGTGAAATCGAACTGTCAATTCACGTACTGCCATGTTTTGCCTTTCGGCTTTTCATTATGCGTGTACATGGATTGTATTTTTTCTGTCTCGGGCATAGTTTTTGTATAGCGGCAAAGGAGTGTTGAAAAAATGCGTGACGAGTATAACGCCGATAGGAAAAGTTTGATGAAAGAGAGTAGTTATACTCCGTTGCCAAATAACTCTTTACTACAAGATAGAAAAAAAAATATCGCTAAGGCGCTGAGCCTCTACAGTGCCATCAGTGATCATTCGATGGAGCTTTTGTCCCGGCTGGGCGTCAAGAATGTCGAGTTGAAAAGGCATCAGAAACTTTTTTTTCTCCACGAGGGAAAGCCGAAGATATTCATCGTCAAGAGAGGCTGGGTGAGTATCTGTCAATCCGTGAAAAGCCATGGCCAGGATATTTGCAACGTCTATATGCCGGGCGATATCGTGGGGCTTAGAGAGAGCTTTTTCGATAACAGCGACGTTGCGATTCTGGCGCTGCAGAACTGCGTGCTGGAGCGCATCTCCGCCGATGATATCCATGCGCTGCTGGCCGAGCACGATGATATAAGAAAGGCGATATTTTCTTATATCATGGTGAACGACAATATCTCCATCGTCCGGCTGAGAAGCTGCACCCATCACAAGGCCGAAGAGCGCGTCGCCCATTTTCTCCTCGAGGTCTACGCGCGCTATCGCTTCAAGCACATGATCGATTCGGACTTCTTCACGCTGCCCGTGACCCAGGAGGTGATCGGCGAGCTCCTGGGTATCACCAGCGTGCACGTCAGCCGCTGCATGACGGCGCTCGAACAAAAGAAGCTGATCCGCAAGAGTCGCACGGTGATCAAGCTGCTCGAACCCGAGCTACTGAAGGAAAGCACCGGATTCGACGAACGCCTGGTCTACGGTCACGTCTATCTGGCCTGATCGCCGTGCGATGAAGCGCGGCGCGCCCTTCCTCCGTCGTACTCTCGTTTTTCCTTCTCACGTATCGAAGCATCCTCGCCTTCGCCACCCAAGGCGTGCGCCGTGGTGTTAAAAAAGCCGCCGCGGGGTTGCCGTGGCGCCGTCGAGGTGGGGTAGACTAGGGCGCCGATCGTTTCGAAGACGGCACGTATTATTAGAAGGAGAATGCCCGCCATGCGTTTTGTTCCACAGTTTACCGATGGTCAGGAGTTTCCCCACGCACTGGGCAAAGTCGTTTGCGTTGGCCGCAACTATGCCGATCATGCCAAGGAGCTGGACAACCCGGTTCCCACTGAGCCGCTATTGTTCATCAAGCCCGCCACCAGTGTGGTGGATCTGGCCAAGCCCCTCGATCCGCCCTTTTCCCGGGGCGACGTGCATTTCGAAGCTGAGCTTGCGCTTTTGATCGGCGAGACGCTGACCCACGCCACCCTCGAGGAAGCCGAGCGCGCCGTGGTCGGCATTGGCCTTGCGATGGATCTCACCCTGCGTGACCTGCAGACCAAGCTCAAGCAAAACGGCCACCCCTGGGAGACCGCCAAGGCCTTCGACGGCGCCTGCCCGCTCTCGGCCTTTCTACCGCTTTCCCGCGTACCCAACTGGAACGCGCTGACCTTCACCCTCGAGATCGATGGCGAGCTGCGCCAGCACGGTGAAGGCGCCGACATGCTGTTCGCGATTCCCTCGCTGGTGGCGGAAATGAGCCGCCACTTCACCCTCGAGCCCGGCGACGTCGTGCTGACCGGTACGCCGTCGGGCGTCGGCGAGCTGCCCCGGGGAGCGGCGCTCAAGCTGACCCTGACCGGCGGGCTCGAGGTGAACACCTCCGTCGTCGAATAGCGTACTTTCAAAATAGAGCGCCACCAAAAAAGCCGCCGGCTGGGGGAGCCGGCGGCTTTTTCGTGTCTGGCGAGGGGCAGCTCACTCCAGGTAGGTGTAGCCCTCCAGCCCCTCGTGGAGGCTGGCCGCGAAGCGCTCCTGCTCCTGTTCGGAGAAGCCGCTGCGGGCGAGCTGGTCGAACAGCTTGCGCTGCAGCACCCGGGCGTCGAAATTCACGTAGCCCAGCACGTTGGCCACGGTGTCGCCGGCCTGGGGGTTGGAGAGCACCCAGTCGCCGTCCTCGCCGAGCGCGGCATCGACGGAGTCGGTATCGCCGAACAGGTTGTGCAGATCACCCAGAATCTCCTGGTAGGCACCGACGAGGAAGAAACCCAGCCAGCGTTCATCCTCCTGCGGCCACTCCGGCAGGGGGAGGGTGCTCTCGACTCCCTGGCCATCGACGTAGCTGTCGATGCGCCCATCGGAGTCGCAGGTGATGTCCTGGATCACCGCACGCCGCGTGGGCGGGGCGTCGAGGCCGGTCAGCGGAAGCACCGGGAAGATCTGCTCGATGCCCCACACGTCCGGCACCGACTGGAACAGTGAGAAGTTGACGAACAGCTTGTCGGCGAGCTTTTCCGCGAGCTCGTCGAGAATCTCGCGGTGGGCGCGGTTGCGGCTGTCGAGCTGCGCCTTGAGCCGCACGCAGGCGGCCATGTAGAGCCGCTCGCCCTGGGCGCGGGCGTCGATGTTCGAAAGCCCGAGCACGAAGCGCTCGTGCAGCTCGCTCACCGCC
>NZ_JAMZBC010000067.1 GCF_024158715.1 Halomonas sp. 707D7 | reverse complement strand
TCAACGACGCCTATCGTGAGAAGTTCGGCTTTCCCTTCGTGATCGCGGTCAAGGGGCTCGATCGCCACGCGATTCTCGACGCCTTCGCGACGCGCCTGGACAATGCCCCGGCCATCGAGCGCGTCACCGCCATCGAACAGATCGTGCGCATCGCCCGCTTCCGGCTGATCGCGATGAGCGAGCGCGACTAGCGCCCACGAAAAAGCCGCGCCCGAGGGCGCGGCTCGACGGTACGACGCTGAAACTTACTTGTTCAGATTGTTAGCCGCCTTCTGGGTGTTCTCTTCGGCCATCTTCTGGCTGTCCTGCATGAAGTCCTGGCCGATCGAGGTGACTTTCTCGGAATCGCCCTTCATGCGCTCCATGAAATCAGAAGCAGTCTTCTGCTGGGTCTGCATCGCCTTCTTGAAGCTCTCGGCGTCCTTGACGTCTAGCCAGGTGCGCGCCTGGGCGATGCTCATGTCGGAATAGGCACGCGCGGCGTCGATCTGGGCGCTCAGCAGACGCTCGTAGTAGTCGAGCGCGGCCAGCGTGTACGAACGCATGGGCGAGACGAAAACGGATTCAAACTGCTGCTTGGTGTTCTCTGCGGTCCTGTCCATCACATAACCTCCTGGTCGTTAGCGATTCGACACGCACTGGCCTCAGCGGTCGACAGCAAAGCGTTTGCCTTGACTCCCTGTAAGCTAGCAGCGCATTTTGTGCAGTGCAACATGAATTTCGTGACACTTTTTCATCGCCATGCCTACACGTCGCGCACGGTAGGCGCGCGCCCGGCCATACCGTCATGAACGGTCAGCATTTTTTCGAACCAGCGCGCCACCGGCGTGGCGTCGTCGACGAGCACTTCCCGGGAAACCACGTGGGCCCACATGAAGCTTCCGAACAGCAGGTAATCGGTGCCGGCGGGCGCCTGGCCGTCGAGGAAGGGGCTCTGCTCGAGCAGCGCGTTGACCGGCACCAGCGCCTTCTTGAGCTGCTCGCGCCCCTGAATCGGGTCATGCAGCTCCTCTAGGCGCATTCCGAGCGCCGCCTCCCGGGTGCGCCGGAAGTAGTCGCGATCATCGGGATGGATGGCCGCCAGCAGATCCATCACCACGATGCGCAGCAGGGCCGGGCTGACACTGCGCTCGACGAACAGCTTGAACAACAACGCCCGCTGGCAGGCCAGCCCGTCGCCCAGCAGCGTCGCCTCGGGGTAGGTGGCGTCGAGATAGCGCATGATCTCGAAGCTGTCGGTGACCACCTTCTCGCCATCCACCAGTACCGGCACCTTGTCGTGGTCGGCGAAGGCAAGCTTCTCCTTCTGCTGAAAGCGCCAGGGCTCGGTGCGATAGGCCAGTCCCTTGTGGGCCATCGACAGGTGCACGCGCCAGCAGTAAGGCGAAAAACGCAGCCGCTCGTCGCGTCCGCACAGGTCATACACGATACGATCCATGGACTCACTCCCGGGTAATGATTCGACCGTTTCAGCATGCGCTGCGCGACCGCGCCACGCAAGCCGTGCAGCGAGCGCGTCGGCCTTCGCCTGGCGCTATCTATTAGTCTAATGCGCGGTTTTCGCGGGGTATCGCGGCGCGTGTGCAAATCTCATGAAAAACAGCGACCTGAACGGAAGGCAAGGCAAAGTTCGAGCGCGTCCAGGCTCTGACGGACGATCAGGCACCTCTGCCAAAGTGGTCATGAGCGCGCGCGGGTCGTATGTTGCTATCGATAGCCTCAGGTGGTGGATCGCCTGGCCTAAGCAGTTAAAAAAATTAGCCAATTAACAATACAAGGGGTCGGTTTACATGAGTGACACGATACTTGCCTTGCTGGCATTTCTGCCGCTGCTGCTGGCCGGCATTCTGCTGATCGGCTTCAAGATACCCGCCAAGATCGCCATGCCGATCGTCTTTCTGACCGCCGCGATCATCGGCCTGACGGTGTGGGACATGAGCTTTACCCGCGTGGCGGCCTCCACCATCCAGGGGTTGATCCAGACCGCGGGGCTTTTGTGGATCATCTTCGGGGCGATCTTGCTGCTCAATACCCTCAAGCACTCCGGCGGCATCACCGCGATCCGCAACGGCTTTTCCGGCATCAGCCCGGATCGCCGGGTGCAGGCGCTGATCGTCGCCTGGCTGTTCGGCTGCTTCATCGAGGGCGCCTCGGGCTTCGGCACGCCGGCGGCGGTGGCGGCTCCCTTGATGGTGGCGCTCGGCTTCCCGGCGCTCGCCGCCGTGGTGGTGGGCATGATGATCCAGTCCACGCCGGTCTCCTTCGGCGCCGTGGGCACGCCGATCATCGTCGGCGTCGGCACCGGGGTGGACCGGGCAGGCATCACCGCAGAGCTCGAGGCCGCCGGCTCCACCTGGGACGTGTTCTTTCAGACCATCACCAGCGAAGTGGCCATCACCCACGGCATCGTCGGCATCCTGATGCCCTTGATCCTGGTCACCGTGATGGTGCGCTTCTTCGGGGCCAGCAAGTCCTGGAAGGAGGGGCTCTCGATCACGCCCTTCGCGCTCTTCACCGGGTTCGCCTTCGTCATTCCCTACATGCTGGTGGGCGTGCTGCTGGGCCCGGAATTCCCGTCGATGATCGGCGCCATGGTGGGACTCGCCATCGTGGTCCCGGCAGCGCGCAAGGGCTTTCTGCTGCCCAAGGACACCTGGGACTTCCCGGAGGCCACCGCCTGGCCGGACGAGTGGATCGGCAACCTGCAGATCAAGCTCGAGGACGTGGCGGGCAAGGCGCCGATGTCCACCCTGCGCGGCTGGATTCCCTACGTGCTGCTGGCGCTGTTTCTGGTCGCCTCGCGCACCCTCGAGCCGCTCCAGGCCGCGCTGACCTCGATCAACCTCAACTGGGCCAACATCCTGGGGGAAACCGGGGTGAGCGGCGGCGTTCAGCCGCTCTACCTGCCCGGCGGCATCATCCTGGCGGTGGTATTGATCACCTACTTCCTGCACAAGATGAACGGTGCCCAGCTGAAGGCGGCGGTGTCGGAATCCACCAAGACCATCTTCGGTGCCGGATTCGTGCTCATCTTCACCGTGCCGATGGTGCGTATCCTGATCAACTCCGGCGTCAACGGGGCGGATCTCGTCTCCATGCCGGTGATGATGGCCCAGGCGGTGGCCAACGGCGTGGGCGACGTCTACCCGTTCTTCGCACCGGCGGTCGGCGCGCTGGGCGCCTTCATCGCGGGCTCCAACACGGTATCGAACCTGATGCTGGCCGAGTTTCAGTTCAGCGTCGCCCAGACCCTCGGGATCTCCACCGCGATGATGATCGCGCTTCAGGCCGTGGGCGCGGCGGCGGGCAACATGATCGCCATCCACAACGTGGTGGCGGCCTCGGCCACGGTCGGGCTTCTGGGGCGTGAAGGCGCGACCATTCGTATCACCATCCTGCCGACGATCTACTACCTGACCGCCACCGGCATCATCGCGCTGATCGCCTTCTATGTGCTGGGGGTGACGGACCCGCTGGTGCCATGATCCGCTGATGTTTGAACTCGCAAGCCAAGCATGACTACAAAACCACCCCACCGGGGTGGTTTTTCGTTGAGGGCAGCGGGCTCAGTCCAGGCGCTTGAGGGTGCGGGCGTGCTCCCTGGCGCGGGCCACGTAGCTCTGGGCGTTGAGCTTGAGCCCGTCGATGGCGCCTTCGGGCAGGGTCTTCACCACTCGCGCCGGGGAGCCGACGATCAGGGAGTTGGGCGGGAACACCGCGCCCTCCTTCACGAAGGCGCAGGCGCCGACCAGGCTGTTCTCGCCGATCACCGCGCCGTTGAGCACCACCGCCTGAATCCCGATCAGGCAGCCATCCTCCACCGTGCAGCCGTGCAGCATCGCCTGGTGCCCGACGGTCACGCCCTTGCCGATCTTGAGCGGAAAGCTCGGGTCCGCGTGCAGCACGGCGCCGTCTTGAATGTTGCTCTCCTCGCCCACTTCCAGGTGTTCGGTATCGCCACGCAGCACCGCCCGATACCAGACGCTCGCGCGGGCCTTGAGGGTGACCCGCCCCATCACGTCGGCGGTCTCGGCGATATAGACGTCATCGCCGATCGCCGGGCGGTGCTCTCCAAATTGATAGATGGCCACGAAAACCTCCTGTCAGAGATGTTGCGTTGTTGTTCTGGGGTATCCACCGCTAGGCTAACGCCTGTTCCAGCACCCGGGCAACGTGAAGCGCCTCGCGCCCGGCCCCGTCGTGGATCTGATGACGACAGCTCGTGCCGTCGGCGACCACCAGGGTATCGGCCTCGGCCTCGCGCACCGCGGGCAGCAGGGCAAGCTCGGCCATCTTGAGCGAGGCGTCGTGGTGCTCCGCCTCATAGCCGAAGCTTCCCGCCATGCCGCAGCAGGAGGATTCGACGGTCGTCACCTCGAGCCCGGGAATCCAGCCCAGCACCTCCTCGACCGGCCTGAGCGCATCGAAGGCCTTCTGGTGGCAGTGGCCGTGCAAAAGCGCCCGGGCGGCGGGTAGCGGGCCAAGGGGCAGGTCGAGCTCCCCCGCCGCCTTCGCCTCGACCAGAAACTCCTCGAAAAGATAGGCGGCGTCGGCCAGGGCCCTAGCCTCGTCGCCATAGCCGTACTGCAGGAACTCGTCTCTCAACGTCAGAAGGCAGGAGGGCTCGAGACCCACCACCGCCACGCCGCGCTCGACGAAAGGCATCAGGTGATCGAGGGTGCGCCGTGCCTCCGCCTTGGCCTTGTCGAACTGACCGGCAGACAGGTAGGTGCGCCCGCAGCACAGTGGGCGCTGCCCCGGGCGCACGTTCAGGTGCACGTGGTAGCCCGCCGCCTCCAGCACCCGCTTGGCCGCCCGGGCGTTGTCGCTCTCCATGTAGTTGTTGAAGGTATCGACGAACAGCATCACCTCGCGCTCCCCCTTCGAGGGGGAAGAAGCCCGGGTGCTTGCCAGGAAGTTGCCTTCGAAGACCGGAAACGCCCGGGCCCGGGCAAGGCCGAGGGCGTCCTTGAGCGGCCGGGCGATAAACGGTGCACGCTCCACCGCCCGGGTGACTCCGCGAAGGCGGTGCGCCCAGGCCGCGTAGCGCGGCATCTCTCCCACCAGCCGGTCGCGAAGCGACAGCCCCTCGAGCCGGGCCCGGGCGGTACGCGCCTCGATCTTGAACTTGGCCATGTCCACCCCGGTGGGGCAGTCGCGCTTGCAGCCCTTGCAGGAAACGCACAGATCCAACGCCTCCTTGACGCTGTCGCTGGCCAATCCTTGCTCGCCGAGCTGGCCGGAGAGAACCAGGCGCAGGGTATTGGCCCGGCCCCGGGTCAGGTGCTTCTCTTCCAGCGTCGCACGGTAGCTCGGGCACATGGTGCCGGCGTCGAACTTGCGGCAATGCCCGTTGTTGTTGCACATCTCCACCGCCATGGCGAGGCCGTGGGTCGCATCCTCGGCCGTGCCCGGCGGGCTCTGCTCACCGGTGAGCGGGTCGCGCTCGACGTTCCAGGCCGACCAGTCGAACACCGGGGTGATCGGAATGCGCTGGTAGCTCGCGGGAAAGCGAAAGTAGCGTTCGTCGTCCATCTTCGGGGTATCGACGATCTTGCCCGGGTTGTAGAGGTTGTGCGGGTCGAACAGCGCCTTGATCTCCTTGAAGGCGTCGTTGACCGTCTCGCCGAACTGCCAGGCCACCCACTCCCCGCGGCAGATACCGTCGCCGTGCTCGCCGGAGTAGGCGCCCTTGTACTCGCGCACCAGACGCGAGGCGTGCTCGGCGATCTCGCGCATCTTCGCCGCGCCCCCCCGGCGCATGTCCAGGATCGGGCGCACGTGAAGCGTGCCGACCCCGGCGTGGGCGTACCAGGTGCCTTCGGTCCCATGGCGGTTGAACACCTCGGTGAGCTTGTCGGTGTACTCGGCCAGGTGCTCGAGCGGCACCGCGCAGTCCTCGATGAAGGACACCGGCTTGCCGTCGCCCTTCATGCTCATCATGATGTTGAGCCCGGCCTTGCGCACGTTCCATAGCGCCTTCTGCTCGCCGGCTCCGGCCATCTCGACCACGCTTCCGGCCAGGCCCAGATCTCCCATCAGTGCCGTGAGCTCCTTGAGCTTGCCAAGCTGCTCGTCCAGGTTCGTGCCGGCGAACTCCACCAGCAGCATCGCCTCGGGCCGGCCGATCAGCGCCTTCTCGATCACCGGACGAAAGGCGGGATTTTCCAGCGAGAGCTCGATCATGGTGCGGTCGACGAGTTCCACCGCCATGGGCCCGAGCTTGACGATATGCTGGGTCAGGTCCATCGCCTGGTAGAAGGTCGGGAAGTTCACCACCCCCAGCACCTTCTGTTCCGGCAGCGGCGAGAGCCGCAAGGTCAGCCGCCGGCTCACCCCCAGGGTACCCTCGGAGCCCACCAGCAGGTGGGCCAGGTTGGCACGATGGGAGGCGTCGTAGGGAATCGGGTTCTGGCAGTCGAAGAGATCCAGATTGTAGCCCCCCACCCGGCGCAGCACCTTGGGGAAGTGGCTGCGAATCTCCGGGCCCACCCGCTCGGCGATGGCCCGCACCTGCCGAGCCAGCGCTGCCTCCCGGGAGCCCTCGGCCATGGCGTCGACGAAACCGAGGCTCACCTCGTCGCCGTCGGCGAGCACCGCGTCGAGCCCCAGCACGTTGTGCACCATGTTGCCGTAGTAGATCGAGCGGGAGCCGCAGGAGTTGTTGCCCGCCATGCCGCCCAGGGTGCACTGGGCGCTGGTGGAGACGTCCACCGGGTACCAAAGGCCGTAGGGCTTGAGCCAGGCATTGAGGTGATCGAGCACGATGCCCGGCTCGACCACCACGGTAAGGGCCTGTTCGTCGAACGCCACCACCTGGTTGAGCCACCGGGTGGTGTCGATCACCAGGCCCTCTCCCACGGTCTGGCCGCACTGGCTGGTGCCCCCGCCCCGGGCCAGCACCGGCACCCCCTCGGCCCGGGCGATGGCGAGCGCCCGGGTCAGGTCCTCCTGATGGCGGGGAATCACCACGCCTACCGGAGTCACCTGATAGATCGAGGCGTCCGTGGCGTAGCGCCCGCGACTGGCCCGATCGAAGAGCACGTCACCTTCGATCTCGCGGGTGAGCCGGTCGGCGAAGGCCCCGACCGGCGCGATCCGGGCATCCCGTGAGCGGTGTTGCGGGGTGAGTGACGTCATGGGAACTCCTCGCTTACTGGGTGGAATCGGCCTGGGCGAAGCGGTGCGGATGGTCGGCGAAGTACTCGAGTGCCGCACTCACGCCGCTCGACTCGAGCGCGACGCCGGCAAGCTTCAATCCCGCCTCGCAGCCGCCGAGGGTGGCGATCAGGGTCAGGTCGTTGCAGTCGCCCAGGTGGCCGATACGGAACATCTTGCCCTTGGCCTTGCCAAGGCCCATTCCCAGAGAGAGATCGAAGCGCTCGTAGATGATCTTGCGCACCGCGTCCGCATCCACGCCCTCGGGCACCACCACGCCGGTCAGCACCGGCGAGTAGAGCGCCGGGTCCTGGCACTGCACCTCGAGCCCCCAGGCCTCGACGGCGGCGCGCACCCCCGCCCCCCAGCGCGCGTGGCGCTCGAAGACGTGCTCCATGCCCTCTTCCAGCAGCATGTCGAGGGCCTCGTTCAAGCCGTAGAGCAGGTTGGTGCTCGGCGTGTAGGGCCAGTAGCCGTTCTCGTTCGCCTCCAGGATCTCGTCCCAGGCCCAGAAGCTCTTGGGAAGCATCGCCCGGCGGCTGGCTTCGATGGCCCTGGGCGAGAGCGCGTTGAAACTGATGCCCGGCGGCAGCATCAGGCCCTTCTGGGAGCCGGACACGGTCACGTCCACGCCCCACTCGTCATGGCGATAATCGGCACTGGCGAGACCGGAAATCGTGTCGACGATCAGAAGCGCCGGGTGGTTGGCCGCATCGATCGCCCGGCGCACCGCGGCGATGTCGCTGGTGACCCCGGTGGAGGTTTCGTTGTGCACCACGCACACCGCCTTGATGGCGTGCTCGCCGTCCTCTCTGAGGCGCTTCTCGATCAGCTCCGCCTGCACGCCCTGGCGCCATCCCTCGTAGCCGGGAAGGCCGAGAAACTCGGGCTCGAGCTGCAGACGTCTGGCCATCTTCTCCCACAGCGTGGCGAAGTGGCCGGTTTCGAACATCAATACCCGATCGTTGGGAGACAACGTATTGGCCAGCGCCGCTTCCCAGGCGCCGGTGCCCGAGGCGGGATAGATCACCACCGGGTGCTCGGTCTTGAACACCCGCTTGATCTTCTCCAGAAGCTCCCGGCCCAGAGCGCCGAACTCCGGGCCACGGTGATCGATGGTAGGCAGGCTCATGGCGCGCAGGATGCGATCCGGCACCGGCGAAGGGCCGGGGATCTGCAGGAAGTGGCGACCGGTCGGGTGGAAGTCGAGGTTCAGCATGGGTCGTGTCCTTTTATTGGTTGTTGTTGAATGGGTTGTTGTTGAATGGGTTGGTGTTGATTGAAACTAGCTGCTGACGCAACTTGCATAATGAATGCAATTCAGGTGTTTAAAAAAACCGCTGCCTACTTGATGCAGCCCGCCTCGCGCAGGGCGTCGATTTCCGCGCGCTCGATGCCGAGGGTGGCGAGCACCTCGTCGGTGTGCTGGGCGAACAGCGGCGCCGGGGCATGGATGGTCGAGGGCGTACGCGAGAACTTGCTGGGAAAGCCGATGGTCTTCATGCGCCCGATGACCGGATGCTCCATCTCCTGCACCATTCCCCGGGCCAGATAGTGCTCGTCGCTCAAGGCCTGGGCGAAATCGTTGATCGGCCCGGCGGGGACGCCGGCGCCGTCGCACAGGATCAGCCACTCGTCCACCGTGCGACTCGCCATCAAGTCTTCGAGCAGGGCCTCGAGCTCGTCGACGTGCTGGCCGCGATCGAAGTTGGTCAGAAAGCGTGCATCCTGCATCAGCCCGGGCTCGCCCAGCACATCGGTGCAAAAGCGCTCCCAAGTGCGCTGGTTGGCGCAGCCCAGCATCAGGTAGCCGTCGCTCGCCTTCACGGCCTGGTAAGGGGCGGAGACCCGGTGGCGCCAGCCCGTGGGCGCCGGCACGGTGTTCTCGGCGAAATAGGCCGCGGCCTCCCAGGTGAACCAGGGCAGCCCGCACTCGGTGATGGCGATGTCGATATGCTGGCCTTCGCCGGTGTTCATGCGGTGGATGTAGGCGGCCAGGATCGAGTACACGGCCGTGATGCCGGCGCCGATGTCGTACACCGCGATGCCGGTCTTGAGCGGGCGCCGCCCGGGCTCGCCGGTCATCGACATCAGCCCGGTCATGCCCTGGGCCACCAGGTCGAAGCCCCCCTTGTGGCTGTAGGGCCCGGTCTGGCCGTACCCGGAGATCGAGCAGTAGACGATGGCGGGGTTGATCGCCTTGATGGTGTCGTAGTCGATGGCCAGCGACTGGGTCACCCCCGGGCGGTAGTTCTCGACGATGACGTCGGCGCTCGCCGCGAGCTCGTAGAAGATCTCGCGGCCGCGAGCTTCCTTCAGGTTCAGCGAGATGCTCTTCTTGTTGCGGTTGATCTGGGAAAAGCAGGTGGACTCGCCGTTGACGTAGGGCCCCATCTGGCGGCTGTCGTCACCGCCGTTGAGCTTCTCCACCTTGATGACCTCGGCGCCCATGTCGGCCAGCACCATGGTGCAGTAGGGCCCGGCCATGATCTGGGAGACGTCGAGGATCTTGAGATTGTCTAACGCGGACATGGATTTCTCCTTGAATTAACGACCGGACCACTCGAAGGGGGTCTTGTCGACGAACTTCTGCACGGCCGCGCCGAAGTCTTCGCTGGTGTAGCAGATGCCGACCCAATCGTCGCCGGCATCCGGCGGCAGGCGCCCGGCCTCGCGCACGCGGTTGATCAGCGCCTTGCTCGCCTGCAGGGTCAGCGGCGCCCGGGTGAGAAAGGCGCCGGCCAACGTCTTTACCTCGGTGGCGATGGTGTCCTGGTCGAACAGGGCGTTCACCAGCCCGAGTGCCAGGGCCTCCTCGCCGTCGACGAGCCGGGCCATCATCAGCACCTCCTTTGTGCGGGCGGTGCCGAGCATCTCCAGAAGCCTCGACACGTTGGTGATCGACAGCGTGTTACCCAGGGTCTTGGCGATGGGCACGCCGAACTTCATCGAGGCGGTGGCGTAGCGAAAATCGCATACCAAGGCCAGGGCCGCGCCCCCGCCGACGCAGGCGCCCTCGATCATCGCCAGGGTGGGCTTGGGAAAGCGTTCGAGCTTGCCCACCACCCGGTCGATGCGCCGCTCGTAGTCGATGGCGTCCTCGCGCTTGTCGAAGTGGGCGAACTGGGTGATGTCGGTACCGGCGACGAAGGCCTCGCCCCCCACCCCGTAGAGCACTAGGGCGTGCACGCCGCTGTCGTCGGCGAGGGTGTCGCAGTAGTACTCGAGGGCGTTGTACATCTCCCAGGTCATGGCGTTGCGGCTTTGCGGGCGGTTGAACCCGAGCCAGGCCACGCCTTCGTCGATGGAAAAGCGCACGCTGTCCGTGGTCGGTCGCGGTGTCTGCGCCATGGGATTTCTCCTGAACGGGCTCTAGCCGTAGATGAAGTTCACCAGCGCCAGGGCGAACGCGGGAATGTAGGTGTTGATCATGAGGATCGTGAACAGCACCGCGATGAACCACAGGTTCGTCTTCGAGGTCGCCCAGATGTCCGACTTGGCGATCGAGCACGAGGCGATCAGCACGCTCGCCACCGGCGGCGTCTGCTGGCCGATGGCCAGGTTCAGCGTCACGATCAGGCCAAAGTGCAGCGGGTCGATCCCCACCTCGATCACCAGCGGCAGCACGATGGGCACCACCAGGATGATGGCCGCCGCCGAGTGCAGGAAGACGCCCAGGATCAGGAAGATGATGTTCAAGAGCGCCAGGATGACGTACTTGTTGCTGGTCCAGTCGCTGATCTGCATGGCGATGGCCTGGGGTACCCGGGTCTCGGTGAGATAGCCGCCCACCACCGCCGAGGCCGCCACCAGGAGCATCACCACCGCGGTCTGTACCCCGGCGCTCTTGCAGGAGTCGATGAAGTTCTTGATGGTGAACTCGCGATACACCACCGCGCTGATGAAGATCGCCACGCACACGGCGAGCGCCGCGCCTTCCGTCGCGGTGACGAAACCGCCGAAGATACCGCCGAGGATGATGACCGGAATCAACAGCGCCCAGACCGCTTCCTTGAGCGCCAGCCAGAGCTGGGAGATGCGAAAGCGTCCTTCCGAGGGAAAGTCGTACTTGCGCGCCAGGTAGTAGCACATCGCCGCCAGGCCCATGGCGCCCAGAAGCCCCGGGAAGATCCCCGCGACGAACATCTGCACCACGGACTCCCCGGACATGACCGCGTAGAGGATCATGGGAATCGAGGGCGGCAGGATGATCGCCAGACTCGCCGCCGAAGAGGAGATCGAGGCGGCGAACTCTTTCGAGTAGCCCTTCTTGCGCATGGCGGGAATCAGGATGCTGCCGATGGCCGACACCCCGGCCACGGAGGAGCCGGAAATCTCGGCAAAGAAGACCGAGGCGCCGATGGTCACCATCGAGAGCCCGCCCTTGATGAACCCCACCATCGCCATGGCCAGATCGATCAGCCGCCGGGAGATGCTCGAGGCGTTCATGATCGCGCCGGCCAGGATGAACAGCGGGATCGCGATGAGCGGGAAGTTGGTCGCCCCTTCGAACATGGTCATGCCGACGGTGGGCATGGCCATGCTGCCGTAGGTCATGAAGGTGGCCACGGTCCCGACCAGCGCGAGCGCCACCGCCACGGGAACGTTGATCAGGATCAGCACGATCAGCGCCAGAAAGATATACAAGATGACCATGGGATTATCCTCGCTGCTGTGTGCTGACGGCTTCGACTTCCTCGGCATCGATGCCGGCTTCCTCGAGCTCGTGGTCGATGAAGCCTCGGCCTCGGGCGTGCTTGACGACCTCGGGCAGGCGCAGGAGCTCGGCGATGATGAACAGAACCGATGCCACGGGAATGGCGGACTGGGTCAACTGCATGGAGATGGAGGGCAGGCTCACCATGTTCACCCCGTCGAGGATCAGGATGACCTGGTAGCTCGCCAGCCCCAGAAAGACGAAGAAGCCGATGGTGATGGCCTCCGCCAGCAGTGCCACGGGCACGCGTACCGAGGGCGGGCACATGTTCAGGACGCTGGGGCAGGTGATGTGCGCGCCTTTCGCCGCGGCCAGGGCCGTGCCGTAGTAGGTCACCCAGGCCAGAAGCACCGCCGCGAGCTCGTCGTACCAGCTCAGCGGCGAGCCGAGATAGCGGGTGACGAACCCGATGGTCACCACCGCCGCCAGGGCAATGACCAGCACGACCACGATCGCTTCAAGAAAGGCGAAGTACGCCGTCTTGAACCTGTTGAAAGTACTCATTGAACTCTCCCGAGCCGACGGGCGCCCGGGCGGGCGCCCGACACGATGGTGATTACTCGCCGCGTAGCGCGTTGACCTGGTCGATCAGCGCCTGTCCACCGTCCACTTCGCTGGCGAATTTCTCGTAGATCGGCTGGGAGGCATCGGAAAACGCCTGGAAGTCCACCTCGTTGACGCTCATGCCCTCTTCTTCCATCCGCGCCAGGATCTCGTCGTCGAGCCGTGCGCCCTCCTCGAGCGCAAAGTCCTCGAGCTCGAGCGCCACCTCCTCGAGTACCGTGCGCACCTCGTCGGGCAGACGGTTCCAGCTTGCGCCGGCGACCAGGTAGGCCGGGGTATAGACGTGGTTCGACATGGAGAGATACTCCTGCACTTCCTGGAAGCGCGAGGAGTAGGTCTGGATCAAGGGGTTTTCCTGACCGTCCATCGCGCCGGTCTGCAGGGCCACGAACACCTCGGAAAGCGACATCGGCGAGGGAGCGGCGCCATAGCTTCGGAACATCTCGATGCGCCAGACCCCGCTCGGGGTACGCAGCTTTATGCCCTCGAGGTCCTGGGGCACGTTGATGGGTCGCACGTTATTGGTGATCTGGCGAAAGCCGTTCTCCCACACCCCTAGAATATGAAAGCCGCGGGCCTCTGCGGCGTCCGCGAGCGGGCCGTGTACCACCTCGTCGCGCACTCGCTTCATGTGCTCCCGGTCCTCGATCAGGTAGGGCATCTCGAACAGCGCGAACTGCTCGTTTTCGGAGCTCATCACCGTGGAGGGAATGGTCAGATCGAGAGAGCCCAGGCGCAGCCGGCGCAGCATCGACTCGTCCCCGCCGAGCTGGCTGTTGCCGTACACGCTCACCTCTGCCACACCCTCCAGGCGCTCGTTGGCAAGCTCGGCGAAACGGTTGGCGGTGATCTCGAAAAGCGACCCGGGTCCACCGACGTGGCCCAGGCGTATTTCGGTGTTGGCGCTGGCGCCAAGGGCGCCCAGGCCCAGGGAGAGGGCGGCCGCCACGATTGCAGGTTTGAAGAAAGTCATAGAGCACTCCAGGTGAACACTTGTTGTTGTTGATTCGTCACCATCGCAGCGTGGGGCCGGATGGCGCCCGTCGAACGTGGGAAAGCTCGCCTTGCAAGCCGACCCCGCCGATCTCGATATTATTGTGAGTCCTTGCCGTGACACCGCTTCAATTTGAATTCAAAATTCAAAATTAGGTATTAAACTTTCGTCTTTGAACTTCTGTCCCAAGGCTAACTCGCTGATTCGCCGTCGAACTCGAGGCGAAAAAAAGCGGCGCCACGTGGCACCGCTTCCAAAAAACCATCAGGAGAGGGTCAAGGCGCCAGACCATAATTCAGCTTCGCAGCCTCGATGCCTGCAATCGCCACCTGCTGATCCTCCTCCGAGGAGGCGCCGCTGACACCCACGGCACCGATGACGCACTGGTGATCGTCGAGAATGGGAACACCGCCCGCCACCGGTACCACCTGCCCTTGCGAAGCGGCGGCCACACTTGCCAGAAACGCCGTACGCTCCTGGTTGCGCTCGCCGATGACGCCGCTGGCGATCCCCATGCCGAGCGCCGCGAAGGCCTTGCCCTTGGCGACGGGAAAGCGTAGCGGGCCGCAACCATCCTCGCGCTCGGCGACGATCAGGTGTCCACCGGCATCCAGTACCACCAGGGTGAGCGGCGGCAGATCGAACGCGCGCGCCTTCTCCACGGCGCCTTCCAGAAGACGTCGAGCCTGGGCACGGGTCAGTTGAACGCTGGCATGATAGACGTTGCTAGGCATGAAAACTTTCCTTTATCGTTGTGATTGGATGGAAGAACTCGAATGCTTGCCGGCGGAAGGATTTGTCAACCGCCACGATTTGAATTCATAATTATATTTGCAGAGGACTGAGTGTGACGCCAGTCTGTTATCGAGCGTTGACCGCCGCCAGAAGGGCACGGAACGTGAGCGCCATGTTGAAAGGACAGTTCCATGACCAAGATTTTGCAGCGCAACTTGTATCGCGAGGTGGCCGACCGAATTGGCGACTTGATCGAGCATGGCGAGCTGGCGCCGGGCGAGCGGATTTCCGAACGCGAACTGTGTGAACGGTTCGGCGTTTCACGCACACCGCTTCGCGAAGCGCTCAAGGTGCTGGCCGCCGAAGGGCTGATCGAGCTTCTCCCCAATCGAGGCGCCCGAGTGGTACGACTGACCTTCAAGAGCGTCAAGGACACCTACGACCTGATGGCCGCCCTGGAAGGACTGTCAGGAGAGCTCGCCTGCCAGCACATCAGTACCGCCGACATCCGCAGCATCCGCGCGCTGCATGATGCGATGCTCGCTCACTACGAAGCGCGCGATCTGACCCAGTACTTCGAAGTGAATCGGCAGATCCACGAGCGCATCCTGGCCGCCTCCGACAACCCGGTACTGCAGGAGATGTACAGCAACCTCAGCCAGCGGGTGAAGCGCGTACGCTACTCGAAACAGATGACCGACACCTTCTGGAAACGCGCCGTGGAAGATCATGAACAGATGATCGACGCGCTCGAACGACGCGACGGACAGAAACTCGGCCAGGTGCTGCGCGAGCATTTGTGCAACAAGATCGAGATCGCCACCCTTGCCGGGGTGATCGAGGAGGAAGACCCCGGGGCGGCGCGCGCCTAGCGCCCCGGCGCAGACTGGACAGCCCCAGGAAAAAGGCCCAGATTGATCGGTATCAGCGGTGAAAAACCGCCCATCACGACACAACAAGTACGCCAATCACAGGATGGGACATGAATATTCTTTTCGATCCGCGCCTCGACGGCGAGCTGGTCGGGCGTGACAAGCACGAGGTACTGGAGGCGCTTGAGCGCGCCGCCCCGACCCTGACCCTGCTCCATCGCGAGGAGGACCTGCGCCCCTTCGAGTGCGACGGCCTGGCCGCCTACCGGGTGCTGCCGATGCTGGTGGCGCTGCCGGAAGAGCTCGCCCAGGTCGAGGCGCTGTTGAAAGCGTGCTTCGCGCTCGGCGTGCCGGTGGTCACCCGTGGGGCGGGCACCGGGCTATCCGGCGGGGCGCTGCCGCTGGAACAGGGCGTTCTGCTGGTGATGTCGCGCTTCAACAAGATCATCGAGGTCGACCCGGATGCGCGCATCGCCCGCGTCCAGCCCGGGGTACGCAACCTGGCGATCTCCGAGGCCGCCGCGCCTTACGGGCTCTACTACGCGCCGGATCCGTCGTCGCAGATCGCCTGCTCGATCGGCGGCAACGTGGCGGAGAACGCCGGCGGCGTGCACTGCCTGAAGTACGGGCTGACCGTGCACAACGTGCTGCGCGTCGACGTGCTGACCATCGAGGGCGAGCACATGACGTTGGGATCCAATGCCTTCGATGCGCCGGGATTCGATCTGCTGGCGCTGTTCAACGGCTCGGAAGGCATGCTCGGCGTGATCACCGAGATCACGGTGAAGCTCCTGCCCAGGCCGACCGTCGCCAAGGTATTGATGGCGAGCTTCGACGACGTCGAGAAGGCCGGCCGCGCGGTCGGCGACATCATCGCCGCCGGCATCGTGCCCGGCGGGCTCGAGATGATGGACAAGCTTGCGATCAAGGCCGCCGAGGACTTCGTGCGCGCAGGCTACCCGCTGGAGGCCGAGGCGATCCTTCTGTGCGAGCTCGACGGCGTCGAGGCGGACGTCGACGACGACTGCGACACCGTGCGCCAGGTGCTGGAGAAGGCTGGCGCCACCGCTATCTCCCAGGCTCGCGACGAGGCCGAGCGGGCCAAATTCTGGGCCGGGCGCAAGAACGCCTTTCCCGCGGTCGGGCGCATGTCGCCGGACTACTACTGCATGGACGGCACCATCCCGCGCAAGGAGCTGCCCCGGGTGCTCAAGGGGATCGCGGCACTGTCTGAAGAGAGCGGCCTGCGAGTCGCCAACGTCTTTCACGCCGGTGACGGCAACATGCACCCGCTGATCCTGTTCGATGCCAACAAGGAGGGCGAGCTTGCGCTGGCCGAGGACGTGGGCGGCCGGATTCTCGAGCTGTGCGTCGCCGCCGGCGGCTCGATCACCGGCGAGCACGGCGTGGGCCGCGAGAAGATCAACCAGATGTGCAGCCAGTTCCAGGCAGACGAGATCAGCGTGTTCCACGCGGTGAAGGCGGCCTTCGATGACAAGCGCCTGCTCAACCCGGGCAAGAACATCCCGACGCTTGCGCGCTGCGCCGAGTTCGGCGCCATGCATGTGCACAACAACGACCTGCCCCACCCGGAGCTGCCGCGCTTCTAGAAAGGCCGCCGCGAACCAGAGCGTGAACCAGAGCCCGAACAATAGAAAGGAGCGAGCATGACCGAACCCGCCACATCGGCGCCGGATCGCGACATCAGCGAGGCGCTTTGCCAGCAGGTCGCCAACGCGTACCAGACCCGGGCACCGCTGCGCATCGTCGGCGGCGACACTCGCGGCTTTTACGGCCGCCCGGTCGAGGGCATCGATCTCGATATCCGCGAGCACAGCGGCATCGTCTCCTACGATCCGGTCGAGCTGATCGTCACGGTGCGCGCCGGCACGCGTCTCGACGCACTGGAAGCCGCGCTCGATGCAGAGCACCAGCGACTCCCCTTCGAGCCGC
>NZ_JAMZBC010000066.1 GCF_024158715.1 Halomonas sp. 707D7 | reverse complement strand
CGCAGGCGCTCCTCGAATCCCTCGATGATCGCCCTCGACAGCGATGCCCCCCTTGGCGACGAGCTGCGCCATCGCCTGCGGGCCACGCCGTCGTCGCCGTGCAGCATGGAGAGCTTGCCCACCAGCCAGCCGAGCCAGCTCTCGGGATCACGCGCCAGATCGCCAAGCCGCGTCAGCTCGGCAAGCGCAGGGCCGTCGGCGGCGAGCAGCACCTGCCAGCGACGCGTGTCGAGGCGCGCATGCTCGGTCACCTCGGCGAGAAAGGCGTCCAGCGCCAGCTCGAAAAGCGCCAGCGCCCCCTCCTCGAGGGCCATGCGCCGCGCCACGGCGTGCTCGTCGTCACCGACCGGCGACTCGGCGAGCAGCTCGGCCTGGTAGAGAAGCTGGTTGGTGCGCGCCCGCGAACTCACTTGCGCTTGTCCTCGACGTGCCACTTGCCGGCCTCGAAGGTGGCTTTCCAGCCCGTCGCCTTGCCCTCCTCGTCGGTCATCACGTACTGCTCCTTGTTCTTGCGCGAGTAGCGAATCTGCGCCGGACGGCCGTCCGGGTCTTCGCTCGGCGCCTTGAGGATGAAGTGGTACTTCTCCGGCAGCTCGTCCTTGTGCGCCTTGAGCTCCTTGACCAGCGGCGGGCGGGTCTCGCGGTTCTTCGGGAACTTGCTCGCGGCCAGGAACAGGCCGCTGGCGCCGTCGCGCAGCACGTAGTGGTCATCCACTTTCTGGCAGGCGAGCTCCGGCATCGGGATCGGGTCCATCTTGGGCGGCGCCACTTCCCCGCTTCTCAACAGCTTGCGGGTATTCTTGCATACGCTGTTGGTGCAGCCAAAGTACTTGCCGAAGCGCCCGGACTTGAGCTGCATTTCGGATCCGCACTTGTCGCACTCGATCACCGGTCCGTCGTAGCCCTTGATCTTGAACTTGCCCTGCTCCACGGCGTAGCCGTCGCAATCCGGGCTCTGGCCGCAGATATGCAGCTTGCGCGTCTCGTCGATCAGGTAGCTGTCCATCGCCGTGCCGCACTTGTCGCAGCGGCGCTTGGCGCGCAGCGCATCGGTCTCGGCCTCTTCCCCGGCGTCCTCGGCGACCACTTCCTCGCCGGGAATCAGGTCGATGGTGGTCTTGCAGCGCTCCTTGGGCGGCAGGTTGTAGCCGCTGCAGCCAAGGAACACGCCGGTCGAGGCGGTGCGAATCTGCATCTTGCGACCGCAGCTCGGGCAGTCGATGTCCGTGGGCACCGGCTGGTTGGGGCGCATGCCCTCGTCGCTTTCGGCGCGGGAAAGCTCCTGGCTGAACTCGCCGTAGAAGCTGTCGAGCAGCGCGCGCCAGTTGCGCTCGCCTTCGGCCACCTCGTCGAGGCTGTCCTCCATGCGCGCGGTGAAGGAGTAGTCCATCAGGTCAGGGAAGGACTCCTTCAGGCGCTCGGTGACGATGTCGCCGAGCTTCTCAGCGTAGAAGCGCCGGCTCTCGAGCTTGACGTAGCCGCGGTCCTGAATGGTCGAGATGATCGAGGCGTAGGTCGAGGGGCGCCCGATGCCCTGCTTCTCGAGCTCCTTGACCAGGCTCGCCTCGGTATAGCGCGCCGGGGGCTTGGTGAAGTGCTGCTGCGGGTCGAGCTTCTCGAGCGTCATCGGGGTATCGACGGGCAGATCCGGCAGGCTCTGGTCCTCGTTCTTGCCGGCGGGCTTCATCACCCGGGTATAGCCGTCGAACTTCAGCACGCGCCCCTTGGCGCGCAGGTCGAACCCGTCCACTTCCACGCTCAGGGTGCTGGAGAGATACTCCGCCGGCACCATCTGGCAGGCCACGAACTGGCGCCAGATCAGCTCGTAGAGCCGCTCGGCGTCGCGCTCCATGCCGGCGAGGTCGCTCGCCTTGCGCTCGACGCTCGAGGGGCGAATCGCCTCGTGGGCTTCCTGGGCGCTCTCCTTGCTGGAGTAGCGGTTGGGCGACTCGGGCAGGTAGCGCTTGCCGTATTCGCTCTCGATGTAGTCGCGTGCGCTCTCCACCGCATCCTTGGAAAGATTGGTGGAATCGGTACGCATGTAGGTGATGTAGCCCGCCTCGTAAAGCCGTTGGGCCATGGTCATGGTCTTCTTCACCGAGAAGCCGAGCCGGCCGCTGGCCGCCTGCTGCAGCGTCGAGGTGATGAAGGGCGCGGTCGGCTTGGAGCGGGTCGGCTTGTCTTCCCGGTTGGTGATGGCAAGCGTGGCGCCTTCGAGGCCGGCGATGCGCGCGTAGGTCTCGTCGCGAGAGGTCGGGCGAAACGCCTGGCCATCCTGACGGGCAAGCGCAAAGCGCACCGGCTGACCCTCCGGCGAGACCAGGTCCGCGTGCACGTCCCAGAACTCCTCGGGAATGAAAGCGCGAATGTCACGCTCGCGCTCGACGATCAACCGTACCGCCACCGACTGCACGCGACCGGCGGAGAGCCCGCGGGCGATCTTGGCCCACAAGAGCGGCGAGAGCATGAAGCCGACCACCCGGTCGAGAAAGCGCCGCGCCTGCTGGGCTTCGACGCGCGGAATGTTGAGCGCCCCCGGCGCCTTGAAGGCATCCTGGATGGCGTTCTTGGTGATCTCGTTGAACACCACGCGCTTGTAGCGCGCATCGTCGCCGCCGATGGTCTCGCGCAGGTGCCAGGCGATCGCCTCCCCTTCGCGGTCCAAATCCGTCGCCAGGTAGACGGCATCGGCCTTCTCGGCGAGCTTCTTGAGCTCGGCGACCACCTTTTCCTTGCCGGGCAGGATCTCGTAATGGGCCTGCCAGGCGTTGTCCGGGTCGATGCCCATGCGGCGAATCAGCTGATCGTGGGCCTTCTTCTTCTTGTACTCCGCCTTCTCCTCCGGCGAGAGCTTGCGGGTCGCCGCGGCCTGGCGCGCGCGCTCCTTGGGGTCGACGGCGGTCTTGCCCGAGCCGCTGGTCGGCAGGTCACGTATATGACCCACGCTCGACTTAACGATGAAATCGTTGCCGAGATACTTATTGATCGTCTTCGCCTTGGCAGGCGACTCGACGATGACCAGTGACTTGCCCATAGTGCTCCACTTCCTGTTGCTCGAGCTTGAAAGCCTTCGCTCTGAATACGTACCGCGTCTAGACGTGGTGTCGGTGTCAAAAAATGCGCCTACCCTACCCCAGGCCTTGACCAAGCGCCAGTCGCCCGAAGCGAGCCGAGTGCTTTATTGAATGAGGGCGAAGGCCGCCGTTTGCAAATTTCACTGCAAGGTAGCTAGACACTAGACTGCCGTTTACCGCTCGGCAACCAAAACCGGCCCACGCAACGAAACGCCCCGGGCATTGCCCGGGGCGCAGGAAAAGCGCTCGATGGCGCAATGCGGCTCAGCGCTTGGAACGCGGCTTGGCTCCGGTGCGCTTGGCAGGTGCGGCGCGCTTGGCGCCCGCTTGCGCGCCGTCATCGCCTGCCCGGGCGTAGGAAGCCGCGGGGATGGCCTTCGGCTCCCGGCGCGCCTGGTCGAACAGCGCCTTGACCTGCTCGAAGCGCTCGGCCCCGTTCTCGCTGAGCTCGCCACTGGCGGCGAATACCTGGGTCAACTGCTGAAGATGCCTGTCGAGTGCTTCGTTACTCTCACCCTCGAGAAGGCTCGGCAGCGCCGCGAGCGCCTTGTCACGGTCGAGCTTCAGAATGAAGAACTGCTCGCGCACCAGGCGCTTGAATTCGCACAGCGATACCTGGGAGTCGAGCTCGGCACGCGAGGCGCGAAGACGCTTGAAATTGCGCTCGTCGGTGGCGGGTGCCCCGCCCAGCACGTAGATGATCGAGCGCACGATCGCCTCCGGCGCGCCGCCCTGGCTTGCCTTTTCGCGCAGCGCCTGCTGGCGATGAGCGATGAAGCGCCGATGCTCGGGCTCGGCACCTGGACGGCGACGATGCACGTGGGCGTCGCCGTAGAGCCCGACGGCGGCCTGAAGCAGCGGCTGGCCGTAGAGGGTCAAGAACGCCGTCTCGGTCGCACCGTCGCGCAGGTCGCGAAAGCCGTTCAGGTTGCTGACGATCTGCTCCGACACCAGCGTCTCGAGGGTCCTGAAAGGGTTGTCCTCTGTCACCTCGTGGCGATTGTCGCGCACCGTCTGAGCCATCGTCGGCAGCAGCACGGTGAGCGGATTGCGATCCGACATCAGGCGATAGCCCAGGCGAATGGGGTGCATTCGGCGCATCAGGCGCGCCGATTCCGGCGTGACCATGGCGCGCACCCAGGGCTGCACGTAAAGCCGGTAGAACCCCAGGTTGATCTCGGAAATGCGCGCGACCGTGGCAAACCGGCGGTCGTCCTCGGGGCGATGCTGTACGTCCTCGTCGAGCTCGTCGAAGTCGCGGGGCGAGAACTCCAGCAGGTAGTCGCGCTCGATGAGTTCGGCGTCCTTGCGTTCGCTGGCACGGCTGATCGTGGTCTCGTAGAGCCCCGGGGGCATCACGTCGATGTAGTCCATGTTGGCGGTGAACTCGGAGTGCTCTTTGCGCGAGACGCTGCCGGAAACGAAGATCCCGAGGTGCCCGGTGGTGTCGTGCAGACAGTAGATGATGGTCTGCTCGTTGGCGACGATGTCATCCTCGCCCTCGTAGAGATCGCGAATCCAGCCCAGCGCCTGCGGCGGCGGGGTAATGTCGTCACCGCGCGAACAGAACACCACCACCGGCGAGCGCAGGTTGCGAAGGTCGATGCGCCGCCCGTCCTGGGTCACCAGCTGGGCGGTAGAGAGCCGGTTGCCGACGAACAGGTTGTCGACGATGTACTGGATCTCGTCGCCGCCGAGCACCACGTGGCCACCCCACCAGCGCTCGAACTCCAGATAGCGCGTGGTTTCGGTATCGACGTTGGCGTAGAGGTGGTACTGCTTCTTCCAGTAGGTATTGGCCGGGTTCAAGCGCTCGAAGTTCTGCACCAGCCAGGCGCCGTCGAACCAGCCGTTGCCAAGATCGCTCGTCAGCGCCGTGATCCAGCTGCCGCCGGCCATGCCGGCGGTGTAGCGCATCGGTGCCTTGCCGCGTTCGCCGGCCCAGTAGGAGAGCGGAGCGCCGGCGATCAGGATCGGCCCGAAGACGTCCGGCTCGAGCGCGGCGGCCATCATCAGTTGCCATCCCGCCTGGCAATTGCCCACCACCATGGGCTTTTCGGTGATTTCCGGGTGGCGCGCGATCACGTGGCGCAGAAACTCGACTTCCGCCTCGACCACGTCCTCCACGGTCTGGCCCGGCTCCGGGTAGGGCAGAAAGCCGATGAAATAGCAGGGGTGGCCTGCCTTGAGGGCCACGCCGATCTCGCTGTCCGGCTTGAAGCCACCGATGCCCGGCCCATGGCCGGCGCGCGGGTCGACCACCACGAAGGGTCGCTTGGCCGGGTCGATGTGCGTCCCTTCCGGGGGCAGTACGCGCAGAAGCTCGTAGTTGGTGGGCCGCGCGAGCG
Organism: Halomonas sp. 707D7; assembly: GCF_024158715.1. Taxonomy (GTDB): domain Bacteria; phylum Pseudomonadota; class Gammaproteobacteria; order Pseudomonadales; family Halomonadaceae; genus Vreelandella. Next base: position 11,611 of record NZ_JAMZBC010000066.1, on the reverse strand, counting down.
TTCGACCATCGACGAGCACCTCGGTCTTGAAACCCAGCACGTTGGGCTTGGTCTGCTCCATGTGCTCGAGGTACTGGTTGCCGCGTTCGCGCATCACATCCCAGTAGAGGATGCTGCGCTCGACGCCGTCACGCCAGTAGTCGATGGCGGCACGCCCGACGCCGAAGGGGTCCATCAGGTCGGCGAGGACGTTCTGCGCCGGGGCGGCGTCGCCATCTTCCAGGCGCTCAGGCAACTTGAACCAGCGCGCCGGCAGAAAGGGATTCGCGAGAAAGCTCATAGAGTCTCCTGGGAATTGTCAGGCGCCGCCTCGAGCGTCGCCCATAACGCGACCATGCTGCAATGCAACAAGTCTAGGTCATTCCCGCCATGTCGTCGATATAAAGACGCCCTGCCCGCGCCGTACAGACGAAACCTGCCATTGGTGGTAGCATTTCGCTCACTCGTCATTGCTCGACCGCGCTTAAGCTCATCGACCGGAGAGGTTGCCATGACATCGCCCAACCTGCTCAATCGATTGACCTTTCGCCAGCTCCAGGTGTTCCAGGAGGTGTATCGAAAGCGCTCCTACTCACGCGCCGCCGAGCAGCTCGGTCTCACCCAGCCCGCGGTGAGCTCCCAGATCCGCCAGCTCGAACAGGCGCTGAACGAGCCGCTCTTCAAGTACGCCGGCAAGACCCTGCACACCCTGCCCGCAGCGGACACCCTGGCGCTGTCGGCACGCGAGATCATCGGCCAGCTCGCCCGGCTGCAGATGAACCTCTCGGGGCTCGATGGCAGCATCAAGGGGGAGCTCAACCTGGCGGCGGTCTCGTCGGCGCAGTACGTGGTGCCCTATCTGCTCGCCCGCTTTCGCGCCCGGTATCCGGACATCACGCTGCGCCTGAAGGTATGCAACCGCAGCCAGGCCCTGGAGCGGCTGGCCCAGCAGCGCGACGACCTGGTGATCATGGCCATGGTGCCCGAGGACGACGGCCTGTCGGTGCTGCCGCTTCTGGAGAACGAATTGATCGCCGTGGTCTGGCCCAACCACCCGCTGCTCGACCTGCCCCGCCCGACTCTCGCCGATTTCGCCCGCCACTATGTATTGATGCGCGAGCCGGGCTCCGGGGTGCGCAACGCCTTCGAACAGCTGGTGGCCGACCAGGAGGTGGGCCTGCCCCATCGATTGGAACTTGGCTCGAACGAGGCCGTCAAGCAAGGCGTGATGGCGCACCTGGGCGTTGCGGTGCTGCCTCGTCTGGCAGTGAAGCTCGAACTCGAACATGGCCTTCTGGCGCAGCTCGACCTGCCGCACTTTCCCCTGCGCCGGGCCTGGTGCGCGGTACACCGGCGCGATCACTTCCCCACGCCCGCCGCCGAACTCTTTCTGCGCTTCACCCGTGAGCACCTGGCCGATTACCGGCGCCACTTCCAGACCCTGGCCGCGCCGCTCCCGAGTCCTGGCGTTTCATGCCTGCCCCTGTCGGCCATGCCCTGACCCTGTACCCCACGCTATTTAGCGCGTCGCCAAATATGTTACATTGGCACTACTACCTATGTCGTATCCAACATGTCCTATCGAGCACGTCGTATGGAGTGCGTCGATACCGTATACCGGGACGGGCCGACGAACGGCCTCGACGTTCAGCACCTTCGATATGGCCCGTTGCACAGTAGAGAGGCTCTTGTCTATGAGCGATACCCCCACACGGCGTGTACCCAGCGGCGAAAAGTTTCGCGACGAACGCGGCACGACGGTGATCAAGGATGGGATGAAGCAGCGCAAGGAGCAGCAGCCCCAGAGCCCGTCGCTCGAACGCAAGCCCAAGTGGCTACGCGCTCAGATTCCGGCGGGCGAACGCTTCGAAGCCGTCAAGAAGAACGTGGCCACCCACCGCTTGAGCACGGTGTGCGCCGAGTCCCACTGCCCCAACATGGGCGAGTGCTGGAGCAACGGCACCGCCACCATCATGCTGATGGGGTCCGTCTGTACCCGGGCATGCCGCTTCTGCGCCGTGGATACCGGCAACCCCAAGGGCTGGCTGGATGCCGAGGAGCCGGAGAACACCGCCAAGTCCGTCGAGCTGATGGGGCTTCGCTACATCGTGCTCACCTCGGTTGACCGTGACGATCTCGATGATGGCGGCGCGACCCACTACGCCAAGTGCATCCAGGCGATCAAGGCGCGCACGCCGGAAGTGGTGGTCGAGGCGCTCACCCCGGACTTCGACGGCAAGCTTGATGCCATCGAGCGCGTGGTGGACTCGGGCCTGGAGGTGTTCGCCCAGAACGTCGAGACCGTCGAGCGACTGACCTCGCGCGTGCGCGATCCGCGCGCCGGCTATCGCAAGACGCTGGACGTGCTGGCGCACGCCAAGCAGCACCGCCCCGACGTGATCACCAAGACCAGCCTGATGCTCGGCCTCGGCGAGACCGACGAGGAGATCCTGCAGACCTTCGATGATCTGCGCGAGATCGGCGTGGACATCGTCACCCTGGGTCAGTACCTGCGCCCGACCAAGAACCACCTGCCGGTGGAGCGCTGGGTGAGCCCCGAGGAGTTCGACCGCTACCGCGTCCTGGGCCTCGAGAAAGGCTTCATGGAAGTACCCTCCGGCCCGCTGGTGCGCTCGAGCTATCGCGCCGACCGGGTGTTCGAGAAGAACAACCTGGGGCTGGCCTCTCCCGCCGCCGTGCCGGGCCAGGAAGAGGACACCAACCGTATTCCGGTGTTCAACGTCGGCTAGAACGGGCATGCCAACAAAAAAGCGCCTGACCGCACACGCAGTCAGGCGCTTTTTTTCATGGCCACACACCCCTCACGCCACGGCGCTGCGCCCCGGGCTCATGTCGCGGCCGAGCAGCTCGGCGAGTGCCCGGGCGAGCTTTCCGCCCACCGCGCCAGGGTCGTCGAGCGCCACCAGATCGGCCAGGCGCGTCACCGCCATGCCCGCGTAGCCGCAGGGGTTGATGCGGGCAAAAGGCGCGAGATCCGCATCGACGTTCAGCGCCACCCCGTGATAGCTCGCCCCGCGGCGAATGCGCAGCCCGAGCGAAGCGATCTTGGCCTCGCCAAGCGGCGTCTTCACGTACACCCCCGGTGCATCCGGGCGGGCGTGAGCCGCCACCCCGTAGCCATCGAGCACCGTGATCACGGCGTTCTCCAGCGCACTGACGAGCTCGCGCACGCCGAGCTTCGCCCTGCGCACGTCGAGCAGCGGGTAGAGCACCACCTGGCCCGGGCCGTGATAGGTCACCTGCCCGCCGCGGTCGGTCTGCACCACGGGGATGTCGCCGGGCATCAAGAGATGCTCGGGCTTGCCGGCCTGCCCCTGGGTGAAGACCGGGTCGTGCTCGACGAGCCAGAACTGGTCCGGCGTCGTGTCGTCACGCCCATCGGTGAGCGAGCGCATCGCCTCCCACACCGGCGTATAGGGGCGCCGGCCGAGGTCGAACAGCTCGATGGACGCATCGCTTTTCATCACACCACCATGTGCACGCGGCCGGTCGCCTTGAGCTCCTCGAACAGCGCGGCGAGCTGCTGCTCGCCGGTCGCCCGGATGCTCACGCGTACCGACTGGAAGCGGCCGTTGCGGCTGTCCACCACCTGCAGCGCGCCAGCGTCGAAGTCCGGATCGTACTTGACCAGGATCTGGCAGACGCTGGCGGCGAAATCTTCCGCCGCGTCCCCTACCACCTTCAGCGGGTAGTCGCAGGGAAAGCTGATCTTCGGTTCGTTGACACTCGGCGTTCGCAGATCGCGAAAGCCCTTCTTCGCATCCTTTTTCATAGCCTGCCTTTGGTTGCCGGTGGGCGCCCGCCGAGCGGGCGCATCTCGATGAGCGCGTGGGATCAGTCGGTGAAGTTGCTGATCAAGCCGCTGAAGAAGCGACGCACCTGATCGAACAGGCGCTTGAAGAGACCGCCCTCCTCGACGTTTTCCAGCGCCGTCAGCTGACGCTCGCCGACCATCTCGTCGCCCAGGTACACCTCGAGCGTGCCCACTTCGTCGCCTACCGCGATCGGCGCCTGCAGGTCCTGGCGCAGGTTCAGGCGTGCGCGCAGCTCCTCGTTGCGGTTGCGCGGCAGGGTCATGTAGACCTCGTCATCGACGCCGACGCGCAGCTCGTTGGCTTCGCCGCCCCATACGCGGGGAGTGGCCAGCACCGCGCCGCGCTCGTAGAGCTTCATGGTCTCGAAGAAGCGAAAGCCGTAGCTCAGGAGCTTCTGGGTTTCCTGAGCGCGGGCCTCTTCGGAGTTGGTGCCCATCACCACCGAGATCAGACGCATGTCCTCGCGCTGGGCCGAGGCGACCAGGCAGTAGCCGGCGGCGTTGGTCCAGCCGGTCTTCAGGCCATCGACGGTCGGGTCGCGCCAAAGAAGACGGTTGCGGTTGGGCTGGTCGATGCCGCCGTAGGAGAAGTTGCGCTGGGAGTAGACCGCGTAGTGCTCGGGGTAGTCGTTGATGATGTGCTGGGACAGCAGCGCCAGGTCGTGTGCCGAGGAGTAGTGGTTGTCGTGAGGCAGGCCCGTGGCGTTCTCGAAGTGGGTGTTGCGCATGCCGAGCCGGTCGGCGTGCTGGTTCATGAGATCGGCGAAGGGCGCCTCACCGCCAGCCAGGTGCTCGGCCATGGCCACGCTCGCATCGTTGCCGGAGACGATGATGATACCGTGCAGCAGGTCGTCGACGGAGACCTGATCACCCACTTCGATGAACATCTTCGAGCCGCCGGTGCGCCAGGCGGTTTCGCTGATGTTGACCATGTCCTCGAGGTTGATGGTACCGCGATCCAGCTCGCGCTCGACCAGGTAGGCGGTCATCAGCTTGGTGATGCTCGCCGGCGGCAGGCGCTCGTCGGCGTTGTGCTCGACCAGAATGCGCCCGCTGTTGGCATCCATCAGGATCCAGGAGCTCGCGGCGAGTTGCGGCGCGGCGGGAATGATCGTCTGCGGCTGGGGAATCACCTGGGCGCTGGCCGTGACCGGCAGGGCAACGGCGGTCACCGTCGCGAAGAGGCAAAGCCGGGCAGAGCGGCGAATCGCGTTGAAAATAGTCATTACTCACTTCTCACTTGCAAAAAAGAACGTCAAGAAAACCGTTGAAGGGCCACGGGTGTCATCGATTATCGCACAACGAAGACCTGCGAGAAGCCCGCCTGGTTGAGCGCGGCACGCGCCTGCTGCTCCTGGCTCGGCGCCATCGGCCCGACCTGGACGCGGTGGACGTCGCTGTCGCTGAGCACGCGCACCGAATGCAGAAGTTCGTCACCCAGGCGCTGCTGGAGCGCTCGCGCGCCCTCTTCGCTGCCGAGCGCGGCGATCTGCAGATAGATTTCGTCGCCCTGGCCGGCGGGCGTCGGACGGGCGGCGGGTGGCGCGGCAGGCGCCGGGCTGGCCGCCGGAGCCGGAGCCGGAGCTGAGGCTGCCGCCGGCGCGGGGCTCGTCCCGCCGCCCCGATTGGCGAGCCACTGCTCGGGGTCGATCGCCTCGACGCGAACGCCGCCAGTGCCGTTGTCCAGAATGCCGAGTCGCGCCGCCGCGGCGTAGGAGAGATCGATCTCGCGATCGCTGTGGAAAGGACCCCGGTCGTTGACCCGCACGATGACCGAGCGGCCGTTGGCCAGGCTCGTCACCCGCGCGAAGGTCGGCAGCGGCAGCGAGCGGTGCGCCGCCGACATCTTGTACATGTCGTAGATTTCGCCGTTGGAGGTGGCGTAGCCGTGGAACTTTTCGCCGTACCAAGAGGCGGTCCCCTGCTTGGCGTAGCCATTGGCGCTGGGCAACACGTGATAGGTCTCGCCCCACACTTCATAAGTCGAACGGTTGCCCGCCGACGAACGCGGTTCGACGCGTGGCTGGGCGTCGGGCACCTCGCTGACATCCGGCGGCTCGAGCGGGTAGGCGTCGCCGCTCATGGCGTAGCGTCCGCCCCCGGAACTCGCGGCGCTGGCCGCCTTGGGGGCATCTTCACGCGGGGTGTGATCCACGCTCGACGTCGATGACGGCGCCTGCCCGGCGCAGCCGGCGAGCAGCGCCGCCAGGGCGAGCCCGGCACCGGCCGTCGTCGCCTTGTAGAACCTTGGTTTCATCCTTGAGCCTCGAGCTTTTGCGCAATGGCATCTGCCAGTTCGGTCACCGCCATCGCGTAGAGATGGCTGTGGTTATAGCGGGTGATGACGTAGAAGTTGAACTCCCCCACGCCGTAGCGGAGGCGGCCATCGGCAAGCTCCAGCGCAAGCGGTGTCACTTCGAGGGCCGGGTCGAGCGCCTCGACGGGCTCGATGCCGAAGGTCCGTAGCGCATCGACACGCGTGGCCGGCGGCGTGGTCAGGTTGACCTCGAGCTCGCCCGGCACGCGCTCGGGGCCTCGTGCCTCGTGGTAGATGGGGGCGCCTGCGCGCCAGCCGTGCTCGGCGAAGTAGTTGGCTACGCTACCGATGGCGTCGACGGGATTTTCCCACAAATCGCGCCGCCCATCACCATCGAAATCCACGGCATAAGCCTGGTAGCTGGTGGGAATGAACTGCGGATAGCCCATCGCCCCGGCGTAGGAGCCATAGACGCTGTCCGGCTCGACCTGCTGCTGATAGGCGATCTCGAGAAAGGCTGCGAGCTCGCCGCGAAAGAAGTCGCCGCGGCTCGGGTGGTAGAACGCCAGCGTCGCCAGCGAGTCCAGCACCTTGTGCTGCCCCTTGTGGCGTCCGTAATAGGTTTCCACGCCGATGATCGCCGCGATCACTTCCGGGGGCACGCCGTAGACCTCCTGGGCCCGTTCGAAGGCGTCGCGATGCGCCGCGATGAAGTCAGCTCCCGCGTCGATGCGCTCGTCGCTCATGAAGATGTCGCGATACTCGTGCCAGGCCAGACGTCGCTCCGCCGCCCCGTCCATGGCATCGAGCACTTCCTGACGGTAGCGTGCAAGACCGAGCGACTGCTCGAGCCACGCATCGGGAAGCCCGCGGGCGACGAGTTCCGTTGCCAGTTGCCGGGTGTCTGCATTGGCCTCTGGCGCGAACGAGACCGTGCCGTTGTCGCCCATCACCGGGGAGGCGCTTGCCATCCAGGCCGCCAGTAAAACGCCGCTGACCGTGTATCGGGTCCTGCCCATTGCACCTCTCCTTTGAAATTCCTTCGCCAGCCGAGACTAGCGCGACAGCAGCCGTCGATGAGCGTGTATCGACATAAGAATACCGAAGCCCGCCAGCAGGGTCACGCTCGACGTGCCGCCGTAGCTGACCAGCGGCAGTGGCACGCCCACTACGGGCAGAATGCCGCTGACCATGCCGACGTTGACGAACACGTAGATGAAGAACGTCAGGATGATGCTGCCGGCGAACAGCCGCCCGAAGGTATCCTGGGAGCCGGCCGCAAGCCACAGCCCGCGGCTGACGATCAGGGTGTAGAGCACCAGCAGCACGAGCATGCCGACCAGCCCGAACTCTTCGCCCAGCACCGCGATGATGAAGTCGGTATGACGCTCGGGCAGGAATTCGAGCTGCGACTGGGTGCCTTCGAGCCACCCCTTGCCCCAGACGCCGCCGCTGCCGATCGCGGTGGTCGACTGGATGATGTTCCAGCCCGCGCCCAGCGGGTCGCTGTCCGGGTCGAGGAAGGTCAATACCCGCTGGCGCTGGTAATTGTGCATGTTCATCCACAGGATCGGCATGCCCGCCGCCACCAGTGCGGCGACGAAGGCGATCAAGCGCCAGGAGAGCCCGGCCAGCAGCACTACCAGCGTGGCGGCGCTGGCCATCAAGAGCGACGTCCCCAGATCCGGCTGAATGGCGGTCAACACCACCGGCACGCCGATGATCACCGCGCACACGGCGATGTCACGAAACCTCGGCGGCAGCTGGCAACGGTTGAGATAGGCGGCCACCATCAAGGGCACGCCAAGCTTCATCATCTCCGAGGGCTGAAAGCGAATGATGCCGGGAATTTCCAGCCAGCGCTTGGCGCCCATCCCGATATCCCCCGCGATCTCCACCGCCAGCAGCATCGCAAGGCCGACCCCGTAGGCCAAGGGCGCCCAACGCAAAAACGTGCTCGGATTCAGCTGGGCGAGCACGAACATGCCTGCCAAGGCGATACCGAAACGCGACGCTTGGGCGATGACCGACTCGATACGCTGGCCCGACGCACTGTAGAGCACCAGAAGGCCCCCGGCCATCAATACCAGCAGCATCAGCAAGAGCCACGGGTCGAGGTGCAAACGCTCCCAGATGCTCTTGCGCCGGGCGATACCGCTATCCGGCGGGCGTACCGGATGGCGACGCAAACTGCGCGGAAGGTTTTGCCATGGGCTCATCAGTTGCCCTCCACGGTGGCGCTGCCGTTCTCGAGCTCGTCGAGCACTTCGTCGGCCTCGGGGGCATCGTCGCGCAACAGCCAGGCGTCGGTCATGGCACGGGCGAGCTGGGCGGCGTGCGTACTGCCGCCGCCGGCGTTCTCGACGATCACCGACACCGCGATCTGCGGATCGTCGATCGGCGCGAAGGCCATGAACAGGGCGTGATCGCGCAAGCGCTCCTCCAGCTCGTCGGCGTTGTAGCGCTGGTCCTGGCCCAGCGAGAACACCTGGGCGGTACCGGATTTGCCACCCATGCGATACTCGAGCCCCACGCCGGTACGCCGGGCAGTGCCTTCGCTGCCGCTGAGCACCTTTTCCATGCCGCTGAACACGCGATCCCACCAGGCGTCGTTGTCGAGGCGAATGTCATCGAGCGTCCCGGGCAGCACCTCCGGCAGCAGCTCGTCGCCGACCATGCGGGCCAGGTGCGGCTTGACCCAGTGGCCGCGATTGGCAAGCGTGGCCGTGGCGGCGGCGAGCTGCAGCGGCGTGATCTGCAGGTACCCCTGACCGATACCCACCGAGAGCGTCTCACCCGGGTACCAGGACTGGTTGAAGCGGGCGCGCTTCCACTCCCGAGAGGGCAGAAGTCCGGTGCTCTCGCCCTGCACATCGAACGCCACGCGCTGGCCGAAGCCGAAGTGACTCATCTCCTCGTGGATGTTGTCGATACCCAGGTCGTGGGCCAGCGAGTAGAAGTAGGTGTTGTTGGAGACCGCCAGCGCCCGCTCGAGATCCACCCGTCCGTGCCCCCAGCGCAGCCAGTTGCGGTAGCGGCGCGAGTCGTTGGGCAACTGGTAGTAGCCCGGGTCGCTGATCACCGTGTCCGGGGTGATCACCCCTTCCACGAGCCCCGCCAGGGCCATGAACGGCTTGATCGTCGAGCCCGCCGGGTAGTGGCCGCGAATGGCGCGGTTGAACAGCGGCAGGTCGATGTCGTCCTGCAGCGCCCGGTAGGAAGCGACGTCGATGCCGGTGACGAATTGATTGGTGTCGAACCCTGGCGTCGACACCATCGCCAGGATCTCCCCGGTCCGGGGGACGATCGCCACGATCGAGCCACGGCGCCCGTTCATGAGCTCGAAGGCGAGCGACTGCATCGACTTGTCGAGCGTCAGGGTCAGGTTGCGCCCTGGCACCGGATCGGTACGCCCAAGCTCGCGCAGCACCCGGCCGCGCGCGTTGGTCTCGACCTTGCGAAACCCCGCCTCACCGTGCAGCTCCTCCTCGTAGAAGCGCTCGACCCCGGTCTTGCCGATGAAGTGCGTGCCCGCGTAGCGCCCGGTGTCGAGCTCCCGAAGCTCCTCGGCGTTGATCCGCCCGACATAGCCCAGCACGTGGGACATGATCTCGGAATCCGGGTAGTAGCGCAGAAGCTGCGCCTCGACCTCGACCCCCGGCAGGCGGTGACGGTTCACGGCCAGCCGGGCGATCTGGTCCTCGCTCAGGTCGGACATCAGAAGCGCCGGCTGGAACGGGCGCTGACGCTGGCGCGAGCGCACGTTGAACGCCTCGATCTCCTCGTCGGGAAGCTCCAGCAAATCGACCAGCAGCGCCAGCGTCTCGTCCAGGTCGTCGACGCGCTCGCGCACCAGCGTCAGGTTGTAGGTAGGGCGGTTTTCCGCCAGCAGCACGCCGTTACGGTCGAAGATCAACCCGCGATTGGGCGGCAAGGGCTCGACCCGCACCCGGTTCTTCTCGGAGCGGGTGGTGTAGAGCTCGTGCTGGACGATCTGCAGATAGGCCAGGCGACTGGCGAGCACGCCGGTCAGGACGAGGACGAAGAGAATCGCGAGCAGCGAGCGTACCCGGAAGATACGCAGTTCCTGCTCGGCGTTTTTAAGCGTGTCACGGCGCTTGCGCATAGCAACAGACGACTCTTGGATCGGGTACGAGCCAGCCCGCCCGGCGAATGCCGAAGGCGGGCCTAGCGATGGTAAGGATGACCGACGAGCAGGGTCCAGGCGCGATAGAGCTGCTCGGCGAGCACGATGCGCACCAGCGGATGCGGCAGGGTCAAGGCCGACAGCGACCAGCGGCTGTGGGCCAGCGCCGAGACCTCGGGCTCGAGCCCGTCAGGCCCGCCCACCAGCAGCACGACGTCGCGCCCGTTCATGCGCCACTCCCCGACTTCGCGGGAGAGCTGCTCGGTGCTGATGCGCTTGCCATCGACCTCGAGGGCCACCACGAACTCGTCACCGCGCAGCCGCTCGCGAATGCGCTGGCCCTCAAGCGCCCGCGCCTTGGCCACATCCGCGTTCTTGCCGCGCTGGCCCAGAGCGATCTCCTCGATCTCGAGGCTGAAGTCTCGCGGCAGGCGCTTGCGGTAGGTTTCCACGCCCTCCTCGACCCAGGCGGGCATCTTGGTGCCGACCGCCAGCAGGCGTACCTTCATGAGCCCGACCCCGTCACGGCGTGCAAGTCCCGCCTGCGCAAGGTCTGGCTCACGACATGGTGATCCGCTGGTCGGGCTTTTGCAGCGTCTCGCGAATGGCGCCTTCACCATCGCCATCGCTGGGCAGGTCCGCCCACAGACGCTCGAGATCATAGAGCGCACGCGCTTCGGGCAGCATGACGTGAACCAGCACGTCGCCCAGGTCGACCAGCACCCAGTCGGCGTTGTCGCCGCCTTCGACGCCCTGGGGCTTGAGCCCCGCCGCCTTGGCCTTTTCGACGACGTTCTGCGCCAGCGCCGACACGTGACGGGTCGAGGTGCCGCTGGCGATCAGCATCAGGTCGGTGACCTGGGTGAGCGCCGAGACATCCAGCTGGGTGATGTCGCGGGCCTTGAGTTCTTCCAGCGCGTCGATCGCCAGGGTTTTGAGTGTATCGATGTGCATGACTCCGTGAATTACCTCGTGTGGTGGACGCTCGATAGCCGGCCATTGTAACGGCTTCTTTATCGACTACCAGCGCTATCGGCCAGTTTGATAGAGCCCGCGGGCAAAAAGCCGCGCCTCGACGGCGTCGGGCACCAGATAGCGCACGCTCTTGCCCTCGGCAAGGCGTGCGCGCACGTCCGTCGCCGAGATCGCCATGCGCGAGGCGAGCTCCAGCGGCAGAAAGCGCCCGCCAGGGCGCGCCATCAATTCGGCCACGCTATCGACTTCGCGATTCGCCACCAGTTCCGCAAGCGCTTGCGATCGCGCCTCCCGGTAGCCGGGCCGGGCGATGACCACCAGGTGCGCGAGCGTGAAGATCGCGTCAGGGTCGTGCCACTCGGTCAGGCGCAGAAAGGCGTCGTGGCCGATCACCATGCAAAGACGCGCCTGCCCCCCT
>NZ_JAMZBC010000065.1 GCF_024158715.1 Halomonas sp. 707D7 | reverse complement strand
ACGGATGTCGAGCTTGGTGTGCAGTTCACGCAGCTTGGCGGCGTCGGTGTCGACCACGGTGATGTCGTTCTCTTCGCGCGCGAGGTGTTCGGCCAGGGTCCCGCCGACCTGGCCGGCGCCGAGAATGATGATTTTCATGGAAGCGTCTCCTGAGGCTCGGTCTCGCCGTGGAGCCGGTAGCCGATGCCGGGTTCGGTTTGCAGCAGATGAGGGGTGTGCGGGTCGTCGCCGAGCTTCTGGCGCAGTCGGCTGACGACGATACGCAGGTAGTGGGTATCGTTTCGATGGCTGGCGCCCCACACGTGGCGAAGCAGCTGGGTCTGGGTCACCACCCGGCCCGCCTGGTGGGCCAGCAGCGCCAGCACGGCGAACTCCTTGGGCGTCAGGTGGACCGGGCGCCCGGCCAGCGTCACGCGGCGCGCGGCCGGCTCGATGCACAGCGCGCCGTAGCGGTAGGGGCGGGCGTGTCCGGCGAGGGCGGGCCGGCGCAGCAAGGCGCGCACGCGAGCCAGAAGCTCCTCGATACCGAAAGGCTTGGTGACGTAGTCGTTCGCGCCGGCATCGAGCGCCTGCACCTTCTCGGCCTCGTGGCCGCGCACCGAGACGATGATGACCGGCACGTCGCTTGCGCGGCGTATCGCGGCGAGCACCGCCTGGCCCTCCATGTCGGGAAGCCCCAGGTCCAGCAGCACCAGGTCGATCGGCTCGCCTGCTGATGCCAGCACGGTCTCGATGGCCTGTGCGCCGGTCGCCGCTTCGCTCACCGCGAAGCCCTGGGAGCCCAGGCTGATGCGCAAAAACTGGCGAATGGCGCGCTCGTCGTCCACGACCAGCACGCGGAATGTCTCGTTCATGCGTCGTACCCCGCGCCGGACGGCGCCGTGTAAGGGCGAAGCGGCAGGCGAATCACCATGGTCGTGCCGCGCCCTTCGGGGCCGGCCTCGGCGACTACCTCGCCACCGTGGGCGCCCACCATCCCCTTGCAGATCGCAAGGCCCAGGCCGCTGCCGTGGGGACTGCCGTCGCCGGTGTAGAACATCTCGAACACCTTCTCGCGCATGGCCGGGGCAATGCCCGGGCCTTGGTCGGTCAAGGCGATGATCATGTGACTCGCCGTCTCGTCGGTGGCGGCGCTCATCTCGAGCGTGCCGCCCGGCGGCGAGAAGCGCGCGGCGTTTTCCAGCACGTTGACCAGGGCCTGCTCGATCAGCGCCGGATGAACGTACAGCAGCGGCAGGCTGCCCGCCGGCCAGCGCTGGAGGAGCGTCACTCCCTCCAGTGCCGAGGCCAGGCGGCGGCGGGCGGAGGCGACCATGTCGTCGAGCGATACCCAGTCGCGCTCGATCTTGAGCTCACCGTGGCCCAGGCGCGTCATGTCCAGCAGGTTCTGGATGTAGCGGTCCAGGCGCTGGCTCTCGCCGAGCACGCCGTCGAGCAGCTCGCGCCGGTCGACGGGACTCAACTGCGCGTCGAGGGCGCGCAGCGAGCTGGCCGCACCGATGATCGAGGCAAGCGGCGTGCGCAGGTCGTGGGAGACGGAAGCCAGCAGCGCCGAGCGCAGCCGCTCGCGCTCCTCGGCCAGGCGCGCGGCACCGAGTGCCTGCATGCGGCGGCGGCTTTCACCGGCGACCCGGCCCACCACCAGCGCGACCAGCAGGAAGAAGCAGAGTGTCAGCAGCTGCTCGCGTTCGGCCACCAGCAGCGAGTAGCGCGGCTCGGTGAAGAAGAAGTTGAAAGTGACGAACCCGACCAGTGCGCTCAGCACCGCGGCATAGCCGCTGGCGAGTATCGCGCAGGCCAGCACGGCGCTTAGGAACACCAGCGACAGGTTGGCCAGCGCAAGCCAGGCCTGCAGGCCCGCGCTTGCGATCAGTGCCAGCAGGTTGGCCATCAGCACGCAGCCAAGCTCGCGACGGCGGGGAAGACGATACCAGGATGGCAAGGGACCTCCTTCGGTCAGCGCCGCCAGAACATCGGCGTCATCAGCACCACCACGGTGAGAATCTCGAGCCGACCCATCAGCATGCCCAGGCACAGAAGCCACTTGGCCGCCGCCGGCAGGGTATAGAAGTTGCCCGCCGGGCCAATGACATCGCCAAGGCCCGGGCCGACGTTGGCCACCGCCGTGGCCGCGCCGGACACCGCCGTGACCAGGTCGAGCCCCAGCGCGGAAAGCGCCAGCGCCAGCACCGCGATGGTGATGAAGAAGAAGAACGAGAAGGCGACCACGCCCCGGGAGATGTCGCTGGTCACCGGCTGGCCGTTGTAGCGCGTGGTGAACACACCGTTGGCGTGGATCAAGTAGCGCAGCTGGTTGCGCAGCATCAACAGCGCGATCTGGAAGCGAAACATCTTCATGCCGCCGCTGGTCGAACCGCTGCAGCCGCCGACGAAGGTCAGGTAGAAGAATGCCGCCACGGGCAGCGACCCCCAAAGGGTATAGTCGTCCGAGGCGTAGCCGGTGGTGGTGACCACCGAGATGACGTTGAAGGTGACGTGGGTCAGCGAAGCGAACCAGGGGTCGCCCTGAAGCACGCGCCAGACACTGAGCACCAGGATCGCCGCCAGCAGCAGTTTCAGCAGCCCGCGTACCTGCTGGTCCTGCCAGAGCGCGGCGCGGGAGGTGCGCAGAAAGCGGATGTAGAGCACGAAGGGAAGCGCCCCGCACAGCATGAAGAAGCTGCCCATCCACAAGAGCCAGGGCTTGTCGGCGTAGGCGCCGAAGGAGGCATCGGAGTTGGCGAAGCCGCCGGTGGCAAGCGAGGTCATGCCGTGCACGATGGCGTCCAGCGGCTGCATGCCGCCGAGCCAGTAGCTCGCCATGGCCAAAAGCGAAAGGCCGACGTAGATGCCGAGCGTGGCCTTGGCGATGCCGCCGGTGCGCGGCAGCACCTTCTCCGACCAGTCCGAGGATTCGGTGTGAAAAAGGCGCATGCCGCCTACCTTGAGAAAGGGCAGGATGGCGATCCCCATCACGATGATGCCGATCCCGCCGAGCCACTGCATCAGACCTCGCCACAGCTTGAGGCCATCGGAAAGATGCTCGATGCCCACCATCACCGTGGAGCCGGTGGTGGTGATCGCCGAGACCGATTCGAACACCGCGTTGGTGAGGCTGAGCGCCGGCGCCCCGAGAATCAAGGGCAGGCTCGCAAAGAGGCTCACGGTTGCCCAGCTGGCCGCGGTCAGCACGAACATCTGCCAGGGCCTGAGCTCGAGCGGCACGCGGTGAGTCGCGGCGAGCGCGGCGCCGGAAAGCCCCAGCACGATCGCCATCGCCTCGAGAAACGCGTAGGCATCCGGGTCGCGCTCCAGGAGCAGGACGATCAACGGCAGCAGCATGAACAGCGCCAGAATCACCCACAGTACCGCGACGATCCGAAGGATAGGCGCCCAGTGGCGAATGGCCTCGCGCGGATGGACGACACTCGGGTGGGAAAGGGACATGACGGGGCCTCGATCGACGGGACGTTGCCATCTGAGCATGCGATGACATAAAAAGTCTGTAAAAAGTGTCGAGGCGCTCGACGCCGGGCGCCCGCGTTGTGCAGTATCGTCGACTAACGGCCCTCGGGCCGTTGGGTTAGCGTTTAGTAGTAAAATTACATTCATTCATTGCGCATGGCCGCCGCTATCGGATAAATTTTAGGTAATTAAACGACGTCGAGCGGCGCCAGGATTCAAGGAGTCACGATGAGCCAGCCCCCATCCCCCCTAGGCGATCCGCAGCACGCGATCGATCTGGCGCTGTTCGGCGCCTTGGGCGACCTTGCCCTGCGCAAGCTCTTCGTTGCGCTTTATCACCTCGACCGTGAAGGGCTGATGCCCGAACAGACCCGCATTCTCGGCCTCGCCCGCCAGGAGCACGACACCGAGAGCTTTCGCCGGCTGGTCGGCGCCGCGCTCGAAAAGCGCCTGAAGCCCGACGAGCAGGACGCCGCCTGCCTTGAGCGGTTTCTGAACCGGCTGGAGTACCTGAAGCTCGACTTCAAGAGCCCTGAGGGCTACGTCGGCATCAAGCAGTGGCGTGAAGGCGCCAAGCGCCCCATGGTGGTGTATTTGTCCGTGGCTGCGCGCATCTACGGCGACATCTGCCATCACCTGGCCGAAAGCGGCAGCCTCGATGACGACAGCCGCGTGGTGGTCGAGAAGCCGATCGGCTACGACCTCGAGTCCTCCCAGGCGATCAACGACGCCATCGGCGCGGTGTTCCCGGAAGAGCGCGTCTACCGTATCGATCACTATCTCGGCAAGGAGACGGTGCAGAACCTGATCGCGCTGCGCTTTGCCAACCCCTTGTTCGGCACCCAGTGGAACCAGAACCACATTTCCCACGTCGAGATCACCGTGGCCGAGAAGGTCGGCATCGAAGGGCGCTGGGGCTACTTCGACGACGCCGGCCAGCTCCGCGACATGGTGCAGAACCACCTGCTGCAGCTACTTTGCCTGATCGCCATGGACCCGCCCTCGAATCTCGACGCCGACGCCATCCGCGACGAGAAGGTCAAGGTGCTCAAGGCGCTCAAGCCCTTCACCGGCGAGGCACTGGGGCGCGACGTGGTGCGCGGGCAGTACATCGCCGGCACCAGCGACGGCCAGGCGGTGCCGGGCTATCTCGAGGAAGAGGACGCCAATACCGAAAGTCGCACCGAGACGTTCGTGGCGATGAAGACCGAGGTGGCCAACTGGCGCTGGGCCGGCGTGCCGTTCTACCTGCGCACCGGCAAGCGCATGCCGGAGAAGCTCTCCCAGATCGTCATTCACTTTCGCCAGCAGCCGCACTACATCTTCGACCCGGACCAGCGCGACATCGCCTCCAACAAGCTGATCATTCGCCTGCAGCCCGAAGAGGGCATCGCCCTGCAGGTGCTCACCAAGGACAGCGGCCTGGACAAGGGCATGCGCCTGCGCCCGGGGCCCTTGCACCTGGATTTCAACAGCGCCTTTCCCAAGTCGCGCATCCCGGATGCCTACGAGCGGCTGCTGCTGGAGGTGATGAAGGGCCAGCAGTACCTGTTCGTGCGCCGCGACGAGGTCGAGTTCGCCTGGCGCTGGTGCGACCGGCTCATCGAAGGCTGGAAGACCCGCGAAACGCCGCCCAGGCGTTACCCCGCCGGCTCCTGGGGGCCGGTGGCGTCGATCGCCATGATCACCCAGGACGGACGCAGCTGGTACGAGGACTACTGACATGAGCGAGTTACGCAAGGCGCTGGCCGAACAGCTGGCCGAAGCGGTTCACCAGGCCCTGGTGGAAGACCTGGAGCGCCAGGAAAACGTGCTGCTGGTCGTCTCCGGCGGCTCCACGCCGGTGGCGTTCTTCCAGGCGCTGGCGGCCAAATCGCTGCCCTGGTCACGGGTCCAGGTGACCCTGGCCGACGAGCGCTGGGTCGAGGCGCAGAGTGCCGACAGCAACGCCCGGCTGGTGCGCGAGCATCTATTGGTGGGGGAGGCGGCAAGCGCCGACTTCATTCCCTTGACCAGCGAAGCCGAAACGCCGGAGCAGGGCGTCGACGAGGTCACTCGGCGCATCGAGCCGCTCGCCTGGCCAGCAAGCGTGGTCATCCTCGGCATGGGCGGCGATGGCCATACGGCGTCGCTGTTCCCGGATAGCCCGGAGCTCGGCCTTGCCATGACTACCGACGAGGCGCTGGTGGCGGTGCGCACCCCGAGCCAGCCCCAGCCGCGCATCACTCTGAGCGCCGATCGCCTGCACCAGGCGCGGCGCCATTTTCTGCACATCACCGGCGACGACAAGCGCGCCGTGCTCGGCGCCGCCCTGGCGGGAGACGACGTTCGCGTGCTCCCCGTTCGGGCCTTTCTGAGCTGCCCGCTGGCCATCTACTGGGCGCCCTGACACCGCGCCCCGCAAGCCTTCGATTTCGACCTGGAGACCGACATGAGTATCGATAAACAGCTGCCTTCCACGCGTACCGCAGAGCTCGACAGCATCTGCCTCAAGGCCGAGGTCATTCCGGTCATCACCATCGACCGCCTCGAAGACGCCGTGCCGATGGGCCGCGCGCTGGTCGAAGGCGGCATCACCGTGCTGGAAGTGACGCTGCGCACTGACTGCGCGCTCGAGGCGATCAAGCGTATGAAGAAGGAGCTGACCGGTGCCAGCATCGGCGTGGGCACCGTGCTGACGCCCGCCCAGTACCGCCAGGCCGAAGAGGTCGGCGCGGACTTCATCGTCACGCCCGGCACCACCGAGGCGCTCTACCGCTACGGCGTGGAAAGCCCGGTGCCGATGCTGCCCGGCGTCTCCACAGTGTCCGAGCTGATGACCGGCTGGCAGTACGGCTACCGGCGCTTCAAGTTCTTTCCCGCGGAATCGAGCGGCGGCGCCAAGGCGATCAAGGCGATCGGCGGACCCATCGGCGAGGCGCGTTTCTGCCCGACCGGCGGCATCACACTCGACAACGCCGAGGAGTACCTGAAGCTTCCCAACGTGATGTGCGTCGGCGGCTCCTGGCTGACGCCGAAATCGCTGGTCGAGGCCGAGGACTGGGCGGGCATCAAGAAACTCGCCCAGGAGGCCGCCGAGCGCTTCCACCACTGACCGCTTCCCGCAAGCCACACGACCCAGGCCAGCCGCCTGGGTTTTTTTATGCCAGTGACCGGTGCCGAGGTCGTTAGCAGCGTTACGACCAAAGAGGGATAACCCGGCTGAATCGATTAGCCTAAGATGCCTTCATATTGTCTGACATATAGGCGCGGCAGGGCTGTGCCGACTACACGGAGGTGAGCGAACATGCATCTGTTGACCCTGGCATCCTTTCTCTTCTTCACGGGGCTAGTCGCCTTCGTGACCTGGCGCATCACGCGCCGCGACGACCACTCCAGCACCAGCGGCTATTTCCTGGCCGGGCGCAGCCTGACCTTCCCGCTGATCGCCGGGTCGCTTCTGATGACCAACCTCTCCACCGAGCAGATGGTGGGGCTCAACGGCGCGGCGTTTGCCGACGGCCTGAGCGTGATGGCCTGGGAAGTGGTGGCGGTGATCGCCCTGGTGGCGCTGGCGCTCTTTTTCCTGCCGCGCTTTCTGAAAAGCGGCATCGCCACGCTCCCGCAGCTTCTCGAGATTCGCTTCGACAAGACCACCCAGTTGATCACCAACGTGATCTTCCTGATCGCCTACGCGGTGATCCTGTTGCCGATCATCCTCTACTCCGGCGCCATCGGCCTTCAGGGCATGCTCGATCTGCCCGGGCTCACCGGCATTCAGTCGACCACCACGCTCTTGTGGCTCACGGTGTGGATCGTCGGCATCATCGGCGCGGTCTACGCGCTGTTTGGCGGGCTGCGCACCGTCGCGGTCTCCGACACCCTGAACGGGGCGGGCCTTCTGGTCGGCGGCTTCGTGATCGTCTACTTCGGCCTGCAGGCGGTCAGCGACGGGGCGGGGGTCATGGAGGGCTGGAGCATCCTCAAGCAGACCAACCCGGAGCAGTTGAACTCCATCGGCGGATCCGAGCAGCAGGTGCCGTTCTTCACCCTGTTCACCGGGGTGTTCCTGATCAACCTGTTCTACTGGAGCACCAACCAGCAGATCATCCAGCGTACCTTCGCCGCGAAGAACCTCGCCGAAGGGCAGAAGGGCGTGCTGCTCACGGGTTTCTTCAAGCTGCTCGGCCCGCTCTATCTGGTGCTGCCGGGCATCATCGCCTACCACCTCTACTTCGACGAAGGCGTGCGCGCCGACGAGGCCTACGGCTATCTCGTGTTCAACGTGCTGCCGCCGTACCTGACCGGCTTCTTCGCCGCGGTGATGGTGGGCGCGATCCTTTCCTCGTTCAACTCGGCGCTCAACAGCACCACCACCATCTTCAGCCTCGGCATCTACAAGGGCGTGCTCAACCCGGAGGCCACCGAGGCCCAGGTGGTCAAGTCCGGCAAGGTGTTCGGCTGGATCATGGCGGTCGTCACCATGATCATCGCGCCGCTTTTGGCAGGCCAGGAGAGCCTGTTCGGCTACCTGCAGAAGATGAACGCGATCTACTTCATCCCGATCCTCGCCGTGGTGATCGTCGGGCTCCTGACCAAGCGCGTACCGCCCATGGCGGCGAAGATCGCCCTGGTCGGCGGCTGCCTGATGATCGCCGCCGGCTACTTCGTACCGCCGTTCACATTGCTTCCTGAAGTGATGCACGAGTTCCACTTCGTGGCGCTGGTCTTCGCGCTGCTGGTGATCATCATGCTGGTCATCGGCAAGCTGCGCCCGCGCGAGACCGATTGGGTGCAGCAGGACACCGGCGACGTCGATCTCACTCCTTGGAAAGGCGCCGTGCCCGTGGGTATCGTGCTGGTGGTGCTGGTGATCGTGATGTATGTGAGCTTTGCGGGTTAAACGGCTTTATGAAACATTTAGCTTGTGTAGCGTCTAATTAGTCTGGCATCTATTTCATATTCGAACGCCCGCTGTATCGCAGTGGGCGTTCTGTATTTCAGGAAGTAGGTTCGGTTATAGCTTTTGATTGATTCGTTGATCGTGTAGCGTGCTTGGTTCAGTATTTTGAGATTCACTGATTTCTCTTGGCTATAGTGGACGCTAATTAAGGCATTTGTCTTAGACGATAATTGAGGGCGAGAAAATGACACAAGCTGGCGGGCCAGCTGCGATAAATGGCTTCCTTTATCAGATTCTTCATCACTTAGTATGGATTACGCAAGTCTCGCTGTCCGGCACTATAGATGGAGAGCTGATCGATGATGCATGTCTGGTTCTCGAGCCGCGTAATGGTGGTGACGCACGAGCTGAGGCGGCTGGCGTATATCTCGTTGAGCAGTACAAGTCACGTAAAAATGGTACTTGGTCCGTTAATGACATCGTTTCTGTCCTCGTTGATCTGCGAAAGTCGATACCCTCCCAGCGTCCAGGCGATGCGCGTTATCGATTTGTCACTGATGGTCGGGAAGGCCGTTTAAAACCTTTAAGACTGTTTCTCAATGATGTTGAGTCAGCAGTGGCGCCTGATGATCTAGATCGGATGACAAAAAGGGAATTCAGTTCTGGACTAATCAGGACAAATAGCGAATTTTTTGACCATATTGTTGTGGCTAGCCGCTCAACTAGAAAATCATGTGAGAACGATGAGCGGATACAAGTATTCCATCTACTTAAGCACTTGCAGCTAGAGTTTGAATCGGATGACACTAAACAGACTTATGCTGTAGATAAGTTACTGCGCCGCTATGCTCCTAACTTGGGAGACGAAAGAGGTATTAGGGAACGGCTTGTAGGAATTCTTGTTGAGAAATTAAGTAAGGGGGAAGTAAGGCTTGATCGCCAAGAGATAAACGAAATATTTCGCAATGTAGGGCTCAATCCCGATAGGATTGTTCGTTTTGAGCAACTAGCTGAAACGATGGGTGAGCGGACTCGCAACCGTCTTGATCGTATGGGGTATCGCCCTGAGTGTGATGTGCGGAATCCGCCTGATTGGCCAGATATTAAGCCCGTTCTTTTGATCGCTGGCACAAGCGGTATGGGAAAAACTTGGCAATTGGGGCGGCTTTTGGAAACTCTGGCGCAAAGCCGCGAGATAGTGACACTCGTGCCTTCTAACAGCGCTTCGGAAACAGTGCTGAAGGATGCAGCACAGGATATCTGGCAAACCGGTCTCGACGAAACATCTGAGAAATCACTCGTTGCGGTTGCGCGGTTCCTTTGCGAGCTTGTGCCAAACGCTGAGGGGCGAAAGATCACGATCGCCGTGGATGATGTTCAGGACGTGGATGTTGCCCGTGCTCTCATTCGACAGGATTGGGCCGAGCGGGGCATGCGTCTTGTCATGTCAGTACCGCTTGAGTTGAGCGGAACGCTAAAGTTAGCTGACAGTGAGCGTATTCATCTGCATCAGGTCGGTGAATTCTCGATCAATGAACTTGATTGTCTCTTGAGGTGGAGTGGTAAAAGGTGGACTGAACTCCCTCACGACCTTAAGAAACTTCTGCGCACTCCAATTTTGGCCGGCCTTTTTCTCAAACTTCCCTATAGTTCAATACAACGTGCTCCACGAAGCGAATATGAAATCTTTGAGTCCTTTTGGGAGCGCATTGCTTCAAGGGGAGTTCTTGGTGATATAGGCATCGTACTCGCGCTCGCTGCCTTATATGTTGGAGGAGATACTTATCCACTTTGCCGGCAGAGATGGACCGAAATCGGTTTGAACGATGAGAGTCGAGCCCGCTTGGAGGCAACTGGATGGCTTCGAAGCACTGAATATGGCGAGGTTGCATTTGCGCATGACCGTCTGCTGAATTGGGCTGTTGCAAAAGAGTTAGTCCGCCAGTATCAGCACAATCAACTTGGCGTGGAAAAGCTTGGTGAAATGTTCTCTAGTGGCAGTAGCGAAAACCAGTCGCAGTGGCGTCGCCTCGGATATGTGCCGATGGATACGATCTGGTTGCTTGGGGAAAACGATAAAAACGCTGAACCCGCGAGTGTGATCGTCGCACAAATGGAACAAAGCCATGAGTTCGGAAGTTATGGAGGAGAGCTGTACAAACATCTGCTGCCAACATTGGGTCAGCGTGCGGTTCCGATTCTTCTCTCTCGCTTGCATTCTGTAGTTTCCGATGAAGCTAGAGATTACCGCGTGAGTTTGATTGGCCAAGCCTTTGTCAATTTGGCTCGACAAGATCATGTTGACTTGGCGAATGTTGTAAAGTCACTTCTCCGATCCAGCTCATGGGATCTTCAGAGTGTAGCGATAGTGGCGCTAACAGTCGCACCGGATGTCGATTGGCTAGATCGGATTTGGGAAATTCACCAGCATTGTGTCGAAGTTTTAGAAGATCGATCAAACGGACTGCCGCATGAGGGCTACCAATCCACCATGGCCGCCCTGCGTGCCGGGGTTGCCCATAGACCGGAATGGCTTCGGTTGCGGATACTCTCTGTTGATCCCAGTAAGGAGTCTATAAGCGATCTTGGATATTTGCTAAACACCCTAGAACATCCCAATGCTCTGACTATTTGGAGAGAAACACGAGATCGATTGATTGAAATGATGCCTGAAAGTAAGCCCCGTAGCCTGCTGCATTGCATCGCACGCTTTGGCGATCGTGAAAAAATTGATTTCATTACTCAAAACCTCACACAACAGCAGGATTTCGCTAGCGGGGCTGCACTCTATGCGCTCTCCGTTCTTGACCCACTCGCTGCAATTGATCGGCTCGAAGAGATCGGTGAATCAGAGCGTTATTTATCTCGGAATTACTGGCTACCCGGCTTGTTGCGCGCTGAACCGGAATTAACGCTACATCGCGTGCTCGCGCTAGCTAAGACGCAGCCGGGGGGCCGTCATTTGATTGAAATTCTTTTTGATGAACGACCGAATGAGATCAACAAAGAAATGCTGCGGTTCGTGCTACGCACCCTAGAATGGGACTTGCGTCAAGATCTCGATGCAGTCATCTCTGGAGATCAAATTTGGCTTGATCGCCCACTAAGTTTTTTGGGAGGTATCACTCGTCCGGATCTTCTTTCCATCATAATGGCGGAGGAAGGCGGAGAGCTAGAAGCAATGCTCGTTACCATCGGCTGCTGTCGACAACGATTAAATAGTAGGGGTAACGAGCCTGTGCATGAGGGCATACGTAGGCTTCTCATCCTGATAGGCGGTGAAGGGATCACTACGTTACTCAAGCACGAGCTAGAGTCCGAGCACTACTGGGTACGTCGTGGTGGTTTAATGTGGGCTTTTGTACGTCAAGATTCTGAAGTTATAGAGCGGTTAACTGCTATCGCCCTCCGACCAATTCCTCGAGATGCTATTGGAAAACTGGAATCGGAACCTTATCGCGATTTTCATAAAGCTGTAAGCAGTCTTGCCGCATTGGGGGCTGATGCTAGTTTGGTCAATGCTATTTTCGAGGTCGGAATATCTGAAGTACCACTCGAACTTTTTCTTCTTAGATTACATCAAGGACCAATGCCGACTTCTCTCCTAAACAGAGCTATTTTGACTCTGAAAAATAGAGCAACAGCAGAAAATGAGCTTTGTGTCGCTGTGATTATCGCTTGGTTTAGCAATAATGAAAAGCTCATCCCTGTTGTGCGTGACTTGCTAGAGAGAACTGATCCAGCCAGTCGTTTGGCAATGTATCTTTGTATCTCGCTGCGCGAACTTGGTGATCAATCCAATGAGTTTGCCCAATTTGCTTTTTTGGTAGCACAAACGAAAGAGAATGTTCGGTGGGGTATTGATGCTCTTGCAAGCGTAAAGAATGGCGGTGAGGAATTACTACTGGAATGGCTACAAAATCAGAGCGTGGGTTCATGGAGCCGCTATGAGGTTTTCGTTATTCGTATGCTATATAGGCGTTCGGAGACGCGTGATCAAGCTATAGCAGCTGCAGGAATAGCCTGTGAGCGGGTTAGCTATTTCGATGAGACCCCTTATGATATAGCAGCTGAAGCTAATGATCCTGGATTGCGGGATACAATTCTTGAAAAGGCGTTTTCTGAAAACTCCTTCTTTGTGACAGAGCCACTGAACGTCATCGAAGGCCTGGCCAAATTTAATATACCGCGCGCTGTTGATGCAATTGAGTTGGCTTTTAAGACCCACCCAAAAATTGAGCGAGAGTTGGCGAGGTTGCTCGTTCGCATCGCACCAGATATAGCAGCCGAGAAACTGATTAGTGTGGCTGTTAAAATTGAGCGGGATTCAACTAGAAGTGCCGTCGGACGAGCTCTTCGCCAGCTAGATCCTGCAATAATTGTTCCGCTGTTTGCCGAGCGTGTAAGGGGGGCAGCTTCCGAGAGAAAGATCATCGCTGAATTAGCTGCTTGGTTACCATTTCCTCAAATTAATAACGTTATCGTTGGACTTGCTGACCAAGATAGCGCTAATGAAGTTAGACATTCGGCACTTAAGGCGCTCGAATGCCACCGTAAGGAAGCAAGCCTAAGAGTCCTGCTAGAGGAGTTTGAAACTGCAAGTTATAACAAGCGATGGAGTCTGCTAACGGCCATCCTGAATGGTGCTGATGCTCACTTGCTAAAGAGCCGTGATGATCCACTTTGGCTAGGTCACATCTTAACAGACGAACTCCCATTTATATTTGAGCACCATGCTAATGATGTGCTAAAGCAAAGAATCCAGCGAGGCAAGTAGTGGCATAACCTGATCCGCCAACAGTACGTATCGCTTTAAGGCAGGACACTGAAATAAGGTCAACATGGCAAGCAGCTTCAATGAAGAAGACTGGTATCTTTTTTAAATGGCTGTTCAAATTGAAAGTGTAATTAGATCCGTAACGACCGAGTAGGTAATCAATTGTGCTGCAGGGGCAGTCAAATAGGAGATTTGCACTCAATAGTAGCCCCGCAGTCGCGGGACTACTCATTTCTGACTAGGCCAGATGTAGAGGCGGCTCGGCGAGTCCGGCGATGCCTGTCTCGACTACATAGAGCGAGCCTGCGAAGGGCTCTTGGGCAAGCTGCTCAGCACTGAATCCCTCTCGCGCAGTGGTGATATACAGCGTTTTAAGATCGGCGCCGGCAAATGCCGGGCAGGAGGGCTGGCTGACCGGCAAGTCAATACGGCCAATAATCTGACCCTGTGTATTTAAGCGCACTACCTGCCCAGCGCCCCACAGTGCCAGCCATAGGCAGCCGTGGCTATCCATGACAGCGCCGTCCGGGTTGCCTTCCGTTTGGGTGAAATCAGCAAAAGGCTCGGGTTCACCGATGGGCCATCCCTGATCATCCAGCGCCCAGCGCAGCACCCTGCCGGTCGGCGTATCGGTGAAGTAGGCGGTGTCGCCTTTTGGCGAGAAGCAGATCGCGTTGGGGATGGTCAGCCCCGAGCGCAGGGTATGGAGCTTGCCCCGGTGAAGACGGTAGAGGCTGCCCGCGCCGGGTTCGGCGTTCTTGCCCATGGTGGAGAGCCAGAGGCTGCCGTGCCGGTCGACCCGGGCGTCGTTGCTGCGGGTGACGGGATTGTCCGCCTCGAACGCCATCAGCGCGGTCTGCTTTTGTCGTTTCGGGTCGAACAGCGTCAGCTGGTTTTCGCCTATCAGCAGCAGCCGGCCATCTTCGACCGGGGCGGCGCAGGAGGTCATGCGCTCGAGCGCGAAGCTTGAATGCACCTGGGTTGCCGGGTCGAGCCAGTGGAGCCGCTTGCCCAGAATATCGCACCAGTAGAGCCGGGCGCTTTGCGCCTGCCACTGGGGGCCTTCGCCGAGCTCGCAGCGGCAATCCACGGCGAGCGTTGCCTGCAGCGCGTCATTCATGATCGTCTCCCGCCGCCTGCCAGGCGCGCACCAGCGCCTGGGCCTGGCGGCCCACCTGTTCGGCGCTCTGGCCGGGCTTGTAAAGCGCGCTTCCGAGCCCGGCGCCGTCCACGCCGCCGGCGCGCCATTCGGCGAAGTTGCTCTCGCCGATGCCGCCGACCGCGTAGAGCAGCGTGCCTGGTGGCAGTACCGCGCGCACCGCCTTCATGCCCTCGATACCGACCTGGACCGCGGGAAAGAGCTTGAGCCCGGTGGCGCCGGCATCGAGCGCGTCGAACGCCTCGGACGGCGTGACGATGCCGGGGAAGCTCTGCATGCCGAGCGCTCGGGCGGCCTCGATCACCGCCGGACGGGCGTTGGGCGAGACGATCAGCCGCCCGCCGGCGGCGTGCACTTCCTTCACTTGGGCGGGGGTGAGCACCGTGCCGGCGCCGATCAGCGCCCGGTCGCCGTAACGCTCGGCGAGCAGCGCGATGCTCTCGAGCGGCGACGGCGAGTTGAGCGGTACCTCGATGCGGGTGATGCCCGCCTCGAGCAGCGCGTGGGCGATATCCACCACTTCGCTCGGCGTCACGCCGCGCAGAATGCCTATCAGGGGAAGCGTCATGGAACCTCCTTCAATCGGTGAGCGTGCGGTGGGCGAGGGTCAGCCCGGCGAGCACGGCGGCGTCGCCGTCCAGGGTCGTGCAGGGGCGCTCCAGCGCTTCCAGGGCCTGGGTGTAGCGCCGGGTCAGCGCCGCGCCGCCGATCAGCGTCACAGGCTCGTGGCGGGGCAGGTTGTGCGTGGCATCGGCCAGCTCCTGGCCGATGACGAGCCCCGAGAGCCGTGCGCCGAGCAACTGCCCGCGCCGCTCGCCGCCGGGCAGCGTGGTGTCGAGCAGGTCTCGGGCACGCAGGGTGAACAGCGCGTTGGTGAAGCGCCCGGGATGGTCGACGCTTTCGCGCACCGCCTGGCGAAAGGCGTCGCGGCAGGCGTCATCGTCCAGGTCCGGCGCAACTGAATGACGTAGCACCGAGTGGCCGGCCAGCAGCTCATAAAGCTCGCCGGTGAGGTACGTGGCGAAGCGGGTGAGGGCACCCTCGTCCAGGCGCGCCCATTTCGAATGGGTGCCGGGCAGGCAGGCAAGGCCGCTGAAGCCGGGGGAGGTGGCGAGCAGCCCGGCGAGCTGGGTCTCCTCGCCGCGCATCACGTCGAAGGCGCCGTCGAGGCCGCGCTGGCTCGCGCCGGGCAGGATCACGACCTCGAGCCGCTGATCCTGCAAACGGGGACGAACCGCCGCCTGGCTCAGCCGGTCAAGCGCGGCGGGAAGCGCCAGGTAGGCCGACTCCTGCCAGCCCTGGCGGGCGCCAGCCATGCCGCAGACCACCACGCGCACCGTTTGATCGGGCAGCCAGTCGTTCACCAGGCGCAGAAGCTCCGCCTCGTACTCGGCGGGGGAAAGGGCCAGCATGCCTTTCTCGCTGCGGGCGCGATCGATCACCCGGTCGGCGGCGTCCATCGCCCATACCCGCAGGTTGGAGGAGCCCCAGTCCGCGGCGATCCAGGCCAGTCGCTCGTGGGTAGCGGTCGTCATGCAACGTCTCCCGTTGAGGTGATCACCATTCGGCGATGGAGCCATCCTCGTGGCTCCACACCGGGTTGCGCCAGCGGTGGCCGGTCTTGGCACGCTCCTCGACGAACTGCTCGTCGATCTCCACCCCGAGCCCGGGGCCCTGAGGGATGGCGCAGAAGCCGTCCTTGATCGAAAGCGCGGTCTTGTCCACCAGGTAGTCGAGCACGTCGTTGCCCTGGTTGTAGTGGATGCCCATGCTCTGCTCCTGGATGAAGGCGTTGTGGCTCACCGCGTCGAGCTGCAGCGAAGCGGCCAGCGTCAGCGGGCCGAGCGGGCAGTGAGGCGCCAGCGCCACATCATAGGCCGAGGCGAGCGCGGCGATCTTGAGCCCTTCGCTGATGCCGCCGCAGTGGGAGAGATCCGGCTGGACGATATCGATCATGCCGTCCTGCAAAAGGTCGCGAAACTCGAAGCGGGTATGCAGACGCTCGCCGGTGGCCAGCGGATAGCCAAGCCCGCCGGCGATCTCCTTCAGGCACGGCAGATGCTCCGGGGCCACCGGTTCCTCGACGAACATCGGGTGATAGGGCTCGAGCTCGCGCAGAAGCGCCTTGGCCATCGGCCGGTGCACGCGGCCGTGAAAGTCGATGCCGATGCCGACGTCCGGCCCCACCGCTTCGCGCGCCTCGCGCACCCGCGCCACCGCTTCATCGATCTTCTTGTGCGAGTCGACGATCTGCATCTCCGGGGTACCGTTCATCTTGAAGGCGGTGAAGCCCTTGTCGACCAGCGCCCTGGCCCCGGCGCCGACGTCGCTGGGCCGGTCGCCGCCGGTCCAGGCGTACATGCGCATCCTGTCGCGCACCGCACCGCCCAGAAGCTGATGCACCGGCACGCCCAGGTCGCGCCCCTTCAGGTCCCACAGCGCCTGGTCGATGCCGGCGATCGCGCTCATCAGAATCGGCCCGCCGCGGTAGAAGCCGGCGCGGTAGAGCGTGTTCCACAGATGCTCGATACGGTGCGGGTCCTGGCCGATCAGGTAGTCGGCAAGCTCGTGCACGGCGGCTTCCACCGTGGCGGCGCGGCCTTCGATGACCGGCTCGCCCCAGCCGTAGCAGCCTTCGTCGGTCTCGATCTTGAGAAACAGCCAGCGTGGCGGTACCTGCCAGGTCTTGAGGCGCGTGATCTTCATGGAAACTCCTGTGGTCGTGGGAAGATGGGCGTCATTCGAAAGCGATCTCGAGATCCCGGGCGGTGCGCAGCAGCACCTCGCGGGCGGCGTGGGAGGCCGCCTGTTCGTCGCCTTCGATGATCGCATCCATCAGGCGGCGATGGCGCGCGAGGCTGTCGGCCAGGGTGTCGAGCCGGCGCTGGGAGTCCTGCACCAAGGCCATGATGCAAGGGCGCAGCAGATGGCCCACCTGGCGCCACACCAGGTTGTCGCTCGCTTGATAGATGGCGTCGTGAAAGCGCACGTCGAACTCGGCGTGGCGCTGGCGGTCCTGTTCGGCGCTTTCAGCCATGCCGTCGTAGGCTTCGCGCAGGCGCTCGAG
>NZ_JAMZBC010000064.1 GCF_024158715.1 Halomonas sp. 707D7 | reverse complement strand
GGGCTCTTCGCCCACCTGCGCCGGCGACGCGGCGCGCAACCACAGGAGGCGAGCGCATGAGCTTTTTTCAGGAGATCAAGAGCCGCGACCGGGTGTTCGGCTTCATGGCGCCCCAGGCGTCGAAGGTCGACGTGCGCCACGGCCCGATCCTCTACCTGGAGGACGTGACCGTCAGCTTCGACGGCTTCAGGGCGATCAACAAGCTGAACCTGACCATCGACGACGGCGAGCTTCGCTGCATCATCGGCCCCAACGGCGCGGGCAAGACCACCATGATGGACATCATCACCGGCAAGACCCGGCCCGACGAGGGCAGCGTCTGGTTCGGCAGCCGCCACAACCTTCTGCAGATGAACGAGCCGGAGATCGCAAGCCTCGGCATCGGGCGCAAGTTCCAGAAGCCCACGGTGTTCGAGGCGCTCAGCGTGTTCGAGAATCTGGAGCTCGCCATGGCGGCGGACAAGCGCATTCTGCCCACGCTCACCGCGCGCATGACCGGCGAGGCGCGCGATCGCATCGACGAGGTGCTCGAGACGGTCGGGCTGGCCGCCCTGCGTTTTCAGCCGGCGGGGATTCTCTCCCACGGCCAGAAGCAGTGGCTCGAGATCGGCATGCTGCTCATGCAGCGCCCGCGGCTCTTGCTGGTCGACGAGCCCGTGGCCGGCATGACCGAACAGGAGATGGAGCGCACCGCCGAGCTGCTGACGCGCCTGGCCGGGCGGCAGTCGGTGGTGGTGGTCGAGCACGACATGGGCTTCGTGCGCTCGATCGCGCGCAAGGTGACGGTGCTCCACCAGGGCAGCGTACTGGCGGAGGGCAGCATGGATCAGGTATCCAGTGATCCGAAGGTGGTGGAGGTGTACCTGGGCGCGGACGACGAGGAGATGGGCTAATGCTCGCAATCGAAGGACTCAACCAGTTCTACGGCGAAAGCCACACCCTGTGGGACCTGGATCTGGAGGTGCCGAAAGGCCGATGCACCTGCGTGATGGGTCGCAACGGCGTAGGCAAGACCACGCTGATGAAGGCGATCATGGGCGAGGTCGCGGTCACGAGCGGCGCGCTCAGATTCCAGGCGCAGGGTGGCGAGGTCGAGCTGACCAGAAAGGCGATCGAGGCCCGTTCGCGTCTGGGGATTGGCTTCGTGCCCCAGGGCCGGCAGATCTTTCCGCTGCTCACGGTGGAAGAGAACCTGCGCACGGGGCTTGCCGCCCGGGCAGACGGGCTGAAGAAGATCCCCGAGCGCATTTATGAGCTCTTCCCGGTGCTCGAACAGATGAAGCACCGCCGCGGCGGCGATCTCTCCGGTGGCCAGCAGCAGCAGCTCGCCATCGGGCGGGCGCTCGTGATCGAGCCCAAACTCCTGATCCTCGACGAGCCCGGCGAGGGCATCCAGCCCAATATCGTTGCCCAGATCGGCCAGGTGATCCGCCAGCTGATCGAGGAGGACGGGCTCACGGTACTGCTGGTCGAGCAGAAGTTGCCCTTTGCCAGAAAATACGCCGACCGCTTCGTGATCATGGACCGCGGCCGCCCGGTGGCGAAAGGCGAGATCGGTGAGCTATCCCAGGAGCTGATCAAGACCCACCTGACGGTTTAAGTTATCCACACCCGGTTCGACACCGGCAGGCTCGCTCGGCGGGTTCAGGGCAAACGACGAATCACCCGCGCCGGGTTGCCGACGGCCACCACGTTGGCGGGAATGTCCCGGGTCACCACGGCGCCGGCACCGATCACGCTGTTCTCGCCGATGGTGACACCGGCCAGCACGATCACCCCGCCCCCCAGCCACACGTTGTCGTGAATGACGATGGGAGCGCCGGCTTCGAGCTTCTGGCGGCGCGCCTCGGCATCGAGCGGGTGGGTCGGGGTCAGAAGCTGCACGTTGGGGCCGATCTGGACGTCGCGACCGACCGTGATGGGGGCCACGTCCAGCGCCATCAGCCCGAAGTTGGCGAAGGAGCCTTCACCGAAACTGATGTGGTAGCCGTAGTCGACATACAGCGGCGGGCGGATGTGGGCGGTGTCGCCGAATCGCTTGAACAAGCCTTTCAAGACGGCGTGAGCGGCGTTCACGTCGTGTTCGTAGTGCCGGGCGAACTCGACCATGGCGCGCTTGGCGAGCTCGGACTCCCGGGCGAGCTCCGGGTCATCGGCGGTGTAGAGGTCGCCGGCGAGCATTCTCTGCTTTTGCGAACGGCGATCGGACGGGGGCTGGCTCATGACACTCTCCCTGCGCGTCGGCGGGTTTCTCCGGGGGTTATGCCTTGGCGACCGGCGCTGGACGGCGGCGACGCAGCCGCCGCGCAATCACGCCGTAGCGCGGCCCGCCCAGAAAGGCGAGGATCAAGAACACCCCGGTCATCACCGCCATCATGCCGCCGATCGAGACGTTGAAGTGCACGGCGAGGTAGTAGCCGAGCACGCTCGAGGCGATCGAGATCAGCGCGCCGATGACGAACATCATCCACAGCCGGTCGGTGAGCAGGTACGCCGCCGAAGCCGGCACGATGGCGAAGGCGATGAACAGCACCGCACCCACGGCATCGAACGCCGCCACGGCGGTGGAACTGGTGAGCATCAGAAGCCCGTAGAAGAGCAGGGTGGGCATGAAGCCGAAGGCCCTGGCCAGCGCCGGGTCGAAGGTGGCGAGCTTGAGTTCCTTGTAGAACAGCCCGATGAACGCGTAGTTGACCAGCGTCATCGCGCTCATCGTCACCAGCGCCTGGGGAATCGGCAGGCCGAAGAGCTCGACGGTGTCGAGCCAGACGAAGCCGATCTCGCCCAGCAGCACCGTGTGGGTGTCGATATGCACGTCGTGGGCGTAGATATTGAGCAGCAGCACCCCGACCGAGAACAGCGCCGGGAAGACCAGCCCGATGGCGGCGTCCTGCTTCACCCGCTTGGTGCCGGCGAGCGCTTCGGTGAGAAAGACCGTCAGAAGCCCGGTCAGGGCGGCGCCGATGAGCTGCACCGGCCCGCTCTGCTGGCCGGTCAGGATCCACACGATGACGATGCCGAAGACGATCGAGTGGCTGATAGCGTCCGACAGCATGCTGTTGCCGCGCAGCACCAGAAAGGTCCCCACCGCCGAAGAGGCGATGCCGACCATGGCGCCGACCAGGATGATCGGCAGCGCCGTGGCGTTCAGAAGCTCCTCGATCATGGCGTGGCCTCCTCAAATGCGGCGACGACCTGGCGGGCGCGGGCGCGTCCGGCGTCGGTGAGCGTCACGCCGGCGGTGCCGTTGGTGCGGGCGAGATAGCCCTTGCGCGCCAGCCGCGCCAGCGTGCGCCGGGCGCCCAGCGTGGTTCGGGGCGGTGTCTCGGGGTGCCTGTAGAGCGCATAGAGGAGCTGCCGGGACTGCAGGTCGGCTTTCTGGCGGTAGTGTTTCACGATGCCCCACAAGAGCCCGCGCCCCGGCGCCAGCGCCAGCGACACCAGCACGATGGCGGTGGCGGTCAGCACGATCAGAGGACCGGTGGCGAGCCCGCGCGACAGCGTGCTGATGCTCGCGCCGGTCACGCCGCTCGCGATACCGACCGTCGCGGCGATCACCAGCATGCCGCCCAGGTGGCGGCTCCACTGGCGTGCCGCCGCCGCCGGGGCGACGATCATCGCCGCCATCAGCACCACCCCGACCATCTGCAAACCGACCACGACCGCCAGCGTGACCATGGCGGTCAGTGAAGCCTCGATGGCGGCGACGGGCATGCCGAGCGTGCGGGCGTACTCGGCGTCGAAGGTCACCAGCTTGGCCTGTTTCCAGAACGCGGCCAGAAGCGATAGCGTGGCCAGCGTGATCGCCCCCATCACCCATAGATCCGAGCGCAGCGTCGCCGCCGCCTGGCCGAACAGGAAGGCCTCGAGCCCGCCCTGGGCGGCGTTGCGGGTGCCCTGAATGTAGGTGAGCAGCACGATGCCGACGGCGAAGAAGAGGCTCAGGCAGATGCCCAGCCCGGCGTCGGTTTTCAGCCGGCTCTTACGCGTGAGCAGCAGCATCAAAAGTGCGGCCAGCGTGCCGGTGACCAGCGAGCCGAGGATGATGCCACCCAGATCGCGGCTGCCGGTGATGATGAAGCTCAGACATATGCCGGGGAGTGCGGCGTGGGAAATGGCGTCGCCCAAAAGGCTCTGGCGGCGCAGCACCGCAAAGCAGCCCAGCGGCCCGCTGATCAGGCCCAGGAGTGCGGCGCCGATCACCACGTTCTGGAAGGTGTAGTCCGATAGAAGCTCGAGCCAGGCCATGGCGTCACGTCACCTTCGAGGCGGGAAACATCAGCGAGTCGTGATCGCCGAGCAGGGCGATCTGGCCGCCGTAGGCCTGGCGCAGGTGGTCGATCTTGAACACCTCTTTTGCGTTACCAGCTGCAATGACCCGCACGTTGAGAAGCAGCAGCCAGTCGAAGTAAGTGCTCACCGTCTGCAGGTCGTGGTGGACCACGATCACGGTCTTGCCCTGGTCGCGCAGGCGGCGCAGGATGTCGATGATCGCCCGCTCGGTGGTGGCATCCACCCCGGCCATGGGCTCGTCGAGAAAGTAGACGTCCGCCTGCTGGACCAGGGCGCGTGCCAGAAACACCCGCTGCTGCTGGCCGCCGGAGAGCTGGCTGATCTGGCGCTCGGCGAAGTCGGTCATGCCGACCATCGCAAGCGCCTCCAGGGCCTCGCGGCGCTCGCGGCGTCCCGGGCGGCGGAACCAGCCAAGGCGCCCGTAGAGGCCCATCATTACCACGTCGAGCGCCGTGGTGGGAAAGTCCCAGTCCACGCTCGAGCGCTGGGGCACGTAGCCCACCCGCTTGCGCTGGGCGGCGTAGGGCTTGCCGTGTACTTTCACGTCGCCGGAGAGCGACGGCACCAGCCCCAAAAGGCTCTTGATCAGCGTGCTCTTGCCCGCCCCGTTGGGCCCGACGATGCCTGCCATGACGCCGGCGGGAATATCGAGCTCGATATCCCACAGCACGGGCTGGTTGTGGTAGCTCACGGTCAGGTTCTTGATACTGAGTGCCGGCTCAGCGTTACCGGTCGTTGTCATCGAACAGTGCCTTTGATCGTCAGGGTTCGAGCTGCCATTCGCTGGCCCAGCCCTCGAGCGCGTCCGGCAGGGGGGCGAGGGTACCGCCCAGCGCCTCGACGATGTGCTCGGTATTGCGGTAGAGCATGCCCATGTAGGTGCCATCGACGGTGTCCTCGTCGCCCATGGCATCCGAATAGAGCTCGCCGCCGACCACCACCTCGTGGCCCTGCTGGGCCGCCGCATCGATCACCGCCTGGATGGTGCGCGGGTTGATGGTGCTCTCGACGAACACTGCCGGCACGTTGCGCTCCACCACACTATTGGCCATGTTGCGGATATCGGCAATGCCGGTTTCGGTGGCGGTGCTGATGCCCTGGATGCCTTCGACGTCGATATCGTAGGCGCGGCCGAAGTAGCTGAAGGCGTCGTGGGCGGTGACCAGCACGCGCTGCTCGTCGGGAATGCTGGCGATGCTCTCTCTGATCCACTCGTGCAGCGCGAGAAGTTCTGCTTCGTAGCGCTCGGCGTTGGCCTCGATGGTCGCGGCGCACGCCGGGCGCGCTTCAATCAGGGTGTCGCGCAAGGTCGGCACGGTTTGCGCCCAGAGCGAGACGTCCATCCACAGGTGCGGGTCGACCCCATAAGTGCCCTGAGAGGCGATCAACGCCTCCTCCTCGATCGACGCGGGGGCGACGGCGAGCGTCGGCGTGCGCCTGGCGAAGTTCTCCAGCACCGAGCCGAGCTGGCCCTCGAGCGCGTAGCCCGAGTAGAGGATCTGCTCGGCGCCGCGCAGCAGGGCGACGTCACTGGCGCTGGCCTGATAGAGGTGCGGGTCGACCCCCGGGCCCATCATCGCTTCCACCGCGACGCACTCGCCGCCGACGTTTCGGGCCACGTCGGCGATCATGCCGATGGTGGTCACCACCTCGAGCGGCGGCTCGTCGGCCAGCGCCGTCGAACCCAGCGGCAGAAGGGCGAGAGCGGCAACGGTGCGTTTCGTGTTGAGCATGACCAGACCCCCGATGAGCGGTAAGACGGAGATTGCCGAACGCCAGTTTTGGCATCCAGCAAGAAGTATAGCCTTTGCTAAGTTTCTTGTTAACCGGGTGCGCTGTCAAGCCGCGGCATGATCGATCGAGATAAGCGTCGAAAGCATCTTTTTGGTGCACTGGCGGGTAGTGATGCCATCGATTGGTGCATCTTTTTGGCTTTCGCACCTGGGTCGACGGCATTTGATGCATACCGGATTCGTTTTTCACCATTTTGGCGCATTACTTGCATTGATCGGGTAACGAGTTCCTTTATCAGAAGCGATCACTACATGATGCACCGCGAAAATTTCGCGCCGGTGGTGGCGTCGGGCCACCGTTTCGACGAGCAGCGCCGCTGGGTGGCGCGGCTCGCGCTGCGCTTCGCTCGGCGCGATCAGGCCACGCGCATGGTGCAGGCCCGCCACCAGGGTCCGCTTCGCGTGCAGCGCCCGTTCTACCCGGAAGGCCGCTTTGATGCCTGCCATGTCTACCTGCTGCACCCGCCCGGGGGGCTGGTCAGCGGCGATGCGCTGGAGATCTCCGCCCACGTGGAGAAGGGCGCCCACGCGCTTCTGACCACGCCCGCTGCCAACAAGCTCTACAAGGCGGATAGCCAGGGCGTGGCCTGGCGCCAGTGCACCGACCTCACCGTGGAGGACGGCGCGGTGCTCGAATGGCTGCCCCAGGAGACCATCGCCTTCGATGGCTCGAAGGGCGAGCAGCGCACCCATATCGCGCTTCACGGTAGCGCCAAGTGCCTTGGCTGGGAGGTGATGGCGCTGGGCCGCCCGGCAAGCCAACTTCCGTTCGTCACCGGGCGCATCGAGCAGCACTTTCGCCTGACACTGGATGGCAAACCCCTGTGGCTCGAGCGCCAGCCGCTCGACCCGCTGCACCCGCGCTTTGCCGGCCGCTGGGGCCAGGGCGGGGCCACGGTACAGGCCACGCTCTGGGCGGTCGGGCTCGAGGAGAGCGGCGCCGCCATCGAAGCGCTGCGCGAGGCACTTCCGGCCAGCCCGCACTGGGCGGTCACCGCGCGTCATGGCGTGCTGCTGCTGCGCTATCTGGGCGGCTCGCGCTCTGATGCCTGGACGCTTTGCGAGCAGGCCTGGCGGCTTCTGCGCCCGCGCCTGATCGGCCGCGAAGCGCACACGCCGCGCATCTGGCTCACCTGACCCATCACCGATTTTCAAGAGGACGACGCCATGGAACTGACCCCGAGAGACAAGGACAAGCTGCTGCTGTTCTCCGCCGCCCAGCTCGCCGAGCGCCGAAAGGCGCGCGGGTTGAAGCTCAACTACCCGGAAGCGGTGGCGCTGATCAGCTTCGAGATCATGGAGGGCGCCCGCGACGGCAAGAGCGTGGCGGAGCTCATGAGCTTCGGCCGCGAGATACTCGGCCGTGACGACGTGATGGAAGGCGTGGCCGAGATGGTCGACGAGGTGCAGGTCGAGGCGACCTTTCCCGATGGCACGAAGCTCGTGACCGTTCATACGCCCATCAACTAGCCATTGACAGGAGAGCGCCATGATTCCCGGCGAGTACCAGTTGAAAAACGGCGAGATCGAGCTCTGCGCCGGCCGCGAGCGGATCACCGTCGAGGTCGCCAACACCGGCGACCGGCCCATCCAGCTCGGCTCCCACTACCACTTCGCCGAGGCCAACCCGGCGCTCGTGTTCGACCGCGACAGGACCCGCGGCTTTCGCCTCGACGTGGCGGCAGGCACCGCGATCCGCTTCGAACCGGGCCAGACCCGCGAGGTCACGCTGATCCCGTTCGTCGGCAAGCGTGAAATCTACGGTTTTCGCGGCGACGTGATGGGGCCGCTCGACGACGCCAGAGGAGACGCGCAATGACCACCAACAGGATCAGCCGCCAGGCCTACGCCGACATGTACGGCCCCACCGTGGGCGACCGGGTGCGCCTGGGCGACACCGAGCTCTGGATCGAAGTCGAGCGTGACGCCACCCACTACGGCGACGAGGTGAAGTTCGGCGGCGGCAAGGTGATTCGCGACGGCCAGGGCCAGAGCCAGCGCGTGGATGACGCGGTGATTGATACCGTCATCACCAACGCGCTGATTCTCGACTGGTGGGGCATCGTCAAGGCGGACGTCGGCCTGAAGGCCGGGCGCATCGCGGCGATCGGCAAGGCGGGCAACCCAGACACCCAGCCGGACGTCGGCATCGTCATCGGCCCGGGCACCGAGATCATCGCCGGCGAGGGCAAGATCCTCACCGCTGGCGGCATCGACGCCCATATTCACTTCATCTGCCCGCAGCAGGTGGAAGAGGCGCTGATGAGCGGCGTGACCACCATGCTCGGCGGCGGCACCGGCCCCGCCACCGGCTCGAATGCCACCACCTGCACGCCGGGGCCCTGGCACCTGGGCAAGATGCTCCAGGCGGTGGATACGCTTCCCATGAACATCGGCCTGCTCGGCAAGGGCAACGCCAGCCTCCCTGAAGGGCTCGAGGCGCAGATCGAGGCCGGTGCCATGGGGCTCAAGCTGCACGAAGATTGGGGCACCACGCCCGCCTCGATCGACACCTGCCTGAGCGTGGCAGAGAAGTACGATGTCCAGATCGCGATCCACACCGACACGCTCAACGAGTCCGGCTTCGTCGAGGATACGCTGGCGGCGTTCAAGGAGCGCGGTATCCACACCTATCATACCGAAGGGGCAGGCGGCGGCCACGCGCCGGACATCATCACCGCCTGTTCGCTGGAGTACGTGCTGCCGTCCTCCACCAACCCGACGCGCCCCTACACGGTCAACACCATCGACGAGCACCTGGACATGCTGATGGTGTGCCACCACCTGGACCCGAACATCCCCGAAGACGTGGCCTTCGCCGACTCGCGCATTCGCCGCGAGACGATCGCCGCCGAGGACATCCTGCACGATCTCGGCGTGATCTCGATGATCGCCTCGGACTCCCAGGCCATGGGCCGGGTGGGCGAAGTGATCTGCCGCACCTGGCAGACCGCGCACAAGATGAAGCTTCAGCGCGGCCTCCTGCCGGAAGATCAGGCGCTGGGGGCGGACAATTTTCGCGCCAGGCGCTACATCGCCAAGTACACCATCAACCCGGCGATCACCCACGGCATTGCCCACGAGGTGGGCTCCATCGAGGTGGGCAAGCTCGCCGATCTGGTGCTGTGGAAGCCGGCGTTCTTCGGCGTGAAGCCCTCGCTTATTCTGAAAGGCGGCATGATCGCCGGAGCACCCATGGGCGACCCCAACGCCTCGATCCCGACGCCCCAGCCGGTGCACTACCGCCCGATGTTCGGCGCCTTCGGCCGCGCGGCGAGCCTGACCCGGCTGAGCTTCGTAAGCCAAGCGGCGATCGACGCCGGGATCAAGGAGCGTCTGGGGCTGCAAAGCACGCTGTCGGCGTGCAAGAACGTGCGCGGGGTGCGCAAGAAGGACATGCTGCTCAACGATGCCTGCCCGGAGCTGACCGTGGGCCCGCAGACCTACGAAGTGCGCTGCGACGGCGAGCTTCTGACCTGCGAGCCCGCCACGGAGCTTCCGCTGGCGCAGCGGTATCATCTGTTTTGATCAAGGCGGCGTTTAGCGAGATGTGGCGGGGGCAGGCCGTAGAGAGGGTCTTTTGCCAGGGATGGCAAAAGTAGCGTACAGGGAGGTATTCACAGCGCCCTCTCGTAGGCCTGCCCCCGACACGGCCACAAAGCTGTGCAAGGATAAAAGTCATGCTGAAACTGATAGAACGCTTGGGTCCGATCGGCGAAAGCGCCGCCAGCGATACCCTGACGCTGCCCTTCGAGCTGCGCATTCGCGGGCGGCTGAAGGCCGAAAGCGACACCGGCCAGGCCCTGGGGCTGTTTCTCGACCGCGGCCCGGTGCTGCGCGACGGCGACGGCCTGAAAGCCGAGGATGGCCGCGTGGTGCGGGTGCGCGCCGCCATCGAGCCGGTGGTCACCGCCCGCGTGGCCTCCGGGCTGCCGCTGGCGCGGCTCGCCTACCACCTGGGCAACCGCCACGTGCAGCTGGCACTCGGCGAGGACGAGAAGGGCGGCTGGGTGCGCTTCCCGCCGGATCACGTGCTCGAAGAGCTCGCGGGGCTTCTGGGCGCAACGCTCGAGCATCATGACGACACCTTCGACCCGGAGCCCGGCGCCTACCAGCAGCTCGGCCACGCCCATGCCCACGACCACGGCCACCACGACCGGGAAGCGCCAGAGGCGGCCCACGAGCATCACCACGACCACGCGCACGATCATGACCACGACCATACCCATGGCCACTGAGGCCCAGGACGATCTGGCGCTGCTCGGGCTTTTGCAACTGGTCAGCCCGGCGCTGCCGATCGGCGCCTTTGCCTTTTCCCAAGGGCTCGAGAGTGCCTTCGAGCTCGGCTGGGTGAGTGACGAGGAGAGCCTGGCCGAGTGGCTTTCAGGCGTGCTCCACGACGGCCTGACCCGCTGCGAGCTGCCGGTGATCGCGCGCCTTTATGCGGCTTTCGAGACGCGCGACGGCGAAAGCGTGGCCGAGTGGGATGGCTGGCTTGCCGCCAGCCGCGAAACCGCCGAGCTCGCCGCCGAGGACGCAAGGCTTGGAGCTGCCCTCGAGCGTCTTCTGGCAAGCCTTGGGCTGTTGCCGCAAGAGGAGTGGCTGCCGCGCCCGGCGGGTTACGTAACGCTTTTCGCTTACACCGCCTTTACACGCGGCGTGAGCCCACGCCAGGCGATGCTCGGCTTCGGCTGGGCGTGGCTCGAAAACCAGTTGGCGGTGGCCTGCAAGGCGCTGCCTCTTGGCCACACCAGCGCCCAGCGCCTCATCGAGCGGCTTCGCCCGGCGCTCTCGAAAGCGGTGGACGAGGCGCTACGCCTCGATGACGGCGAGCTCGGCCCGGCGCTACCTGGCGTGGCGCTGGCAAGCGCGCTGCACGAAACCCAATATTCCCGGCTGTTCAGAAGTTGATTTGATCGATACAGGAGAACGAGATGACACACTGTTTACGCGTAGGGGTCGGTGGCCCGGTCGGTTCCGGCAAGACGGCGCTTTTGAAGCAGCTCTGCCTGGCGCTGCGCGACCATTACGATATCGCCGTGGTGACCAACGACATCTACACTCGCGAGGATGCGGATTTCCTGCTCAAGCACGACGCGCTGGCCTCGGATCGCATTCTGGGTGTGGAGACCGGCGGCTGCCCGCACACCGCGATTCGCGAGGACGCCTCGATGAACCTGGCGGCGATCGACGAGCTGCAGGGGCGCCACCCGGGCCTCGAGCTCGTGCTGGTCGAGTCCGGCGGCGACAACCTCTCTGCCACCTTCAGCCCGGAGCTTTCGGATCTCACCCTCTACGTGATCGACGTTTCCGCCGGCGACAAGATTCCGCGCAAGGGCGGGCCTGGCATCACCAAGTCCGATCTTCTGATCATCAACAAGATCGACATCGCCGAGCAGGTACACGCCTCACTGGAGGTCATGGAGCGGGACTCTAAAAAGATGCGCGGCGAGCGGCCCTTCGTGTTCACCAATCTCTACGACGGCGTGGGGCTCGAGGAGATCATCCGCTTCATTCTCGACAAGGGAATGCTGGAGGAGCGTCGCGAGACGCGTGCAGCGCAATAAGCGCTGGCGGGTAATAAAACGGCCACTCTGTCCAGGCGGTTGAATGGGCAGAGCAGCCAAAACGGTGGGGTACGTCCCTGTACGCGCAGGCCGTCCCTGACCGCCACCTCTGTACAGTGGACCCCTTGCGCCTCAATGACCTTAACTTGGGTTATAAATGGCTATTTATTCTGCGATTTTGAAGGTTATTGCAGTTAAATGACCGCGATCTTGTACGTATCTGCCCGCGCAGATGGCGATGTTCAGCCGGTGCGCCGCTCTTCCTGACGCTCTGCCAGCAGCGTGGCAGCGCGATGGGCCGTGGCCGAAAGACCCGTTTCCGGCCGAGCGAGGCTTGCCACCAGTCGCTGCTTCATCGGGCGGGCCCAGAACGTCTCGACATGGCGGCAGGTGGCCGCCGCGGCGCTCTCCTCATCGCGGCCGCCGCCCAGGTTGAGGGCGATCTGGTTGAGCATGCTGATCAGGTTGTCGTCTGGGTGGGCGGACATGGCGCTTCTCCTTGATGAGGGGCGGGCCGGTGGTAGATCACGTGCCGGTTGGGGCGGGCGAACCCGACGAGCAGCAGGTTCGCCAAGCGAGCCTGGGACACCGCCAGGGCGGTGGCCGCAGATACGGCGACGAGCGCGCCGATGTCGGCGCTGGCACACTTGTGCACCATTTCGTAGCTGGCGCGGCTCGAGACCAGCACGAAGCCGCGCTCGAGTGGCGTTTCATCGTAGGCCAGCGCGCCGATCAGCTTGTCCAGCGCGTTGTGGCGTCCCACGTCCTCGCGCACGTAGATAATCTCGCCTTCCAGGCTGCACCAGGCCGCCCCATGCACCGCGCCGGTGGCGCCCTTGAGCGGCTGGTGCGCGGCGAACGCCTCGAGCGCGCGGGCGATGGCGGTATCCTCGACCGTCGGTGCCTGAACCCGGGGGATCGGGCGGATCGCCTGATCGAGCGCCTCGGTGCCGCACAGCCCGCAGCCGGTGCGCCCGGTGGTGCTGCGCCGGCGCTCCTTGAGGGCGGCGAGGCGCTGGGTGGCGATGGTCAGGTGAACCGCCAGGCCGTTTTGCTCCTCGCGCACTTCCCAGTCGTAGCACTCGTGAACGTGGGCGATGATTCCTTCGGTCAGGCTGAACCCCAGCGCCAGATCGAACAGCCGGTCGGGGCTCGCCATCATCACCGCATGGGAGATGCCGTTGTAGATCAGCGCCACCGGCACTTCCTCGGCCAGGGCGTCCTCGCCGACGTTGCCCTGCCACTCGCCCGCCCGGCGGCGCACCTCGACCAGCAGGTGCGCCAGGGCGGTTTCCTCGCTTTCGTATACGCTCACGGCGTCTCCTGCCGGGCGCTTTCGAGGTGGCTTTTCTGGGTCTGGTCGAAGGCGCTGAAGCGCTGCTGCCAGGCCGAGGGCTGGCTGACTTTTTCTACCTGCACGGCGGTCACCTTGTATTCCGGGCAGTTGGTGGCCCAGTCCGAGTTGTCGGTCGTGATCACGTTGGCACCGCTGCCCGGATGGTGGAAGGTGGTATAGACCACGCCGGGCTGCATGCGCTCGCTAAGCCTAGCACGCAATACCGTCTGACCCGAGCGGCTGGTGATGCCGAGCCAGTCGCCGTCCGCCACGCCGCGCACCTCGGCATCGG
This sequence comes from Halomonas sp. 707D7, assembly GCF_024158715.1. Classification (GTDB taxonomy): domain Bacteria; phylum Pseudomonadota; class Gammaproteobacteria; order Pseudomonadales; family Halomonadaceae; genus Vreelandella. The sequence goes on along the minus strand of NZ_JAMZBC010000064.1, from coordinate 4,087 downwards.
AGGGGTGCAGCTCCAGCACGTCCTCGTCGTGCCAGTGCTGGTTGTGGGTGCGCCGCGTCTGGGCGCCGACGTTGTACTGGCTCAAGATCCGCCCGGTGGTGAGCAGCAGCGGGAAGCGGCGGTTGGTGCGCTCTTCGGTGGCCACGTACTCGGTGATCGCAAAGCGGCCCAGCCCGATCGGGAAGTCGATCGCGTGCATGGTCGGCATGCCGCGCGGGTTCGCCTCGTTGCAGGGCCACTGCAGGCTTCCGTACTGCTCGAGCTTTTCGTAGCTCACGCCTGCAAAGCTCGGTGCAAGGGCGGCGATCTCGTCCATGATCTCGGACGGGTGGGCGTAGTTCATCGGGTAGCCCAAGGCGTTGGCGAGATCCTGCGTGACTTCCCAGTCCTGCTTGCCGGCCACCGGCGGGGTCACCTTGCGCACGCGGTTGATGCGCCGCTCGGCGTTGGTGAAGGTGCCATCCTTCTCCAGAAAGCTCGAGCCCGGCAGCAGCACGTGGGCGAACTTGGCGGTTTCGTTGAGGAAAATATCCTGCACGATCAGACAGTCCAGCGCGCGCAGCGCGGCCTCGACGTGCTGGGTATTGGGGTCGGACTGGGCGATGTCCTCGCCCTGCACGTACATCGCCTTGAAGGTGCCCTCGATCGCCGCGTCGAACATGTTGGGAATGCGCAGCCCCGGCTCGTGGTCGAGCGCCACGCCCCACCTGGCTTCGAAGCGCCCGCGGGCGATGGGGTCCGCCACGTGCTGGTAGCCCGGAAGCTCGTGGGGGAAGGAGCCCATGTCACACGAGCCCTGCACGTTGTTCTGACCGCGCAAGGGGTTCACGCCCACGCCTTCGCGGCCGATGTTGCCGGTGGCCATGGCGAGGTTGGCGATGCCCATCACCATGGTCGAGCCCTGGCTGTGCTCGGTGACGCCGAGACCGTAGTAGATCGCGCCGTTGCCGGCAGTGGCGTAGGTGCGTGCGGCGCGGCGTACCGCCTCCGACGGTACGCCGGTGATCATCTCCGACGCCTCGGGGCTGTGGCGCGGCTCGCTGATGAACGCGCGCCAGCGCTGGTAGGCATCCGTGTCGCAGCGCTTGGCGACGAAGTCGGTGTCCTCGAGCCCTTCGGTGATCACCACGTGGGCCAGGGCGTTGACCAGCGCGACGTTGGTGCCCGGGCGCAGCGGCAGGTGCTGGGCCTCTTTCAAGTGCGGCGTTTTCAAGAGATCGATGCGGCGCGGGTCGGCGACGATCAGCTTCGCTCCCTGGCGCAGGCGCTTGCGCATCATCGAGCCGAACACCGGGTGGGCGTCGGTGGGGTTGGCGCCGATGACGATGATGGCATCGGATTGCATCACCGAATCAAACGTCTGGGTGCCGGCGGACTCGCCTATCGTGGTCTTCAAGCCGTAGCCGGTGGGCGAGTGGCAGACCCGGGCGCAGGTGTCGGTGTTGTTGTTGCCGAAGGCCGCGCGAATCAGCTTCTGCACCAGATAGGTTTCCTCGTTGGTGCAGCGCGAGGAGGTGATGCCGCCGATGCTTTCGCGGCCGTGCTCTGCCTGGATCGCCTTCAGGCGCCGGGCGGCGAAGCCGATCGCCTCTTCCCAGCTCGCTTCCCGCCAAGGCTGGTCGATCGCGTCGCGAATCATCGGCGTGGTCAGGCGATCCGGATGGGAGGCGTAGCCGAAGGCGAAACGCCCCTTCACGCAGGAGTGGCCGTGGTTGGCATCGCCCCCTTTGTAAGGAACCATGCGCACCAGCTTGTCGCCCTTCATCTGGGCCTCGAAGGAGCAGCCCACGCCGCAGTAGGCACAGGTGGTCACCACGCTTCGATCCGGCACGCCGTGGTCGATCACGCTGTTGTCCATCAGCGTGGCGGTCGGGCAGGCCTGCACGCAGGCGCCACACGAAACGCAGTCCGAGTCCATGAACGCCTCGTCCTGACCGGCCGCCACTTTGGAATCGAAGCCGCGCCCGTCGATGGTCAGCGCGAAGGTGCCCTGCACCTCCTCGCAGGCGCGCACGCAGCGCGAGCAGACGATGCACTTGCTCGGATCGAAGGTGAAGTAGGGGTTGGAGGTGTCCTTTGGCTTGGCGAGGTGGTTTTCGCCGTCGAAGCCGTAGCGCACTTCGCGAAGCCCGACGCTGCCCGCCATGTCCTGCAGCTCGCAGTCGCCGTTGGCCGGGCAGGTCAAGCAATCCAGCGGGTGATCGGAGATGTAGAGCTCCATCACGCCCCGGCGAAGCTTCGCCAGGCGCTCGTTCTGGGTGGTCACCTTCATGCCTTCCACCACCGGCGTGGTGCACGAGGCAGGCAACCCCCGGCGGCCTTCGATCTCGACGGCGCACAGCCGGCAGGAGCCGAACGCCTCGAGGCTGTCGGTGGCGCAGAGTTTCGGGATGCTGATGTCGGCAAGGGCGGCGGCGCGCAGCACCGAGGTGCCTTCCGGCACGCTCAAGCGTACGCCATCGATCTCGACGCTGACCGAGGCCGCGCCCGGGCGGGCGGCGGGGGTGCCATAGTCCTTGCTGAAATCGTCCTTGGAAAAGTCGTCCTTCGCGAAATCGACGCTGTTGGCCTGACGCCGTGGATCAAAATGTTCGATCATGAGTGTTCTCCGCTGGCCGGACGCTGGAAGTCCTCGGAAAAGTGCTTGAGCGCGCTCTGTACCGGGAAGGGGGTCATGCCGCCCATGGCGCAAAGCGAACCGTCCACCATCGTCTCGCAAAGATCACCCAGCAGCGCGAGGTTGGCCTCGCGGTTCTCGCCGTTGCGGATGCGGTCGATCACCTCGACGCCGCGGGTCGAGCCGATCCGGCACGGCGTGCACTTGCCGCACGACTCCGCCTTGCAGAACTCCATCGAAAAGCGCGCCTGCTCGGCCATGTCGACACGGTCGTCGAACATCACCACGCCGCCGTGGCCAACGCCCGCGCCTACCTCGGCGAAGGTTTCGTAATCGAGCGGCAGGTCCCACTGGCTTTCCGGCAGGTAGGCGCACAAAGGCCCGCCCACCTGCACCGCGCGAAGTGGACGCCCGCTCAGGGTGCCGCCGCCGAACTCCTCCATCAGCGTGCGAAGCGTCGTGCCGAAGGCGAGCTCCACGAGCCCGCCGCGCTTGACGTTGCCCGCCAGCTGGAGCGCCAGCGTGCCCTTGGAGCGGCCCATGCCGTACTGCGCGTAGGCCTGGCCGCCTTCGGCCAGGATGAACGGCACTGCGGCGAGCGACAGCACGTTGTTGACCACGGTGGGCCGGCCGAAAAGCCCCTCGATGGCGGGCAGCGGCGGCTTGAAGCGCACCAGCCCCCGCTTGCCCTCCAAGCTTTCCAGCAGCGACGTCTCTTCGCCGCAGATGTAGGCGCCGGCGCCCAGGCGCACTTCCAGGTGGAAGGCGCGGCTGCTGTCGCGGATATCGTCGCCCAGGTAGCCCTCGGCCTCGGCGCGCAGGATCGCCTCGTCCAATATTTCCTTCGCCAGCGGGTACTCCGAGCGCAGGTAGATGTAGCCTTGGGTCGCGCCCACGGCGAGCCCGGCGATGGTCATGCCCTCGATCAGCATGTACGGGTCGCACTCCATGGCGAGCCGGTCGGCGAAGGTGCCGGAGTCGCCCTCGTCGGCGTTGCAGACGATGTACTTCTGCTCCGCCGGCGCGTCCAGCACGGTCTGCCACTTGATGCCGGTGGGAAACGCCGCGCCGCCGCGCCCGCGAAGCCCGGAGGCCTTCACTTCGTCGACGATGGCCTGGGCCGATAATGTAAGCGCCGCCTCGAGCCCGACAAAGCCGCGGTGGGCGCGGTAGTCGTCGAGCGAGAGCGGGTCGGTGACGCCGATGCGCGCGAAGGTGAGGCGCTGCTGGCGGGCGAGGTAATCGATTTCATCCACCGGGCCGAGCGCCAGCGGGTGACTGATGCAGCCTTCCAGCAGGCCGCTGTCGAGCAGGCCGGGCACATCCGAAGGCGTGACCGGACCATAGGCGACGCGACCTCTGGGCGTTTCGACCTCGACCAGCGGCTCGAGCCAGAAAAGCCCGCGGGAGCCGTTGCGCACGATCTCGATGCCTTCGTGGCGGGCGGCGGCCTCGCGCGCGAGGCCGCCG
>NZ_JAMZBC010000063.1 GCF_024158715.1 Halomonas sp. 707D7 | reverse complement strand
GGCGGTTCTCGAGCTCGACGATGCCAGTGCCAAGAGCCTCGGGGTCTCGCTGTCGGGGCTGCGCTTTGCGGGCATGGGGCTGGCGGTCTTCCTGACCGGCAGCATCGTGAGCGTGGTGGGCATCATCGGGTTCATTGGTCTGGCCGCCCCCAATATCGTGCGCATGGCCGGCGCTCGCCGACTCGGCGCGCGGCTGGTCTGGTCCACACTCCTGGGGGCCATGCTGCTGGCGACCACGGACCAGCTACTGCAATTCTTCTCCGGGGCGACGGCGGCCTTCATTCCCACCGGCGCGATCACCGGGGCGCTGGGCGCGCCCTTGCTGCTGTGGCTCATTCCGCGCCTGCGCCTTTCAAGCGGCCAGCCCCCCAAGGGCGCCAGCGTGTTCGCGACGCGTCATCCAGCACCTGGGCGCTTGGCGGTGAGACTCTCGCTGGGGCTTGCGGTCTTTGCGCTTCTGGGGCTGCTGCTGGGGCAAGGGGTGGATGGCTGGTACTGGCTGGCGCCTACCCAGTGGGACGTGGTCGAGTGGCGCCTGCCCCGGGTGCTCGCCGCCGCCGCCAGCGGCATCATGCTGGCCATGGCCGGCACCCTCTTGCAGCGGCTTTCCGCCAACCCCATGGCGAGCCCCGAAGTGCTGGGCGTCAGTGGCGGCTGCGCCATCGCCTTGATTCTGGGCATCTATCTGCTGCCTGCGCCCACTCAACCCCTGCTGGTGGCGGTGGGCACCCTGGGGGCGCTGGTCACGCTGATCGTGCTGGTCGGCATCAATCGCAAGAGCGGGTTCGTGCCGGAGCGGCTGCTGCTGACCGGGGTGGCGATCACGGCGCTGTTCGATGCGGTGAGAAACGTGATGCTGGCCGGCGGCGACCCGCGCGGCCAGCAGGTGATCGCCTGGCTTGCCGGCTCCACCTACTACGTGGACGTGACCAGTGCTGTGTGGATCGGGGCGATCGCGGCGCTCTTGACGCTCTTGATCCTGCCTTTCACGCGCTGGCTCGATATCCTGCCGCTGGGCGCGCCCACGGCGAAGGCGCTGGGGGTGACCCTGAACCAGGCCCGGCTGGCGCTGCTCCTGCTGGTGGCGCTGCTCACCGCTTGCGCGACGCTGGTGGTGGGGCCGCTTTCGTTCATCGGCCTGCTGGCGCCGCACATGGCGCGCCTGGCCGGGTTTTCCCGCGCCCGCCACCATCTCGTCGGCGCCGCGCTGATCGGCATGCTGTTGATGGTGCTGGCGGACTGGGTGGGCCGACAGGTGATCTTCCCTTACGAGATACCCGCGGGGCTGGTGGCCTCGTTGATCGGCGGCGCCTACTTCATGTGGGGTCTGCGCCGCCTGTAGGGGGATCAGCGCTTGAAGTACGCCTGCATCACCTCGATCACGCGCTCGATGTCCGCGTCATCGATATCGCGGTGGACCACGAAGCGCGTGGCGTAGACCAGGTCGAGCAGGATGTCGTGCTCCTTGAGCCAGGCGGCGAGCGGCGCGACGTGGGCGTGCTCGACCTCGGCGAACACCATGTTGGTCGCCTGCGACGTGACGGTGATGCCGGGCAGGGCGGAAAGCCCTTCGCCCAGGCGGGCCGCGCGGCGGTGATCCTTTTCCAGATCCGCCACGTGATGCTCCAGGGCGTATTGGCAGGCCGCGGCGATGATGCCGGCCTGGCGCATCCCGCCGCCGACCACCTTGCGCCAGCGCCGCGCCTTGTCGATGAACGCGTGCGAGCCCACCAAGGCCGATCCGATCGGCGCGCCGAGTCCCTTGGAAAAGCACAGCGACACGCTGTCGAACGGCTGGCACATCGCCTCGAGCGTCGTGCCGGTGGCGACCATGGCGTTGAACAGCCGCGCGCCGTCGAGGTGGGTGGCGAGGCCGCGCTGGCGGGCCAGGGCGACGGCGTCATCGATATAGCCGGCGGGCAACACCTTGCCGGCGATGGTGTTCTCGAGCGCCAGCAGTCGCGTGCGGGCGAAGTGAGGGTCGTCGGCCTTGATGGCGGCGGTGATCTTCTCGAGGGGCAACGTGCCGTCCGGCGCGTTCTCGATCGGCTGGGGCTGGATGCTGCCCAGTACCGCCGCGCCGCCGCCCTCATAGCGGTAGGTATGGGCGTTCTGGCCGACGATGTACTCGTCGCCGCGTTCGCAGTGGGCCATCAGCGCCACCAGGTTGCTCTGGGTGCCGCTGGGAAAGAGCAGGGCGGCCTGCTTGCCGGCGCGCTTGGCGAGGTGCTGCTGGAAGGCGTTGACGGTGGGGTCGTCGCCCCAGACATCGTCGCCGACGGGGGCGGCCAGCATCGCCTCGCGCATGGCGGTGCTCGGCCGGGTGACGGTGTCGCTGCGTAGATCGATCACGGGGTGGCTCCTGTGCTTTCTCGACGTACTTTCTAGACGTACTTTCTCAACGTACTTTCTCGAGGTGCTTTCTCGACGCACTTTCTTAACGTTCTTTATTTTCCTGGCGGCCCGGTTTGACGGGCGGGCAATATGATGGCGAACCGCTATGTTTACAGGAGGGTCGGCTCTCTGGACAACCTTTAGAAGGCAATTAAATGGATCTTAAAAGCGGTTATCCGTTCTGGGCGGTGAAAAACGGCCTGCTCGTCTCCTTTCCGCAGCTGACCCACGACCACCGGTGCGACGTCGTGGTGATCGGCGGGGGCATCACCGGCGCGCTGATCGCCGACGAACTCGCCCGCCACGGCCATCACGTGGTGGTACTGGAGCGCCGTGACATCGGTTGGGGAAGCTCCGCGGCGAGCACGGCGCTGCTGCAGTACGAGATCGACACCCATCTGGTGGAGCTCGCCCGGCGCTACGACGAGCCCCGCGCCGTGCGGGCCTACCAGGGCTGCGCCGAGGCGATCGGCGCGCTCGAGACCCTGGCCAGCGAGCTCGGCGACGTCTCCTTCGAGCGCCACGAAAGTCTCTATTTCGCTTCCAATGACGAGGATGCCGCCTCCCTCGAGGCCGAGTACGCGCTGCGAGACAAGCACGGTTTCGACATGCAGTGGCTGGATCGCGAGGCATTGTCGGCGCGTTACGGGATCGAGGCGCCCTGCGCGATCCTGTCGAAGCTCGCGGCGAGCCTCGACCCTTACCGCATGGCCTACCGGCTGTTCGAGCGGGTACTCGAGCATGGCGGCGAGGTGTTCGATCGCACCGAGGTGGCGGACATCGAACCCCATGAGTCGGGCGTGACCGTGACGCTTAAAAACGGCGCCACGATCAGGGCCGGCAAGGTGGTGATGGCCGCAGGCTACGAGTCCCAGGCGTGGCTGCCCGAGCCGGTGGCGAAGAATCGCAGCAGCTACGCCTTCGTCACCGACCCCATCGCGCCGGAGGTGCTCGGCGAGCTTCGCCATACGCTGGTGTGGGAGTCTGCGCGCCCCTACCTCTACATGCGCTCCACCGACGAAGGACGCTTGCTGGTGGGCGGTGACGACGACGACCACGACGATCCCGAGCGCCGCGACGCGCGGGTGATGGACAAGGCCCACGGGCTTGCCCGCAAGGTGGAGGCGATTTGGCCCTCGCTCTCCATCAACCCGACCTTCAGCTGGGGAGGCACCTTCGCCGAGACCGACGACGGGCTACCGTTCTTCGGCCCTCACGAAAGCCTGGGGCCGCATGTCCACTTCGCCATGGCCTATGGCGGCAACGGCATCACCTACTCGATGATGGGGGCGGGGCTGTTGCGCGCCTTGATCGAAGGGCGCGATCATGCGCTTGCAGAGTTCTTCTCCTTTCAACGCCCGAGCGAGCCCTCCCATGAGCCCGACACTGTATCTGCGCGCGCTTGAGCGCAGCGACCTGCGCTTCGTTCACGAGCTCAACAACAACCAGAGCGTGATGTCCTACTGGTTCGAGGAGCCTTATGAGTCCTTCGACGAGCTCGAGGAGCTCTACAACAAGCACATTCACGACAACGCCGAGCGCCGTTTCGTGGCCCAGGACGCCAACGCCTGCGCCATCGGCCTGGTCGAGCTGATCGAGATCGACTACATCCACCGCAGCGCCGAGTTCCAGATCATCGTCGCCCCGGAGCATCAGGGGCGCGGCTTCGCCCGCTCGCTGATCCATCAGGCGCTCAACTACTCCTTCACGATCTTGAACCTGCACAAGGTGTATCTCATCGTCGCCGTCGAGAACATCAAGGCGGTGCATCTCTACAAGGAGTGCGGCTTCATCGAGGAGGGACATCTGGTCGAGGAGTTCTTCATCAACGGCCAGTACCGCGACGTGAAGAGAATGTACGTGCTGCAGTCGGCGTACCTGGCGGCCCTCCCGCGCTGAAAGCACCGTGCGGGCAAGAAAAAGCCAGCGCGGGGCGCTGGCTTTCGGTGGCGTCGTACATCGATTCGAGGTGGGGTTCAGCCGACATGCGCGGCGAACTGCTCCGCTGCCTGGCGCTGCCACTGGGCCTGCAGGCCCCAGAAGCACCACACCTCTTCTTCGCGTTGACGCGCGACTAGGGGTTGGGTCATCGCATATTCTCCTGTACGAACCGCCCTAGTATAGCGGCTTTCTTGTTGCGGTGCAGCATGCGCTTTTTTGCATCAAGAGGCGATCGAGTTCGGCAAGGCTCGTGACAGCAGCTAGGCTTGGATGATCTGTCATCGCTTGCGAAGGGAGTCGCTCATGAGCAAGAACGTCGCCGAGATTCTGGTCCATACCCTGCAAAACGCCGGCGCCAGGCGCTGTTACGGGGTGGTAGGGGATTCCCTGAACCACTTCACCGATGCGCTCAGGAAAAGCGAGATCGAATGGGTGGGCGTACGCCACGAGGAGGTGGGCGGCTTCGCTGCCGGCGGCGAGGCGTACATGACCGGCGAGCTCGCGCTGTGCGCAGGCTCCTGCGGGCCGGGCAGCCTGCACTTCGTCAACGGGCTGTTCGACGCCCACCGCAACAACGCCCCGGTGGTGCTGATCGCAAGCCACATCGCGCTTGGCGAGATCGGCAGCCAGTTCCCCCAGGAAGTGGATCAGACCGACATCTTCAAGCAGTGCAGCGTGTTCTGCGAAACCATCGTCTCCCCGGAACAGGCGTCGCGCATGGCGGCCATGGCCGCTCAGGCCGCGCTTGCCAAACGCGGGGTGGCGGTGCTGGTGGTGCCCGGCGACGTCATGACGCAGACGCCGCAGAGCAAGCTCGACTTCAAGCCCCACACCTTCGACTACTCGATTCGCCCCGGCGCCGAAGTCCTGGTGCCGGCGGTGCGCGAGCTGAACAAGGGCGGCAAGATCACGATCTTCGCCGGCGCCGGCTGCGAAAACGCCCGTGAACAGGTGATCGCCCTGGCCGAAAGGCTCAACGCGCCCATCGCCTGGACCTCGCGGGCCAAGAACTACATCGAGTACGACAACCCTTACCAGGTCGGCATGACCGGCGTCTACGGGCTCGAAGGCGGCTACCACGCGGTGGCAGAGTGCGACACGCTGCTGCTGCTGGGCTGCAGCTTCGCGTTTGCCCAGTTCTACCCAGAGGGGGCGAAGATCATCCAGGTCGACCATGATCCCGGCCAGATTGGCAAGCGCTACCCGGTGGACGTGGGCATCGTCGGCAGCGTCGCCGAAACCTGCGAGGCGTTCAATCAGACCGTCAAGCCCAACGAACATACCGGCTGGCTCGAGAAGTGCCTGAAGCGCTACAAGAAATCGCTCGAGAAGTCCGCCCACGACACGAAGAGCAATACGACGATCCATCCTCAAGAGCTGACGCTCGCCATCGATCGGCTGAGCGCCGAAAACGCTTTTTTCACCGCCGATACCGGCAGTGTCAACGTCTGGATGCTGCGCCATATCCATGCCGGGGCCGAGCGCAAGACGCTTTCAAGCCTGCAGCACGGCACCATGGCCAACGCCTATCCCCAGGCGCTGGGTATTCAGGTCGCCTACCCCGAGCGCCAGGTGATCGCGCTGTGCGGCGACGGCGGACTCTCGATGCTGATGGGCGATCTTCTGACCCTGGTGCAGCGCAAGATCCCGCTCAAGATCGCGGTGTACAACAACCAGTCGCTGAGCTTCGTCGAGCTCGAGCAGAAGGTGGAGGGCATGCTCGACGCCTACACCGAGCTCGAAAATCCCGATTTCGGCGAGGTGGCCCGCGCCGCCGGGCTCTGGGGCAAACGCGTCGAGCGCGAGGACGAGCTCGAAAGCGCGATCACCGAATGGCTCGCCCATCCAGGGCCTGCGCTTCTGGACGTGATGACCAACCCGATGGAGCTGGTCATGCCACCGAAGGTGGAAGCCGGCCAGGTCGGCGCCACCGCGCTCTACTCCGCCAAGGCGGTGCTGAGCGGACGGATGGACGAGGTCGTCCATCTGGTGAAAAGCAATTTCTTGAAGCGTTAGGCGATGCGACTGCTCTTGTTTCAACGCCTTTATAGGTGAGCAGGCAAGAGCAGTGTAGTTTCAAGATTACTTATATAAATACAACGTATTTGTTACGTACTACTGCATATAAAACCCATCGTTTTAACCCGCAATACCTGCTTGCCTATTTTTACTTTGGTGAAGTATAGAACTTTGGTCGCGTTTGAACTGTTTAACCTTGCTCCTCCCGGCGCTTCTTCTTAACCTCTAAATGTATGATGTATTACCAATATTCGAACAGGGTAATACGCCAGCCGCCAGCAATCGGTCGCCGTCCTTGCAAGTCGTGCGCCGAAGAGTCGTTCCCAAAGACTACAACTCACAATGAACGCAAAAGGTAAGCTTATGCTGTTAGCCAGAAAAACGCTGATGAGTGTTAGTGTCGCCGGTGTCATGTTGGGGGCCGCTTTGGGCTCCGGTGTCGCCATGGCGCAGGACGCCCAGCTTCGCGGCAACGTTCGCGTCGTGATCGGCTCGACCTCTACCGGTGGTGATACCTATCAGAACGCCAGCATCGTGGTCGACCGCCTGGCCGAGCACCTGGGTGTCAACATGAAGGTCGACGCCGTGGGCGCAAGCTCCGCGTTTCGCACGCTGGATCGGGACTCCCGGGGCAACACCCTGATGATCTTCCACGACCAGTCTTACCTGGGGCATCTGTACGGCGTTCAGGGCTACGACGACATCTTCGAGAAATACACCATCGGGCCGACCATCGCCATCAATCCGGGCAATGCGTATCTGGTGCCCATGGACTCTCCGTACCAGAGCCTGGACGACATCATCGAGGCGGTGGGCAGTGGTGAAACCGTGCGCGTTGCCATCCAGCCAGGTGGGGTGTCGGAAATCGGTTTCAGCGCGCTCAAGAACGCGATCGCCATCGAGCATCCGGGCCAGGAGGACAATCTGGTCGCGGTCAATACAGGCTCCCAGTCCGACAAGAACCAGCAGCTCTTCGACGGCCAGGCCGATGTCATCAATGGCAGCGTGCAGGCCAACGAGCAGTATACCCGCCTGCCCGAAAGCGACCAGAAGGCGATGCGTTTCGTCTGGCTGACCGCGCGCCAGGAAACCATCGAGCAGGCACCGGAAGAGGGGCTTGGGCAGACCACTCGCGATCAGCTTCTGGAGTACGTCGAGCCCAACGTCACCGTCACCATGGGCGATGACGAGAACTTCACCTTCGATAAGGAGTTCTTCTTCCTTTACAACAAGGAGATGGATCAGGGCATCGTCGATCAGATCGACGAGGCGCTGACCGAGATCTTCGACGAAGGCGAGGTCCAGCAGGCGCAGCTCGATGCGTTCTTCATTCCGGATTTCAAGCCCTCCGCCGAGGCCTCCGAGTACCTGCAGGAGAAGATGTCCCGCTACCAGGACATCATCAGCAACATCAATTAAGCACATCGCGGCCGGCAGCTAAAGCGCCGGCCGCGCCTTCCTCTGGTAGGCACACGGCGAGCTTTACAGGCGCCGGTTACGTGCCGAATCTACGTTCGTGGAGCCGCCATGGCCTCAGATCTCTTGAGCGTGTCGATCGATTTCGAGACGTCGCACCTGTTTTTCCCACACATCGTGCACTGGCTACTGGCCGGGCTGTTCCTGCTGATTCTGGTGACGAAAGTGGTCCCCTTCATGGCTGCCGTCAAGCGCGGAGAGCGCACTCTGCCGATCATCGGCGAGGCGCGGGACTCGAAGCGGTTTTTCGGGACCCTGGCGCTGATCTGCGCGTATTTCTACCTGATGGCGGTGGTCGGAGATCTGTTTCCCTACACCGGGTACGGCTTTCTGTTCGTCTCGATGGTGTTCGTGCTGCTCATGTCGTTGATGTACCTGCACGACTGGACGAAGAAAAAACTGATCATCGTGGTGATCAACGCCATCGCCGCACCGACCATCGCCTGGTTCGTGCTCGCCAAGCTCTTCACCATCACTTTGCCGTGACCCAAGCGGGTAAATTGCCATGGATTTTCTAGCCTTTATCGATTTCACCTTTTTACTGCTCGTCGGCTTTGGCACCCTCGTGGGTATCATCTTCGGCGCGATTCCCGGCATGACGGCGACCATGGCGGTGGCCGTGTGTCTGCCGCTGACCTATGCGCTGGGCCTCAATCACGGGCTTGCGCTGCTGCTCGGGCTTTACGTGGGCGGTATTTCCGGCGGGATGGTACCGGCGGTGCTGTTGAACATTCCCGGCACGCCTTCATCGATCACCACCACCTTCGACGGCTACCCGATGGCCCAGAAGGGCGAGGGCGAGAAGGCGCTGCGCATCTGCGTCATCGCCTCGCTTGTGGGCGGGCTGGTAAGCGCCTTGGTGCTGTTTCTGTTCGCGCCGCTGCTGGCGGACTTCTCGATCAAGTTCTCCTATGTCGAGAAGTTTCTGATCATCCTGCTGGCGCTCTCGGTGATCGCCTCGCTGTCCAGCAGCATGCTGATCGGTATCTTCAGCGGCGTGATCGGCATCTGGCTCAGCCTGATCGGCGACTATAGCATCTCCGATGGCGGCAACGGTCATACCCGGCTGATGTTCGACTTCATGGAGCCGTACCTGTTCGAGGGCTTTTCGCTGCTGCCGGTGCTGATCGGCATTTTCGGTATCTCGACGATTCTGCTGGAAGCGGAGAAAGGCGTGAAGCGCGACACGGCCGGTGAGCGCATCAAGCTCGGCAAGGAGGGCGGTTTCTCCTTGTCGGTCTTCAAGGGTGGGCTGACCAACCTGACTCGCTCGTCGTTCATCGGCACCTTCGTCGGCATGCTGCCGGGCGTGGGGGGCAGCGCGGCCTCGGTGCTCGCCTATACGCAGGAGAAGAACCTGGCTCGAGACTCCTCGCAGATGGGCAAAGGCGCCCCCCAGGGCCTGATCGCGTCAGAGTCGGCCAACAACGCCCTGACCGGTGGTGCGCTGATTCCGCTCTTGTCGCTGGGTATTCCGGGGGACTCCACCACCGCCGTGCTGATCGGTGCCTTCACGCTGCAGGGCATTCAGGTCGGGCCGCTGTTCATTCCGGAAAACCACGATACCTGGTATGTGATGATGGTGGCGCTGGTGCTGGCGAACTTCGTCATGTTCGTGCTGATGTTCTTCGCCATCAAGCATATCGCCAAGGTGGTCATGGTCCCCAAGCACATCCTTTATCCGCTCATCGTCATGATGTGCGTGGTGGGGGCTTACGCGATCAACTACGGCATCATGTTCGATGTCTGGACGCTTTTGATCTTCGGGGTGCTGGGCTATCTGATTCAGAAGATCGGGCTGGAAGTCGCACCGCTGATCATCGGCTTCATTCTGGGAAGCCAGGCGGAGGTCTATTTCGTCAAGAGCCTCGAGTCCTTCGGTACCTATTCCATCTTCTTCACCAAGAGCTCGATCGCCATGGTGCTCTGGGCGCTGATCGCCGCGTCGGTGCTGTTTGCGATCGCAATGGGGTTCAAGTCGCGCGCTCGCCAGAAAATGGAGCTGAGCCAGATGCATACCCCTTCGAACACCACTGCAGGAAAGCGTCATGACTCAACCAACGACTAATTCACGCGTCATTCAGGTTCACCCGAGCGACAACGTCGCCATCGTGATCGAGCACGGGGGCCTTGCCGAAGGGGTCAAGATCAACGAGACGTGCACGACGCTGATGCCGATCCCCCAGGGGCACAAGGTGGCGCTCGAGCCGATCAAGGAAAACGACGACATCGTGCGTTACGGCGAGGTGATAGGCACCGCGGTCACCGCGATCGAGCGCGGCGCCCACGTCAACGAGCACAACGTGCGCCTGCCGACGGCCCCGGCGCTTTCCGAGCTTCCGCTGGCGACCCGCCAGCCGCCGGCCCAGGCGCCGCTCGAAGGCTACACCTTCGAGGGTTTTCGTAATCCGGACGGCAGTGTGGGCACCAAGAACGTGCTCGGCATCACCACCAGCGTTCAGTGCGTGGCCGGCACCGTGGAGTACGTGGTCGCGCGGATCAAGCGCGAGCTTCTGCCGCGTTTTCCCAACGTCGACGACGTGGTCGGGCTCAACCACAGCTATGGCTGCGGGGTCGCGATCAACGCGCCGGCGGCGATCGTGCCCATTCGCACGCTCAAGAACATCGCGCTGAACCCGAACTTCGGCAACGAGATCATGGTGATCGGCCTTGGCTGTGAAAAGCTCCAGCCGTCGACGCTGCTTGAAGATCGTCCAGTGAAGATCTTTGAGAACACCGAGGCCGCCGACCCGGACGCCAACGTGCTGAGCCTGCAGGACGAGAGCTTCGAGGGCTTTGGCGAGATGGTCGAGGGCATTCTCGCCATGGCCGAGCGCCACCTGGAGCGTTTGAACAAGCGAAGCCGCGAAACCTGCCCGGCCTCGGAATTGGCCGTGGGCATGCAGTGCGGTGGCAGCGACGCCTTTTCCGGCGTGACCGCCAACCCGGCGGTGGGCTTCGCCACGGACCTGATCGTGCGCGCCGGCGGCAGCGTCATGTTCTCGGAGGTGACCGAGGTGCGCGACGCCATCCACCTGCTCACGCCGCGCGCCGTCGACCGCGAGGTCGGCCAGGCGCTGATCGACCAGATGGCCTGGTACGACGACTACCTCTTGCAGGGTCAGGCCGATCGCAGCGCCAACCCGTCGCCGGGCAACAAGAAGGGCGGCTTGAGCAACGTGGTCGAGAAGGCGCTGGGCTCGGTCATCAAGTCCGGCAACTCGCCGATCGTCGATGTCATCGGCCCGGGCGAGCGGCTGCGCCGCAAGGGGCTGACCTTCGCCGCCACGCCGGCCAGCGACTTCATCTGCGGCACGCTGCAGCTGGCCGCGGGCATGAACCTGCAGGTCTTCACCACCGGACGCGGCACGCCTTACGGGCTTGCCATGGTGCCGGTGCTCAAGGTCGCGACAAACTCGCATCTGGCCAGGCGCTGGCACGACATCATCGATCTCGACGCCGGGCGCATCGCCACCGGCGAAGCCACCATCGAGGAGCTGGGCTGGGAGCTTTTCCACCTCATCCTCGACGTCGCCAGCGGGCGCAAGCAAGCCGCCGCGGACCGGCTCGGCATCCATAACGACCTGGTGCTGTTCAACCCGGCGCCGGTGACCTGAGCCGCCGCCTTTTAAACGTATCAACGACGCAAAAGTGCCAAACGACAAGAGAGCTATCGCCATGTTTCCCAAGATCACGTCGATGAAAGTCGTGCCGGTCGCCGGCTACGATGGGTTTCTGCTCAACCTGAGCGGTGGTCACGCGCCCTGGTTCATTCGCTGTGTCGTGATTCTGGAAGACAGCGCCGGCCATCAGGGCGTCGGTGAAATCCCGTCGAGCGAAGGGATTCTCAAGGGACTCGAGCAGTGCCGCGGCATCGTCGAGGGCTCCACCGTCAACGCGTTCAAGCAGACCTTGAACAGCGCCCGCCTGGCCCTGGCTAAAAACGGCCGCGAAGAGCGTGGCCGCCAGACCTTCGATCTACGCGTGGCGGTTCACGTCATTACCGGGCTCGAGTCGGCGCTGCTGGATCTCTACGGCCAGGCGGTGGGCCTTCCGGTGGCGGACCTGCTGGGTCAGTACGGTCGCCAGCGCGACGAGGTCGAAGCGCTCGGCTATCTGTTTTTGCTCGGCGACCCGGACAAGACGGATCTGCCCTACCCGAAGACGAGCGACCCGGTCGATGCCTGGGACGAGGTGCGTTACCAGAAGGCGCTGACGCCGGAGGCGGTGGCCAATCTCGCCAAGGCCGCTTATGAGCGCTACGGCTTCAAGGACTTCAAGCTCAAGGGCGGAGTGCTTAGAGGCGAGGAGGAGGCCGACTGCATCCGCGCGCTGCACGATGCCTTCCCCGAGGCGCGCCTGACGCTCGACCCCAACGGCGCCTGGACGCTCGACGAAGCGGTGCGCGTGCTCGAGCCGATCAAGCACCTGTTAAGCTACGCCGAGGACCCCTGTGGCCAGGAGGAGAGCTACTCCGGGCGCGAAACCATGGCCGAGTTCAAGAAACGCACGGGTCTGCCCACGGCCACCAACATGATCGCCACCGACTTCAAACAGCTGCAGTACGCCGCCCAGCTCAACGCGGTCGACATTCCGTTGGCGGACTGCCACTTCTGGACCATGCAGGGCGCCGTCATGGTCGGGGAGCTTTGCAACGAGTGGGGCATGACCTGGGGCTCGCACAGCAACAACCACTTCGACATTTCGCTTGCGATGATGACCCACGTCGCCGCGGCCTGCCCGGGGGAGATCACCGCGATCGACACCCACTGGATCTGGCAGGACGGCCAGCGCATCACCAAGGAGCCGTTCTTGATCCGCGAAGGCAAGCTCAAAGTACCGACCACCCCGGGGCTCGGCGTCGAACTCGACGAGGAGAAGCTCAATCAGGCGCATCAGCTCTATCAATCGCTGGACGTCATCCAGCGCAACGACGCCATGGCGATGCAGTACCTGATTCCGGGCTGGACCTTCGATCCCAAGTGTCCTGCACTGGTCCGCTAGAGTGCACGTTTTGTTTTGGCGGCACTCTCCCCATCCGTGGCGTTGTAGTGCGCACTAACCTCGACCATAGCACTTTGGTCGCAACCCCCATCTTTTTAGTTGCTACTCTGGCTCGGGTTGCTTACTTTTCAAAAGTATGATGTATGACTAAAAATGGCTTGTTTCGAGACGACTCCCTAGCGATTCATCCGGCCTGGGCACATACGAGGGCGCTGCCGTGAAATTTTCATCACAACAAACCAAAGAAGCCGTGGGCGATGGATTGCTCTCCTTTCCCATCACGGATTTCGGCGCCGACGGACGGTTCGACGAGCCACGCTATCGCGAGCGGCTGGCCTGGTTCATCGGTCATGACATCTCGGCGGTATTCGTCGCCGGCGGCACGGGCGAGTTCTTCAACCTGACGCTTGACGAGTACACGCGTATCGTTCGGGCGGCCGTGGAGGTCGTCGACGGCAAGCTGCCGGTGATTGCCAGCGCAGGCTTGAGCGTCGAGGCCGGCAAGGCCTTCGCCAAGGCAGCCGAAGAGGCCGGGGCCGACGGTATCCTGCTGATGCCGCCGTATCTCACCGAGTGCCCGCAGGAGGGTCTGGTCGAGTACGCCGGGCAGATCTGTGCTTCCACCGCCCTCAATGTCATCTACTACAACCGCGGCAACGGGGTACTCGAGGCGGCTTCGGTCCAGGCACTGGCCGAGCGCTGTCCGAACCTGATCGGGCTCAAGGATGGCAAGGGCGACATCCAGGCACTGAACAAGATCATCAAGACCGTGGGTGACCGACTGGTCTACGTGGGCGGCGTTCCCACGGCGGAAATCTTCGCCGAGGCGTACCTTTCCATCGGGGTCAACACCTACTCCTCCGCCGTGTTCAACTTCGTGCCCGACATGGCGGTCGCCTTCTACAAGGCGCTGCGTCGCGGCGATTCGGCGGTGGTCAAGGAGATCACCCAGAAATTCTTCATTCCGTTCATCGACCTGCGCGATGAAAAGGCGGGTTATGCCGTCAGCTTGATAAAGGAGGGGGCCGCGATCATCGGTCGCCCGGCAGGAAGCGTTCGGGCGCCGTTGACCATGCCCACCACGGCGCAGCGCCAGCAACTGGAACGCCTGATCGATCAGGCGCGTTCCTTCAACCACTGAAACGTCCAATACAGAAGGTGTGAGTGATGAAAACAACAAACCTCTATCGCCATTCGATCAGCGCCCTCGCCGGGGTCACCCTGCTGGCCGCGGCGGTCTCCGCCCAGGCCGCCAACTGGCGCGGCTGGAACATCCATCCGGACGGCTACCCCAATACCGAAGCACTCGAGGCGTTCGCCGAGGCGGTGGCCGAGCGAACCGACGGGCGCGTGACGCCGCGGGTCTACAACAACGCCGTGCTGGGCGATCAGTCCGACGCCATCGAGCAGACCCGTAATGGCGCGCTCGATTTCGCCAACTTCAACATGGGGCCGATGGGCCCGATCGTACCCGAGACCGACGTCTTCTCGCTGCCGTTTCTGTTCACCGATATCGACCACATGCACCGGGTGATGGACGGCGAAATCGGCGAGCGTTTCGCGGATGCGCTCGAGGCCAAGGGGCTGGTGGTACTCTCCTGGTTCGATTCCGGCGCCCGCAGTATCTATAACACCCAGCGCCCCATCCGCACGCCGGAAGACGTGCGCGGCTTGAAGATTCGGGTCATGAACAACGACCTGTACGTGCAGATGATGGCCGCACTCGGCGGTAACGCAACCCCCATGGCCTACGGCGAGGTGTACCAGAGCCTGACCACCGGCGTGCTGGACGGCGCCGAGAACAACTTCCCGTCGTTCGAATCCAGCAACCACTACGAAGCGGCCGGGTACTTCTCGCTCACCGAGCACCTGATCATTCCGGAGTGCCTGTGCGTAGCCAAATCGAGCTGGGACGCGCTTTCCGAAGAGGATCAGGAGATCGTGCGTGACGAAGGCATGAAAGCCTCCGAGCTGCAGCGCGCGCTGTGGGTCGAAAGCTCCGAGGAGAGCCGCCAACTGGTGCTGGATGCCGGCGTCGAAATCAACGAGGTCGACGACAAGCAGGCGTTCCAGACCCTGATGGAGCCGATGTACGAGGAGTTCATCGCCAACAATCCCGGCACCGGCGAGCTGATCGAAGAGATTCGCGCCGCGCAGTGATCTTTCGTTTGAACGTTTCCCGGCGGCGGGCCGCCGCCGGGGAGTAAGAGGGTCGGTGACGTGAGTATAGAACTTGAAACCCCGGACGAGCAGAAGAGCAGGGCCTCGCAGGGGGCGCTCGATCGCGTGCTGGACGCCGTAGCCGGTGTGTGTGTCGGGGTCGCTGGCATCATGCTGGTCGCGTTGATCGTGACCTTCGGCTGGCTGGTGTTCGGGCGCTACGTGCTCAATGATACGCCCACCTGGGTCGAACAAACCTCGCTGGTGCTGGTGGTGTACATCACCTGTCTGGGGGCAGCGGCCGGAGTGCGCTATCGCAGCCATCTCAATATCGATTTCGTTCGTGAAAGCCTTCCTCCACTACTGCGTGGACTGATGCACCACGTGTCTGATCTGTTCATCGTCGTGTTTGGCGTCTTCATGGCCTTTCAGGGGTGGCAGTTGGTGATGACCAACATGCAGCGTGCGATTCCCATGATTGGACTGCCAGAAAGTGTTCGCGCCGCGCCGTTGGTGATCTGCGGCGTGCTGATTGCGCTGTTTGCCGCCGCCGATATTTTCCGGCGGCTCACGTCTCGCTCCACCGAGAGGGCTTAGGCCATGGGGCTACTCATCCTGTTTGGACTCTTCTTTCTGGGCCTGGTGGCCGGCGCGCCGGTCGCGTTCGCCGTGGGGCTGGCGGCGGTCGCCACCTTCATGTACGAGGGGCTGCCGCTGTTCGTCGCCTTCCAGCGGATCCTGTCGGGCATTTCGGTGTTTTCGCTGCTGGCGATTCCCTTTTTCATCTTCGCCGGTGAGCTGATGCTGCATGGCGGGATCTCGACGCGCCTGGTGCGCCTGGCCTCGGCCATGGTGGGCAAGATGCGCGGCGGACTCGGCATGGTCAACATCAGCTCCTCCATGCTGTTCGGTGGTATCTCCGGCTCGGCGGTGGCGGATACCTCGGCGCTGGGCTCCATTCTCATCCCGGTGATGAAGGAGAAGGGCTACGACGCCGACTACGCGGTCAACGTCACGGTCACCTCCTCTATTGCCGGGGTGGTCATCCCGCCGAGCCACAACATGATCCTCTACGCGGTGGCCGCCGGCGGCGGTATCTCGGTGACGCAGCTGTTCATCGCCGGCATCGTGCCGGGCATCCTGATGTGTCTGAGCCTGGCGGTAGCGGCGTACATCGTCGCGGTGAAGCGCGGCTACAAGGGCGAGGCATTTCCCGGCTGGCAGGCGCTGTTTTTGAGCCTGGTCGCGTCGCTGCCGGGACTGATGACCGCGGTGATCATCGTCGGCGGGGTGCTCTCGGGCATTCTCACCGTGACCGAGTCCGGCGCTTTCGGCGCGATCTACGCGATCATCGTCACCGGGCTCGTCTACCGCGAGCTGACCTGGGCCTCGTTCAAGGCGGCGGTCGTCCAGTCGGTCAAGACCACGTCGCTGGTCATGATCCTGGTGGGCTGCGCCTCGGCGTTCTCCTACCTGCTGGCGCTCTACAACGTGCCGGAGATGCTCACGACCGGACTCATCGCCATTTCCGACCGGCCGCTGGTGATCTTTTTGCTGCTCAACATCATCCTTTTGATTCTGGGCATGATCATGGACATGGCGGCGCTGATCCTGATCTGCACGCCGATCTTTTTGCCGGTGGCCATGCAGTTCGGCATGGACCCGATCCAGTTCGGCATCATCATGATGATGAACCTGGGGCTGGGGCTTTGCACGCCACCGGTCGGGGCATGCCTGTTCGTGGGCTGTGTGATCGGCAAGATCAAGATCGAGCACGCGGTGCGCACCATCTGGCCGTTCTTTCTGGCGCTGTTCGTCGCCTTGATGCTGGTGACCTACGTTCCGGCGATTTCGCTGACCCTGCCCGGGCTATTCAGATAACGCGCGAGGAGAGTGCAAATGAGAGTGATCGCCGTCAAGACGCACCTTCTTGACCACGCCCTGGAAACGGCTTTCGAGAGCGCCTCGATGTCGTTTGCCCGCCGCCAGCACTGCCTGGTCGAGGTCATCTGCGACGATGGTACCGTCGGCTGGGGAGAGTGCCTGGGCCCGGCCAGGGCCAATGCGCGGGTCGTCGAAACCTACGCCCAATGGCTGGTCGGCGAAGACCCGCTGGAAACCGAGAAGATCTGGCTGGCGTTATACAACCGGCTGCGCGACCAGGGTCAGCGAGGCTTGACCATGACGGCGCTGAGCGGTATCGACATTGCGCTCTGGGACATCAAGGGCAAGCATTTCGGCGTGCCGATCTCGACGCTGCTCGGCGGGCGCTTTCGCGACAGCGTGCGTGCCTACGCCACCGGCTCGTTTCGCCGCGAAGGGGTCGATCGGATCAGCGACGTGACCGCAGAGGTCGCGCGCTATCGTGACGAAGGCTTCCACGCCGTCAAGATCAAGATCGGCTTCGACGTGGAGGAGGACCTTCAGGTGATCGAGGCCGTACGTGAGGCGATCGGGCCGGACATGCGGCTGATGATCGACGCCAACCACGGCTACGACTATCTGGAGGCCATCGAGGTCGGAAAGCGCGCGGCGGCGTTCGGCATCGACTGGTTCGAGGAGCCGGTGCTGCCCGAGCAGATCGGCACTTATGAGGCGGTACGCGCCGGCCAGCCGATTCCCGTGGCCAGCGGCGAGAACTGGCACGGGCGCTACGCGATGAACGAGCCGCTTTCGAGGCGGGCGATCGACATCGTGCAGCCCGACATCTGCGGGGTCGGCGGGTTCAGCGAGATTCGCCGCGTGGCGGACCTAGCGGCAATGCATGGCGT
>NZ_JAMZBC010000062.1 GCF_024158715.1 Halomonas sp. 707D7 | reverse complement strand
GGAACTTCCCGCTGGCGATGATCACCCGCAAGTGCGCACCGGCGGCCAGCGCCGGTGCGCACTTGCGGGTGATCATCGCCAGCGGGAAGTTCCAGGGCGTGATGGCGGCGACCACGCCGACCGGCTCGCGGGTGACCAGAATGCGCTTGTCCGCCCCGTGGCTCGGCAGCGTCTCGCCGGCCATGCGCTTGGCCTCCTCGGCGAAGAACTCGATGAACGAGGCGCCGTAGCCCACTTCGCCTTTCGCCTCGGCGAGCGGCTTGCCCTGCTCCAGGGTCATCAGCCGGGCGAGATCGTCGGCGTGCTCTAAAATCAGCTCGAACCAGCGGCGCAGGATTCTGGCGCGCTCCTTGACCGGCGTGGCGCGCCAGCCGGGGCCGGCTTCGTACGCCGCCGCGACGGCGTCTTCGGTGTCGCTACCGCCAAGCTCGGCGACGCGGGCGATGGTCTCACCGGTGGCCGGGTTGTCGACGGCGAACGTCGCTTTCCCCTTGCGCCACTGCCCGCCGATGAGCGCCGGTACGCTGTCGTTCAGCCATTGATCGATAAAGCTCATGAAGTGCTCCTGAATGAATGAAACGTTACACGTCGTCCATCATGTGACGATCGCTGTAGGCCACGCCGTAGGTACGCCGCGAATGCAGGTAGAGCGCCAGACCCAGAAGCGACCAGCCGGCGAAGATGATCCACTCGGCACCGGTGAGCGCGGCGGGGCTGCCCGGCAGGTAGAGAAACGCCATGGCCAGCGACATCAGCACCGCCGCCACGCCGCAGGGCATGCCGAAGCTGACGCGAAACGGGCGCGGCATGTCCGGCTCGCGCACGCGCAGCACGATGAAGGAGACGGCGACGAACAGGTAGGCGATGACGATGCCAAGGCCCCCGGCGTCGACGATCCACACCAGCGCCGGGCGGCCGAAGAACGGCGCGATGCAGGAGAGAAAGCCCATCAGGAAGATGGCATTGGTCGGCGTCTTGTAGCGGGGGTGCAGCTTGGCGAAGGCCTGCGGCAGCATGCCCGCCTGGGCCAGGGCGTAGATCGCCCGCGAGCCGCCGATGTAGAAGGCGTTCCAGCTGGTGATGATGCCGGCGATACCCGCCAGCACCATCAGGTTGCTCGCCCAGGCAGCGTCGAACAGCACGCCCATGGCTTCCGGCACGGTCAGGCTGGCGTTTTCGAGTGCGGCGCTGTCGAGCAGCAGGCTGGTGCCGAGGATGATCAGCGAGTACCAGGCCACGGCCAGCAGTACCGCGAGCATCAGCACCTTGCCGATCGCCTTGTAGGGCAGGTCGATCTCCTCGGCGGCCTGGGGGATGACGTCGAAGCCGACGAACAGAAACGGCACCATCACCAGCACCGCCATGATGCCGGCGGCCACGCCCGCCTCATTCGGGGCGAACAGCGGCGACATGTTGGCGGTGCTGCCCTCGAACAGGGCGCCGGTGATGAACATCACGCCCACCACCAGAATCAGCCCGGTCACCACCTTCTGCAGCAGGGCGGCGGTGGTCACGCCGAAGTAGTTGATCGCCATCATGGCGAGCGAGCCGCCCACGCCGACGGCCACCCAGGTGGCCTTCACTTCCCAGCCGGCGATGGTCCACAGATGGCCCACCGCGTAGTTTGGCGCGATGTACTCGACCACCGTCGGCAGCGCCACGGCCTCGAAGGCTACGACGCTCAAGTACCCCAGAATGATCGCCCAGGTGCACAGAAACGACGGCCAGTGGCCGAGCGCCCGGTAGCTGTAGACGTGCTCGCCGCCCACTTTCGGCATGGCGGAAGCGAGCTCGGCGTAGGTCAGGCCCACCAGCACGATGGCGAAGCCGCCGACGATGAAGGCGAGAATGGCGCCCAGGCTTCCGGCGGACTGGATGGCGGTGCCGGTCAGCACGATCCAGCCCCAGCCGATCATGGCCCCGAAGGCCAGTGCCAGCACGTCCCCGCGTGCCAGTACGCGAACAAGCTTGGCTTGTTCAGAAGTCGATGTACTCATGATGATGTTTTCCTGGGTCGTTGATTGTTGTGTGAGCTTGGCGGCATTGTTGTTGAAAATGGTTTTTGGAGACGGTTATTGAAGACGCTTGCTGGAGGCGCCGCCCGCTGCCTGTGGGCTGAACGCGCCTGTCTCTACACGCTAGCAGGGTCACGGCGCGGCGCGAATGGACCACTTTGCGGTTTGACTGGACCACTTTGCGCCTTTGTGCGATAACGCCCGGATTTGGCGATGAATGTGCCGCGAAGGGTCATGCGTTGAGAGGGCGTCGATGAGCCGGGAAGAGATGCTGGAGACGTTCGCGGCGCTCTACGCGCGCGAGCCCGAGCGGTTGAGCAAGCAGGTGCGTATCGAGCAGGCCCTGCGCCAGGCGGTGACACGCCACTGGGCGCCAGGCAGCCGCCTGCCGGCGCACCGGGCGCTGGCCGCGCGGATCGGCTGCGCCCGCCAGACCCTGGCGCTGGCCATCGATACCCTGCTCACCGAGGAGCTTTTGAGAACGAGCCACGGCCAGGGCACCTGGGTACGCCGCAGGGCCTCCGCGCCGAATCTTTCGCCACTTAACACACCGCTTTCGCGGCGCGCCCGCCAGGTGCTGCGCGCGCCGGGTTCGAGCGCGATCCAGAGCGGCGCCTTCATGCCCGGCATTCCGGATATCGCCCAGTTCCCCATGCGCCGCTGGCGCCAGCTCTACGGCAGCGTCACCGTGGCCCAGAACGCGCTGCTGCTCTCCTACTCCACCGGCGGCTACGGGCCGCTCAAGCGGGCGATACGCGATTTTCTCGCCCGCTGGCGCCATCTCGACTGCGACGTCGACCAGATCATCATTACCGACGGCACCCACAACGGCATCGAGCTGTGCGCCATGGCGCTCACCGACGTGGGCGACACGGTGGCGATGGAGTCCCCCTGCTACTGGGGCGCGCGCAACATCTTCACCGCTGCGGGGCTGAAGCTCGCCCTGCTGCCCTGGGACCCGGCCCGGGGCCACCGGCTTCCCGCCAAGCCGCCGCCGGTGGCGCTCGCCTACCTGACCGGCACCCACCACTACCCGCTGAGCGAGCCGGCCAGCGCCCACCACAAGGGGGAGCTGTGCGAGGCGCTGGCGCCGGGCTACGTGCTGGAGGACGACTACGAGTTCACCGAAGGCGATCACGAGGCGCTTCTGTTCGACCCCGCCTCGCCGCGCCATTTGCTGGTGGGCTCGTTTTCGAAGATGATGTTTCCCGGCCTGCGCCTGGGCTACCTGGTGGTGCCGCGCCATCTGGCTGAGCCGATGAACCGCCTGCGCAGCGAGCTCTTTCGAGAGGGCCGCATGCTCGATCAGGCAGCGCTCGCCCAGTTCATCTTCGACGGTGACCTGGACCACTGGTGCCGGCGCATCCAGCGCGATTATCTTGGCCGCCAGCAGGTGCTCCACGACCAGCTGGTGAGCCTGCCCGGCGTAAAGCGGGTCTCGCCGCCGAGCAGCACCATCAGCCTGTGCGTGGAGTTCGAGCCCGGTATCGACGACGTGGCCATCGCCCAGGCGCTGTTGAAAGAGCACCTGATCGTGCGGGCGTTGAGCCCGGTGTGCGCCGAGCACGACCACCGAACGGGGCTGGTGATGGGCGTGGGCATGCTCTCCGGGGAGACTCTCAACCGCGAGGTGCTGCGCCTTCGCCACTGCCTGGCGGCGCTTCTGCGCACGCCATGACGACAAGACGCGCCAAGCGCCAATGACCACAGGGGATGACTCATGTTTCAACGCGCCGATACGACGCGCGGCCCGACGCGCCTGCTGCGCCACCTGGGAGCGCTACTGGCGCTCTCGCTGCTGACCGGCTGCGCCACCTTCGCGCCCAACCCGCCGCAGGACCAGAGCAACGTCTGCGAGATCTTTCGTGAACAGCCGAGTTGGTACGACTACGCCCGGGATTCCCACCAGCAGTGGGGCACGCCGATCGCAACGCAGATGTCGTTCATCCAGCAGGAGTCGTCGTTCAGAAGCCACGTGCGTCCGGACCGCAAGTACTACCTGGGCTTCATTCCCGGCCCCCGGCCCTCCTCGGCCAAGGGCTACGCCCAGGCCCAGGACCCGGTGTGGGGCGAGTACCGCGATCAGGCGGGGAGCCTGTTCGCCCGGCGCACCCACATGAAGCACGCCACCGACTTCATCGGCTGGTACAACGCCCGCACCCGGGCCCAGACCGGCATCGCGCTGAACAACCCCGAGCACCTCTACTACGCCTACCACGAAGGCGCCGGCGGCTATCAGCGCGGCACCTACCGCCAGAAGCCCCACGTGCTGCGCGCCGGGCGCGAGGTGGCGTCACGCGCCGGACGCTATCAGACCCAGCTCAACGCCTGCGAAGCCGAGTTCCAGTGCCGCAAGTTCTATCAGGTATGGCCTTTCTGCCGTTAAGGATTGTCGATGAGTTTTTTGATAGGTAGCGCCTTCGTCGGCGTGGTGTTTTTCACCTCGCTGCTGTCCGGCGTGTTCGGCATGGCCGGCGGGCTGGTGCTGCTCTGGTTTCTGCTGCTGGTGTTCCCGGCGGCCTCGGCCATGGCGGTGCACGGGGTGATCCAGCTCACCGCCAACGCCTCGCGCGCCTGGCTCTCCCGGCGTTTCATCCACTGGCGGGTGGTGGCGCTGATGGCGACGGGCGTGGTCGGGGCGGCGGGGCTTCTGCTGCTGTTTCGCTACAGCCCCGACGCCGCCACGGTGTCGATTCTGATCGGCCTGATGCCGATTCTGGTGTGGATGCCCAAGCGCTGGTTCCATCTCGACGCCAGCCGGGCGAGCCACGCGATCACCTGCGGGCTGGCCTCCGGGGGCCTGACCATCGCCGCCGGGGTCTCCGGCCCCTTGATCGACATCTTCTTCGTGCGCTCGCGGATGGACCGCCGCCAGGTGGTGGCGACCAAGGCGATGATCCAGGTGATCGCCCACAGCATCAAGATCCTGTTCTATCTCGGCGCAGCGCTGTCGCTGGGCGCCGCCGAGTGGGGCATCGTCGCGCTGGCCGCGCCCTTCGCCCTGGCGGGCACCCAGGTGGGCACGCGTATCCTGCACCGGCTGACCGATGCCAACTTCCGCGCCTGGACGCGCTGGATCGTCACCGCCATCGGCGTGTTCTACCTGATCCAGGGCATCACCCTGCTGGCGGGCTGACGTCGCTCTGCGCGATTGACAGGGTCATTGACGCAGGCTATCGTCTCGATGAATGTAAATGAGAAACATTTTTACCTTTGCCGAGCCGGCCGCAGGAGAATCGACATGACACGGTGGCGTGCCTCCCAGGAACAGCGTCAGCTGCGCCAGAAAATGATCTTCCTGCGGACCTCCTTCGAGGCCATGCAGCACGCCATCGCCCCGCGCCTGGCGGACCCGCTGCCCTGCTGGCTGGATACCGGCACCCTTGCGATGCTCGCCCGCGAGCTGACCAGCGCCTGCCGCGAGGCGCAGGCGAGCCTGGCACCGCCTTCGCGCACCCCGCTTTGCCTGGCCGCGAACCAGTGTCAGCTGCTGCTCAAGCAGTGCCCGGGCGTGCTCAGCAGCGCCGTGTGCCACCGCCAGCTCGGCGACATCGTGAACGCGCTGAACGAGGCGCTCGTGCACTCCGCGGCCCCCGCGCCCGCCCGGCGCTGGTTCTGGTCGTCTTGATTCGGGCACGGCGCGCACTGGTATGATAGCCGCCCACTCGGCGCCGCCGCTTACCTAAACGACCTACAAGGCCAAGCATGACTCCCGCCAACTCCCCGAATCCGCCCCGCCCGTGGTACCGCACGGTGCCGGACCCGATGGTCCTGATCTTCTTGATCCTGGTGGCCACCTATCTTCTGACCTTCGTGATCCCCGCCGGCGAGTTCGAGCGCATCACCGAGAACGGACGCACCGTGGTGGTGCCGGGCTCGTTTCACTACCTGAGCGACGTGGCGACCATCGCGCCCTTCGATATCTTCGTCGCCATTCCCCAGGGGCTGATCAACGCCTCCCAGTACCTGTTCATCGTGTTCATCGCCGGCGGGCTCTTCCATGTCCTGCAGAAGACCGGGGCGCTGGAGAACGCCATTGGCGTGGCGGTGAACAAGGTGGGCGTGCGCCGGCGCAACCTGATCATCACCGTGGGCACCTTCATCTACGGCTTCTTCGGCGTGGCCGTGGGCTACGAGAACAACATCGCCCTGGTGCCGATCGCGGTGCTGATCGCCAGCGCCATCGGCTGCTCTAGCCTGGTGGGCACCACCATGGCGGTGGGCGGCATCGGCGTGGGCTTCGCGCTCTCGCCGATCAACCCCTACACCGTGGGCGTGGCCCAGGGCATCGCGGAGCTGCCGACCTTTTCCGGCGCCTGGCTGCGCACGCTGCTACTGGTGGCATCGCTTGCCTTGCTTGCGCTCTACATCTGCAAGCGCGTGGTGCCCATGCCGTTCAAGGAGGCCGCCAACGCCGAGGGCATGAGCCGCCCGCTGCACGAGTACTCGCTCACCCGGCGCAACGTGGCCACGCTCGTCGCCTTCGTGCTGGGGCTTGCGGTGATGCTCTACGGGGTGTTCACCCGGGGCTGGTACATCAACGAGATCGCCGCGATGTTTCTGGTGATGGCGATCGTGATCGCCGCGCTCAACGGGCTCTCGCCCAACGCCTTCGTGGCGCGCATGATCGAAGGTGCCTCCAGCGTCACGGCGGGTGCCATGGTCATCGGCCTTGCCGCCTCGATCCAGGTCATCCTCGCCGAGGCGTCGATCATCGACACCATCGTCAATGGCCTGAGCGGGCTGCTCGACGGCGTGCCCGCCGGGCTGACCGCGATACTTGCGAGCGTGCTGCAGGGCGTGATCAACCTGTTCATCCCCTCCGGCTCCGGCCAGGCGCTGGTCACCATGCCGATCCTGATTCCGCTGGCGGATCTGGTCGGCATCAGCCGCCAACTGATGATCACCGCCTTTCAGGTCGGCGACGGGTTGACCAACCTGATCATCCCCACCTCTGGCGGGATGCTGGCGATGATCGCGCTGGGCCGGGTGAGCTACGAGCAGTGGCTCAAGGCCATCCTGCCGTTCATGGGGCTGGTGTATCTTCTGAGCTTCGCCGGGCTGGTGCTGGGCCAGGCCGTCGGCTACTGACGACCCTGCGCGAATCGCCGAGCAGCCAGAGCACAGGCTGCGCGGCGATTCGCGGGCTATGCTGGGTGGGGCAAGGCGCCACTGGAAACCAGTAGTAAACTGGTCTATTGTTTGCCGTGTCACTTCACTCAGCAAGAAGGAGTTTGCCGAATGGCTCATGAAACGCTTCTCGAACCGATCACGCTCGGCGATTTGACGCTGCCCAACCGGGTGATCATGGCGCCGCTGACCCGGGCGCGCACCCCGGACAGCGTGCCCGGCGAGCTGCAGCAGGCCTACTACGGCCAGCGCGCCAGCGCCGGGTTGATCATCAGTGAGGCGACCAACATCTCGCCCACCGCCCGCGGCTACGTCTACACGCCGGGGATCTGGACCGACGCGCAAGAGGCCGGCTGGAAGAAGGTGGTCGACGCCGTGCACGCCAAGGGCGGGCGCATCGCGCTACAGCTCTGGCACGTCGGGCGCGTTTCTCACGAGATGGTGCAGCCGGACGGCCAACAACCGGTCGCCCCCAGCGCCTTGAAAGGCGAAGGCGCGAACGCCTTCGTCGAGTTCGAGGACGGCAGCGCCGGCCAGCACCCCGCCAGCACCCCTAGGGCGCTGGAAACCGACGAGATTCCGGGCATCGTCGAGGACTACCGCCAGGCGGCCCAACGCGCCAAAAATGCCGGTTTCGACATGGTGGAAGTCCACGCCGCCAATGCCTACCTGCTCAACCAGTTCCTGGCCACCGGCACCAACCAGCGTTCTGATCGCTACGGCGGCTCGATCGAGAACCGCGCCCGCTTCCCGCTGGAGGTGGTCGATGCGGTGATCGAGGTGGTCGGCGCCGGCCGCGTGGGCATTCGCCTCACGCCGTTCATCGAGATCTTCGGGCTGACCGACGACGAGCCCGAGGAGATGGCGCTGTATCTGGCCGACGCGCTCTCCAAGCGCGGCATCGCCTATATCCACCTCAACGAGCCCAACTGGGCCGGGGGCAACAACACCTTCCCGGACGGTTTCCGCGAGCGGATGCGCGAGCGCTTCAATGGCCGGTTGATCTACTGCGGCCATTACGACGCCGACAAGGGCGAGGCGCTGCTCGAGAGCGGCAACGGCGAACTCGTCGCCTTCGGTCGCCCCTACATCGCCAACCCGGACCTGGTCGAGCGCTTTCGCGTGGGTTCGCCGCTCAACGAGCCGGACCAGGCGACCTTCTACGGGGGCGATGCGACGGGCTACACCGACTACCCGTTCCTCGACAACGGCCACGACCAACTGAAGTAAGATTTGCCTTGCGAAAGGTTATAGACATTTGAAAAAGCAGTCGTTTTTATCGAAGCACCACGCCCGTGGTGCTTTTTTTGTACCCGGATGCCTGGGAATCCTGTTATTTTCGACTACGTTACCTATTCACGCGTGCGGGGCCGTCGCAGGGGGCACTTGCCCTCGATCGACGGGGTTCGCGCCTGGTATCTGGCTTGGGGTGATAAATGGATACGATTTCCCTTCCGGTGTGGCTCGCCTTTGTATCGCTGCTGTGCGGCGTGGTGGCGGCGGCGCTGTTCGTTTACGTGGTGCTGCCCAGGCGCCGGCGCGCCCAGGCGCGCAAGGCGCAGGCCGCCACTCCCAAGCCCGCTCCGGCACCGCCGGCGGAGCCCGCCCCGGCGCCGGTGCCCGCCACCAAGGTCAAGCAGCATTCGCTGTTCGTGATCTTCGCCCACCCGGACGCCACCACCGACGAGCGGCTCACCGAGTGGCTGCGCGGCAAGAGCGCCCGCTTCGACCCGCTCAAGAAGGTCTTTCTGATCGACGGCCAGCAGCGCTCCAACCCGGTCACCCTGGCCAACGCCTTTCCCCCCGGCGAGATGCCGGATCTTTTGCGCGGCGAGGCCCACGCGCCGATTCGCGGCGTGAGCCTGCTGGTCAAGCCCCCCTTGCACAAGCGGCGCAACCAGCAGATGCACGTCTACGTGGCGCTGGCCAAGGAGCTCAACGACGCCTTCAAGGGCGACATGCTCGATGGCGAGCAGAACCCCGCCACCGACACGACCTACCAGCAGATCCTCAGCTAGCCAGCACGCCCTGGCTGCGCAGGTAGTCGTCGTAGCTGCCGCTGAAGTCGACGATGCCCTCCGGCTGCATGTCGATGATGCGGGTGGCAAGGCTCGAGACGAACTCGCGGTCGTGGCTGACGAACAGCAGCGTGCCGGGGTAGTTCTCGAGCGCCAGGTTGAGCGCCTCGATCGACTCCATGTCCAGGTGGTTGGTGGGCTCGTCCATCAGCAGCACGTTGGGGTTGGTGAGCGTCAGCTTGCCGAACAGCATCCGCCCCTGCTCGCCGCCGGAGATCACCTTCACCGACTTTCCGATGTCGTCGCTGGAGAACAGCATGCGCCCGAGCGCCCCGCGCACCACCTGCTCGCCGCCCTTGGTCCACTGCCCCATCCACTCGAACAGCGTGGCGTCTTCGGCGAAGTCGGCGCCGTGGTCCTGGGCGAACACGCCAAGCTCGGCGGCATCGGTCCACTTCACTTCACCCTTTAGCGGTGCCAGGTCGCCGGCCAGGGTCTTCAACAGCGTGGTCTTGCCGATGCCGTTGGGGCCGATGATGGCGATGCGCTCGCCGGCCTCCACGACCATCGAGAAGCGCTCGAACAGCGGCGGATTGCCCTCGAATCCCTGGCTGATCGCCTCGACGCTGACCGCATTGCGGTGGATCTTCTTGTTCTGGTCGAAGCGGATGAACGGGCTCACCCGGCTCGAGGGCTTGATCTCCTCGAGCTTGATCTTGTCGATCTGGCGCGCCCGGGAGGTCGCCTGCTTGGCCTTGGAGGCGTTGGCGGAGAAGCGGCTGACGAACTGCTGGAGCTCGGCGATCTGCGCCTTCTTCTTGGCGTTGTCGGCGTGCTGGCGCTCGCGGGCGGCGGTGGCGGCGGTCATGTACTCGTCGTAGTTGCCGGGGAACAGGGTGATCTCGCCGTAGTCGAGATCCGCCATGTGGGTGCAGACGCTGTTCAGGAAGTGGCGGTCGTGGGAGATGATCACCATGGTGCTGCTGCGCGCCTTGAGAATGTCCTCGAGCCAGCGGATGGTGTTGATGTCCAGGTGGTTGGTCGGCTCGTCGAGCAGCAGCACGTCCGGGTCGGAGAACAGCGCCTGGGCGAGCAGCACGCGCAGTTTCCAGCCCGGCGCCACTTCACTCATGGGGCCGAAATGCTGCTCGAGCGGAATGCCCAGGCCCAGCAGCAGCTCGCCGGCGCGGGCCTCGGCGGTGTAGCCGTCGAGCTCGGCGAAGCGCACCTCGAGATCCGCCACGGCCATGCCGTCCTCTTCGCTCATCTCGGGCAAGGCGTAGATGCGCTCGCGCTCCGCCGCCACCTGCCACAGCTCGACGTTGCCCATGATGACGGTGTCGATCACCCGCTCGTTCTCGAAGGCGAACTGATCCTGGCGCAGCTTGCCAAGGCGAGTGCTGCTGTCGAGCATCACCTGGCCCGACGAGGGCTCGAGCTCGCCGCCGAGAATCTTCATGAAGGTGGACTTGCCGCAGCCGTTGGCGCCGATCAGTCCGTAGCGGTTGCCGTTGTTGAATTTGACCGAGACGTTCTCGAACAGGGGCTTGGCCCCGAACTGCATGGTGATGTTGGCGGTGGCGATCAAGAGGGAGCCCCTGGTTGGCATAGGTGCGAAGATGAGCGCGCAAGCGCGCAAAGGCTCGCGATTCTACGCGCTCTTGGGCCGTCTGGCACCTGCCGCCGTGCTCAATCCGCCGCACTCGGTAAAAGCGTCAGCAGAACCCGCCCATGATCAACCACTTGCCGAAACCGCGTGGCGAGGATATCGACGATGCCGTCGTGCTCGCCGACCAGCCGCGTGGTGATGACGCGAAGGCGCGGGTGGCGCGTTCGGGCCTCGCGGCAGATCTCGGCGATGTCGCCGCCGTCGCCGGCGTGGCGGCCCGGTGAGAGAAACAGCAGCGCCACCACCACGGTGGCATCGCGAAACTCGACGCTCTCCAGCAGGTTCTCCAGAAGCGGCTCGTTGAAGCGGTAGGCGTCGCCCTCGCGGCGCTCCATGGAGGCCGGCGCCACGCAGGCGGCGCGCTCGCCGAGCAGCGCCCCGAGCTGGCCGGCCAGCCGGTTGCGCACCGCCGTGACCTCGAAGATCGGGCTTCCGTGGTCGACCAGCGCCACGCGCGCAGGCGCCCCTTCCGGCAGTACCTCGCACACGTTGTCGGCAAGAATGTCGGCCAGGCGCAGGTCGTTGTCGCCACGCTCGTCGACCAGCGGCATTGCCACCCGCACGCTCACGCCCGGAAAGCGCGCCTGGAGCTCGGCCATGCGCTGGGGCAGGTAGTCGGTCAGCGCGCGGCTTGCGCCGAAGAAGAACGGGATGACGACGATCTCCCGGGCGCCTTCGGCGGCGCTGCGCTCGGCGGCGGGGCCAAGCGTCAGGGCGGGTTCACCATCGAGTTCTGCGGCGGGGATCTTGTTCGCGTGCAGAAGCGAGGCCGGGATGACCGGCGCGCCGATTCGCTCGCCGAGCATGGCCGCCACGCGGCGCAGATTGAACACGGCGGCGGGCTTGAGCGAGCCGTTGTCGACCAGAAAGATGGCGCGCATGAAGGTCTCCTCGTGAGCGTTTTCGGCCATGGTATCATGGCCGTTTGACCCCGTTCTGGCTGACCTCGATGATCGACACCACCGCCCTCAACCGCGCCCGCCGCCCCGTCGACGAACACGGCGACATCTGGATCTTCGGCTACGGCTCGCTGATCTGGAAGGCGGACTTCCCCTTTCTGGAGCGTCGCCGCGCCTTCATCGAGGGCTGGGAGCGGCGTTTCTGGCAAGGCTCCCACGATCACCGCGGCACCCCGGAGGCGCCGGGGCGGGTGGTCACGCTGATCCCCGTGGAGGGCGCGGTGTGTCACGGCATGGCGTATCGCATCGACGAGGCGACGCTTGCGCCGCTCGATCACCGCGAGAAGAACGGCTACCTGCGCGAGATCACGCCGCTGCGCATTTCGCCGACGGCGGCAAGGCTCAGGGCCTCGTCTACATGGCCACCGACGAGAACCCGGCGTTTCTGGGCCCGGCACCCATCGAGGCCATGGCGCGTCATATCCACGAGGCCGTGGGCCCGAGCGGGCCCAACCGCGACTATCTGATCAACCTGGCCCAGGCGCTACGCGAGTTGAACGTGGAAGACGCGCACATCTTCGCGCTGGAGGCGCAGCTCGGGCGCCTTTAGCGTTACCAGTAGCGCGGGTAGCGGCGGTGGCGGGCCAGGTTGTTGACCAGGATCGCCACCACCAGCATCACCACGCAGCCGATGCCGATCGGCGCCAGCGGGTACCACCAGCCCAGCTGATGCACGCTCGAACCGCCACCCACGGCGATCAGCGCGGCGGCGGCCCCTGGCGGGTGCACCGTGTGGGTGAGCTGCATGACCAGGATGGAGAGCGATACCGCCAGCGCCATGGCCACCGACGTGGCGCCGAGCAGTTGAAAGCAGGCAACGCCGATGGCGGCCGAGAACATGCTGCCGAACAGCACGTGGCTGGGCTGGGCGAAGGGGCTTTCCGGGGCGGCGTAGATCAGCACCGAGGTAGCGCCGAAGGAGCCCACGATCAAAAGCTGCTGGCTCAGCCAGTGGGTGCTCAGCCAGCAGATCAGCGCCATTCCGCTGAACGCCCCGATCCAGGACCAGAGCGCATCCTGCCAGCCGACCCGGCCACGCTTGAAGGGCTCACCGCGCATCTTGCCTAGATAGCTTCTCATGGCACTCTCTTTAGCAATCAATTTTCTCAAGCACTAAAAGAGTGCAAATGATCGCAAAATGCACCAGATAAGCAAATGGTAATCGATCACCCGCTAATGAATTCGATTCATGCGCCGTGCTCGGCCAACGCTACATCATCAGCCAGGAGAGAATGAACAGCGCAAGGAGCGTCTTGACGATGCCACCGAGGATCGAGCCGCGCAGAAACGACTTGATGCCCCCCCACAGGATCAGAAGGCCGATGACCAGCACCGCGATGCTGAAGAACGAAGCATTGATGCCCAGCGACCGGGTGAGGCCATCGATGAAGTCGCCGAACGCCCCGAAGAAGTTGGTGAAAATCCCCAGCAGAAACTCCACCACCACGCGAATCGCCTCGCCGATGGCCTCGCCCACCCCACCGAAAAATCCGTTAGCTTGCATCCGTTCTGCCTCAGATCGAAAGGAGTCAGGCATTGTCGGCGAAAACACCAGGCAGGGCAAAGCAAAGCGTCCGCCCTCCTCGGCGCCTTTACCCGCGCCGGGTCTGCTAGACTAGGGCGCGTTTTTCCAACCCCTTGCCGGCAGGTGGTTTTCCATGCTCAACCAGCGCGCGCTCGTCTACCTCAACGAGGTCATCCGCCGGGGGTCGCTGCGCCGGGCGGCGGCGCACCTGGACGTCGACCCGTCGGCGCTGAGCCGCCAGATCAAGGCGCTGGAGGAGACGCTTGGCAGCAAGCTGTGCGAGCGGGTGGGCAGCGGCATGCGGGCCACCCAGGCGGGCATCCTGCTGGCCCAGCACTTCAACACCCAGCGCGCCCAGGAGGAGGCGGTGCTCTCCCGGCTGACCGCCTTGCAGGGGCTTTCCCGCGGACGCGTTCGCATCGCCGTCGGCGAGGGGTTCATCGCCGATCTGATCGCCCGCCCGCTGGAGGCGTTCATGACCGCCTTCCAGGGCATCAACGTGGACATTCGCATGGCCGGGGTGAACGAGGCGATGTCGCTGTTGAAGGATTACGAGGTGGATCTGGCGCTGCTCTACGCCCCGCCGATGGACCCGGCGCTTCACTGCCACGTCGAGACGCGCCAGCCGCTGGATCTGATCGTGCCGCCGGGGCATCCGCTGTGCAGGCTTAAGCGGGCGATCACCCTCGACGACCTGAGCGACTGGCCGCTGGGGCTGATGGACAACCCCTTCGGCATGCGCCAGATGGTCAACATGGTGGAGCACCACGAGCGCATTCATCTGGAAGCGCGCCTCTACACCAACTCGGTGGCGGTGCTGAAGAACTTCGTGCGCTCGGGCATCGGCGTCACCTTCATGCCGGAGCTGACCGTGGAGGACGAGATCCAGCGCGGCGAGATCGTCACCCTGCCGATGCGCTACGCCTTGATGAACGAGGCCCGTGCCCAGATCGTCAGCCTCAAGGGCCACGAGCTCACCGTGGCGGCGGCCACTTGCCTCAAGCACCTGCACCATGACATGCGCTTCTTTTCCGCCAACGCGCCGCGCCTGTTGTTATAAACGCAACACTTCGGGTATTGCATAGTCAACACATCAATGCATAGTCTCCTCATGCAAATTTGTTAATAACGATAAGTAGGCTTCTCATACTCGCCTACCCCACCAATCAAGGGAATCTTACCATGCTGCGTTTCAACCTCACGCGCCTGGGCGCTGCGTGCCTGCTCGGCTCGCTGGCCATGACTCAGACCGCGCTGGCCGCGACCACCATCAACCTGAGCTACAACGGCGCACCGGACCCGGACAAGAACGCGGTGCACGTGTTCGCGACCAATCTCAAGGAGCTGGTGGAGGAGCGCACCGACAACGAGATCGAGCTGCGCCTGTTCCCCAACAGCATGCTGGGCAGCGAAGAGGAGCGCATGGAGCAGACGATGAACACGCCCATGCTCAACATCGCCTCCTTCGCCGGTATCTCGCCGCTGGCCGACGAGCTGTTCGTCAGCGCCATTCCGTTCCTGTTCGAGGATTTCAGCGCCGCGCGCACCTTCTTCGACGAAGGCCGCTACTGGCAGGCCTTCAGCGAGGAGTTCAGCGAGCGCACCGGCGTCGACATGCTGGCGGTGGTCGAGGAAGGCGGCTTTCTGGCCTTCACCAACAACGAGCGCCCGATCCGCGAGCCCGGCGACTTCGAAGGCCTGCGCTTTCGCGCCATGGACCCGAGCCAGGTAGCGCTCTACGAATCCTTCGGCGCCTCCGGCACGCCGATCCCCTGGACCGAGACCTACATGGCGCTGCGCACCGGCATCGCCAACGGCCAGATGAACCCGCCGATGTACATCATCCTGGCGAGCCTCTACGAGGTTCAGGACTACCTGACCCTGGCCAACATCCAGTACTCGGACCAGTTCCTGGTCGGCAACAGCGAGATGATCGAAAGCTGGGACGACGAACTGCGCGCCGCCTTCCAGGACGCCGTGGCAGAAGCCAACCAGCGCGCCCGCGAGATCAACGAATCCCAGGTCGACACGCGCATCGCCTACCTCGAGGCCGAGGGCATGGAAGTGATTCGCCCGACCCACGAGGAGCTCGAGGCGTTCCAGACCATCGGTCAGCCCGCCTACCTCGAGTGGCTCGCCGAGCGCGGCATCGAGCAGCGCTGGATCGACATGGCGCTCGAGGACGCCGGCGTCGAAACGCTCGCCGAATAAGCCGTTTCCTCGCTTGTCAGGGCTAGCTTCGGCTAGCCCTTTTTCTGGCCGCCGCAGGAGCGATACTATGCTAATAACCTTTCGCCATCGTCTGCTCGCCGTCAGCCGTTCCCTTTCGCTGACCATCGCCGGAGCCCTTCTGGCGACGAACGTGCTGATCATTCTCTACGGGGTGCTGACCCGCTACCTGCTCGGCGGTGCGCCGATCTGGACCGACGAGCTCTCCCGCTTCTTGATCATCGCCACCGTCATGCTCGCCGCCGGCGCCGTGTGGGCCGAGGGCGGGCACATGCGCGTGGCACTCCTGGAGCGGCGCCTGCCCGGGCGCCTTGCGGCGGCACTGGTGGTCTATCAGTGGCTGGTGACGCTGGCCATCGCCCTCGGCGGCGCCTTCGTGAGCTACCGCTACGCGATGTCGCCGTCGATCGGGCTGTTCAAGACCTCGGGGCTCGGCATCAGCCGCTCGATCCCGCTGCTTTCACTGGCCATCGGCTTCGCGCTGCTGGCCGTACATGTGCTGCTCTACGGCCCCGCCCCGCTCAAGACCGTGGAGGACGACCAATGATCCTGACCATGCTGGCGATCTTTCTCGCCCACGTGCTGCTGGGCCTGCCGCTGTTCATCGCGCTGCTGGTCACCGCGCTTTCCGGCTTTCTGTTCGTCGATCCCTCGATGATTTTGCGCATGATGCCCCAGCAGTTCTTCGGCGGCATCGACGTGTTCTCGCTGATGGCGATTCCGCTGTTCATCCTGGCCGGCAACCTGATGAACGCAAGCGGGCTGACCGAGCGCCTGATGGGCCTGGCGCGGCTGATGGTGGGCCACCTGCGCGGCGGCATGGGCCACGTCAACGTGGTGTCGAGCGTGTTCTTCGCCGGGGTCAACGGCTCGGCGGTGGCGGACACCTCGGCACTCGGCTCGCTCCTGGTTCCGGCGATGGAGAAGGAGGGCTACTCGCGCGCCTTCGCCGCCGGCCTCACCGCAGGAAGCTCGCTGATCGGGCCGATCATTCCGCCGAGCATCTTCATGATCCTCTACGCGTCGCTGACCAACACCTCGGTGGGTGATCTGTTTCTGGCCGGCATCGTGCCCGGGCTCTTGCTGGGCGTCGCCTTCATGGCCATGAACGCCTGGTACGCCTGGCGCCACCGGCTGCCCAAGAGCGGGCGGCTGCCCCGGCCCCGCGAGCTTGGCGTGGCGTTCGTCGCCGCCCTGCCGGCGCTGGTCGCGCCGTTCATCATCGTCGCCGGCATCGTGCTGGGGCTGGTCACGCCGACCGAATCCGGCGCGCTCACCGCGCTCTACGTGGCGCTGTGCGGCGCGGTCCTCGGGGGCTTGCGGCTTCGCCACTGCTGGCAGGCGATCAAGGACACCGCGCGGCTCACCTCGACGATCTTTCTGATCATGGCGGCGTCGGCCACCATCAGCTGGCTGCTCTCCTACGCCCAGGTGCCGGCCCAGTTCGTCTCGCTGCTCACCCCTTACATCGACCACGCCGTGATCATCCTGCTGCTGTTGAGCGCGATCACCTTCGTCACCGGCATGTTCATGGAGGAGGTGTCGGCCCTGATGCTGCTGACGCCGATCTTCGCCCCGGTGGCGATGATGGCGGGGATCGATCCGGTGCACCTGGGCGTGATCATCACGCTCAACATCACCATCGCCCTGATCACCCCGCCGCTGGGCGCCTGCGTGTTCGTCGCCGCCGCCGTCAGCCGGCTCGAGATCGTGTCGCTGTTCAGGACGATCTGGCCGTTCGTGCTGATGGCGCTCGGCGTGCTGCTCCTGTTGATCCTGTTTCCCGGCCTGACCCTCTGGTTGCCCCATGTCGTTGGATGATGCTATGCCCTTGTCGCCTTCCCTGCCCGCCATTCCCCACCACCCGGCCCCGGACTGGCCGCACGCCAGCGGCCTCGCGATCGTCGACAACGGCGAGCGCCTGTTGCCGATGAGCCTGGCCCCGGCGCCGATACGTGTGTTCCCCGCCTATTCGCGGCTCGGCATTCCCGGGGCGGTCGACGACTGTTTCGTGCGCGAAGGCGTCTACCGCGCGCTGGTGGAGGCCGCGCGCAGCCTGCCGGAGGGTATCGGCTTGATCGTGCTGGATGGCTGGCGCCCCTGGCGGGTGCAGCAGTACCTGTTCGATACCCTGCAGGCGGCGATCGCCCAGCGTTATCCGGAGCTCGACGATGAGTCGCTCGGCGAGCGCACCCGCGAGTTCGTGTCGATCCCCAGCACCGACGAGCGCGCACCGAGCCCGCACCTGACCGGCGGGG
>NZ_JAMZBC010000061.1 GCF_024158715.1 Halomonas sp. 707D7 | reverse complement strand
GGCGGGCACGATGCGGTCGACCATGCTGCAGGGAAACGCGACGTGCGCGAGGATCCAGTCGGCAAGCGCTGCGTCGTGCAGGCGGGCGAGCTGCGCCACCGCCTGGCGGGTACGCTCGCCGTTGTCCGGCATGTTGTCGCAGCAGAGCACGGTGAACGGCGCCTGCCCTGCTTCCCGGCGCTGGCGCAGCGCCTCGACCAGAATACCGGGGGCGGTGCGCGGCGCGCGGGGCGCGGCGATATCCGCCTGGATCATCGGGTCTTCCTGCAACAGCGCGCCGCTGGCCGGATTGAGAAAGTAGCCCTTCTCGGTGACGGTGAGCGTGACGATACGCGTTTCCGGGCGTGACAGCCGAGCCAGCAGAGCCTCGAGATCGCGGCCCCACTGCCCGCTTGCGTCCTGGCCGGTGAACAGCGTCTCCTCGATGGCGCCGACTTCGCGAACCGTGACGCTCTCGCTGTCGCGATACTCCGCCACGTGGTAGCGAAAGCCCGCCCTGGCGAGCGCGTCGACCAGCGGGGCACCGCGGCGCAGGTTCGCCGCGCTCACGCCCCACTGGGCATCGCCGGTACGCTGCCGGTAGCGTTCGAGATACACCGCCTGGTGGGCGCGGTGAAACGCGCCCAGGCCCAGGTGAACGATGCCGACGGCGCCCTTCGGCGCCGCCTCGATACGGTCGAGGGTCATGATCAGTTACTTCCCATCAGCAGGTTCGGCAGCCACAGCGAGATGGCCGGCACGTAGGTGACCAGCAGCAGCACGCCCAAGTTGCAGAGCAGAAACGGCACGATGGCGCGGGCCACGGTCAGCATCGGCAGCTTGCCGATGCCGGCGACCACGAACAGGCATACGCCGACCGGCGGCGTGGTCAGGCCGATCATCAGGTTGAGCACTGCGATCACGGCGAAGTGTACCGGGTCCACGCCGACTCCGGTGGCCACGCCGACGAGCGCCGGGAACAGGATGATCAGCGCGGCGATGGTTTCCATGAAGGCGCCGACGAACAGCAGGATCAGGTTGAGGATCAACAGCACGATCAGCGGGTTCTCGCTGATCGACAGGATCATCGTGGCGATCATCTGCGGAATCTGCTCGCTGGTCAGGATCCAGCCGAACAGGTTGGCGAGCCCCACCATCAGCAGAAGCGCCGAGGAGGTCAGCACCGTGTCCACCAGGATGCCCGGCAGCTTGCGCAGGGTCAGTCCCTTGTAGACGAACATGCCGACCACCAGCGCGTAGAGGCAGGCGACGATGGAGGCTTCGGTCGGGGTGAAGAAGCCGCCGATGATGCCGTAGAGGATGATGACGGTCATCAGCAGCGCCCAGAAGGCGGTCTTGGCCTCGCGCAGAAGCTGCAGGACCGGAACGCGCTTCTCCTTGGGATAGCCGCGACGCACGGCCAGGATGTAGACCGTCACCATCATGGCAAGCCCCATGAGGATGCCCGGCACGGCACCGGCCAGGAACATGCGCCCGACCGAGATTCCGCTCAAGGAACCCGCGATGATCATCGGCACGCTGGGCGGGATGATCGGACCGACGGTGGACGAGGCCGCGGTCACGGCGGCGGCGAAGGGCTTGTCGTAGCCCGAGCGCGCCATGCCGGGAATCATCACCGAGCCGATGCTCGCCGAATCCGCCACGGCGGTGCCGGAGATACCGCCGAAGATCATCGACCCGCCGACGTTGGCAAGGCCCAATCCGCCGCGGATGTGGCCAAGCAAAGCGTTCGAGAAGCGCACGATGTGCTCGGTGATGTTGCCCACGTTCATGAGGTTGCCGGCCAGCACGAAGCCGGGAATGCACAGCAGCACGAAGGTGTCGATCCCCGCGTACATGCGCTGGGGCACGATGGTCAGCGAGATGCCCTCGAGCAACAGATAGGACACCGAGGCGATGCCCAGCGCAAAGGCGATGGGCATGCCCACCACCAGCAGAACCAGAAAAACACTGAAGAGAATGATGACTTCCATGCTCACGACTCCTGTGCGCGAACGGTTGGGCGGCACATCGCGACGAGACCTTCAAGGCACCCGAGTGTGCTGTAAAGCAGCAGCAGTGCGAAGGTGACCACCGTCGAGAAGAAGATATACAGCATGGGAATGCGCAGCGTCGGCGAGGTCTGCCAGGCCCCGTTCTGGGCGTACTGCCACGCATAGGGCAGCACCATGAAGGCGAACACGCCGATCATCAGGCAGATCAATGCCTGGAAGGCGCCTTTCATGCGCGGGCCGAGCCCGTGATGGAAAAGCTCGACGCTGATGTTGCGGTGCTGGCGCATCACCACGCCGGCAGAGAGCGCCACCATGTAGATGAACAGATAGCGCGACAGCTCTTCGGTCCAGGCGATCGAAATGGGCAGGAAGAGCCTCGAGCTCACCTGGAGCAGGACCGTAACGGCAATGGCGACGAGCGCCAGCACCGCCAGGGTGAGAAACACGGTATCGATCCAGCCCATCACGCGCCCGACGGCGCCTTCGAACCTGGGTACCGTCGACATCGAATCCAGACTTTCCAACGCCTCTTGTTCCAGCGCTTTTTGATCCGAGCTCATAAACGATTCCTCGCGGGGCAAACGGCTCTTGCGAATACAAGAGGGGCCGGCACAGTGCCGGCCCGCTCTCGCCTTGGCGTCTTACAGGTCTTGAATGGCGTCGAAAAGCTCACGCTGCTCGGGTGTCAGTGCCTCGACCACCGCCGGGCGGGCCTTTTCGGCGAAGGCGTCGACATCCACCTCGATGAACTCCATGCCACGCTCGGCCAGGGCCTCTTCCAGGCGAGTCTGGTCCTCGACGAACAGCTCGGCCTCGTAACTCTGCATGGCCTGGGCCGCTTCGCGCACCACGTCCTGCAGCTCGTCGGGCATGTTCTCGAGCTGGTTGCGGCCGATCACCACGTAGATCCAGCTGCGCACGTGGCCGGTCATGTTGACGTAGTCCTGCACCTCGTTGAAGCTCGCACTCTCGATCAGGCTCAGCGGGTTCTCCTGACCTTCGAGGGTGTTCTGCTGAAGCGCGGTGAACACTTCGCTGAAGGCCATCGGGGTCGGGCGGGCGCCAAGTGCCTGCCAGACATCGACGAACAGCGGCACGTTGGGCACGCGCAGACGCAGGCCGTCCAGATCCTCCGGCGTGCGGATCGGCCGGTTGGAAGTCAGCTCACGCGGGCCGCGCTCGAACCAGGCCAGCGGCACCAGGTTGGTACGCTCGATGATCTGCTCCTCGATCTCGCGACCGATCTCGCCATCCACCGCCGCCTTCAGATGCTCGGAGTCGCGGAACGCGTAAGGCACCGCCATCATGGCCGCCTTCGGCGCCCAGTTCTGCAGGCTTTCGCCGGTGATGGTCATGTCCGCGGTGCCCAGCTGGATGCTGTTGATCACGTCCATTTCGCTGCCGAGCTGCTCGCTCGGGTACAGGCGCACCTCGATGCGGCCATCGGAGTTGGCTTCCACCTCCTCCTTGAACTTCACGGCGGCCTGGTGCCAGATGTTCTGCTCGTTGGCCAGGTGGCCAAAGCGCAGCGTGTAATCCGCCGCCAGCGCCGACTGGGCGCCGAGAAGAACGGTTCCC
The DNA here is from genome assembly GCF_024158715.1 of Halomonas sp. 707D7. Taxonomy (GTDB): domain Bacteria; phylum Pseudomonadota; class Gammaproteobacteria; order Pseudomonadales; family Halomonadaceae; genus Vreelandella. The sequence continues at coordinate 14,444 of NZ_JAMZBC010000061.1, read as the reverse complement.
AGAACCGCACTGGTGAGTAGTTTCTTGATCATGGTCGTGACTCCTGCACTGTTGCGTTATTGGTTGTTGGTAGCGCTGTGTTGATGAGTGGGCGTGGTGGTTGGCTATCTTCTTCAGGTACCGATCTGGATCAGCACCTTGCGGGCCTCCTCCGGGCGATGGTCGAGCATGTCGATGGCCTCGGGCATCTCGGCCAGCGGCAGACGATGGCTGACCAGCGCCAGCGGATCGAGCCGACCGCTCGCCATGAGCTCGAGCACCTCCGGAAATTTGCGGTTGTTGAGCCGCGAGCCGACCAGGGTCAGCTCCTTCTTGATCACTTCGAGCTGGACCAGATCACTCGGCTGGACGCTGAAGCCCAGCAGGCCGATGCGCCCGGCGGGCGAGGCGAGGCGCAGCATCTGCGGCAGCAGCGCCGTCACGCAGGCGGCATCGGCGATCAGCGGTACGCCCTCGCCCCGGGTCAGCGCGGTGATTTCCCGCTCGACGTCCTGGGTGCGGCTGTTGAAGACGTGGGTGGCGCCCAGGCTCTTCGCCGCTTCCAGGCGCTCGTCGATTACGTCCAAGACGATGATCTCCTCGAGCCCCAGGGCTCTGGCCATCTGCAGGATGGTCATGCCGATCACGCCGGCGCCGAGGATCAAGAGGCGGTCGCCCGGATGCGGCTGCATGCGATCGAGCACGTTGGCGGCGATGGTATAGGGCTCGACCAGCGCGGCGGCGTCGAGGCCGATGTGCGCGGGAAGCACATGCACGTTCGCTGCTGGCACGACGACGAGCTCTTCGAAGCCGCCGTTGCGGTGCACGCCGATCACCTCCAGCGCGCTGCACACGTTGGGCCGACCGATGCGGCAGGGGTAACAGTGGCCGCAGCTGATGACCGGATCGACGCAGACGCGCTCGCCCACGCGGTTACCTTCGACGCCTTCGCCTACGGCCTCGATCACCCCTGCGAACTCGTGGCCGGTGATGCGCGGAAAACGCACGAAGGCGTTGTCGCCGTGGATGATGTGCATGTCGGAGCCGCAGATACCGGCGAACGCTACGCGCACCAGCACCTCGCCGGCGCCGGCGGTCGGTACGTCGACCTCGGCAACGCGGTAGTCATGCGGGGCGTTGACCTGGAATGCTTTCATGGATGCAGGACTCCTCACCAGTGCCACAGGGTGCCGTCTTCCAGCCTGTTGACCGGCAGGCTGGCACGCTTGTAGGGGTACTGTTTGGCAAGCTCTTCATCGATATCGACGCCGTGTCCCGGGTTCTCGCCGACGAGGAAGTGGCCATCCTCGAAGCGGTAGTCGTGGGGGAACACCTCGTTGGTCGCGGCGGTGTGCGGCATGTACTCCTGAATGCCGAAGTTGGGCACCCAGGTATCGAAATGGATCGCCGCGCCCATGCACACCGGCGAGAGATCCGTCGGTCCGTGGAACCCGGTGCGCACGTGGTAGAGCCCGGCCAGGTCCGCAAGCCTTCGCACGTGAGTGATGCCGCCGGCGTGGGTGAGCGTGGCGCGGATGTAGTCGATCCACTGGTTCTCGATCAGCGCCTTGGCGTCGAACAGGCTGTTGAACACCTCGCCCACCGCCAGCGGCGTGGTGGTGTGCTGGCGAATCAACCCGAAGCCTTCCTGGTTCTCCGCCGGTACGCAGTCCTCGAGCCAGAAGAGGTTGTAGGGCTCCACCGCCTTGCCCAGGCGCGCGGCCTCGATGGGCGTCAGGCGGTGATGGACGTCGTGCAGCACGTGCAGGTCGTCGCCGAAGCGCTCGCGCACGGCGGCGAAGAGCTTGGGCACGTGATTCAGGTACTTGGAGGTATTCCAGACGTGCTCGGCGGGCAGGTCCGCATCCGCCGGCTCGTAGGGCTCGCCCTCCTTCTTGGCCACGCCGTAGATGCTGGCGATCCCCGGCACCCCGGCCTGAACGCGCACCGCCTTGTAGCCTTCGTCCACGTGGCGGGCGACCTCCTCGAGGCACGACTCGATGTCGCGTCCGGTGGCGTGACCGTAGACCATCACCCGCTCGCGGCTCTTGCCCCCGAGCAGCTGATAAAGCGGCATGCCGGCGAGCTTCGCCTTGATGTCCCAGAGGGCCATGTCGACGGCGGCGATCGCGCTCATGGTCACCGGCCCGCGCCGCCAGTAGGCACCGCGATACAGGTAGTGCCAGATGTCCTCGAGGCGCTGCGGGTCGCGGCCGATCAGCGCCGGGATGACGTGCTCGTCGAGATACGCGACCACCGCCATCTCGCGGCCATTGAGGGTCGCATCACCGATGCCGTAAGTGCCCTCGTCGGTGACGATCTTGAGGGTGACGAAGTTGCGCCCCGGGGAGGTGACGATGGTATAGGCGTGTTCGATCTTCATGAAGCGGCTTCCTCGATGAAAGATAGCGTTTCCTGAGCATCGAACATCTCGGGAAAACGTTGGACCAGATCGGGCAGCGACACCAGAATTTCGCGCAGGTGGCGCCGCATGGCGTGTTCCGCCTGCGCGACGTCGCGCTCCTCGATGGCGGACAGAATATCGGCGTGCTGCTCGACCAGCCGCGCGATGGGCGTGGTATCGGGCACGCTCAGGTAGCGCACCCGGTCGAGCTGGGCGCGCACTTCCTCGATCACCTTCCAGGCGGATTGCTGGCCCACGGCGAGCGAAAGCGTCTTGTGAAAGCGCTCGTCGAGCAGATAGAAGCGATTCGAGTCGTGCGGCTGGATACAGCGGCGCTGGCGTTCGACCAGCTCATGGAGCTCCTCGAGTACTTCAGGGGAAAGCCCCTTGACGGTCGCCTGGCGCACCACGGCAACCTCCACCGCTTCGCGCACGAAACGCGACTCGAGTACCGCGCGCTGGGAAATCTTGACGACGAACGTGCCGCGCTGCGGCCGAACCTCGACGAGCCCCGCCTCGGACAGTCGAATGAAGGCTTCGCGTACCGGCTGCCGGCTCACCGAAAAGGCCTCGGCGACCTCTTTCTCGGATAGCGCCTTGCCCGGCGCCAGGACCATCTGGATGATGGACTGCCGCAGCACCTGATAAAGACGCTGACGCACGGACTCGGTTTCCGAGGTTTCCTGCCAGAGCGCCTGCAAGGTGGGATTGATGTCGTCCATTGATGCCGCCTGAGTGTGGGCTCGCCCCTTAACTGATATGACTAGTATGGTAGTATGGCGAGACAAACAAAAGCCCTCGCCCCCTATACTTTGGTTGAAGGACAACAACGATGAAACGCCAGCGCTACACCGGTTCGAATTATAAAAAAGCTCTGAATATCGAAGACCTGGAGCACATCGCCAAGCGCCGACTGCCCAATTTCGTGTTCGAGTACGTTTACGGCGGCAGCGACGACGAGCATACGCTCGCCCATAACCGCAGCGTCTTCGACCGCTATCTTTTCGAGCCAAAGACGATGACCCGGGTGGACCCTCGCAAGCTTGAAACCTCCCTGTTTGGCCAGGAGCATCGCCTGCCCGTGGCGATCGGCCCTACCGGGTTCAACGGCATGCTCAGCCGCGATGGCGACCTGAAGCTCGCCCGGGCCGCGCGCGATGCCGGCATTCCCTTCGTGCTCAGCAGCGTCTCCACCACGCGCATGGAAGAGATCACCGCCATCGAAGGCCTCACGGCCTGGATGCAGATCTACTTCTACCGTGACCGGAATTTCGTCAGATCCATGATCGAGCGTTGCGCCCGAGCCGGCTTCGATGCCATCGTGGTGACCACCGACAGCGCCATCTACGGCAACCGCGAGTGGGACGTGCGCAATTTCCGCCGCCCGCTGAAGCCCTCCACTGCCAACCTCCTGCATCTCTTGACCAAGCCCGGCTGGATGGCGGACGTGCTGTGGCCGGACGGGCTGCCCACGTTCAAGAACCTCGACGACCTGCTGCCGCCGGACAAGCGCAATGCCCAGGGCGCCTCGCAGATCATCGGCCCGCAGCTCGACCCCACCCTCAACTGGGACGACATCGCTTGGCTTCGCGACGTGTGGCCGGGCAAGCTCATCCTCAAGGGCATCATCGCGCCGGACGAGGCCGAGGAAGCCGTGCGACGCGGCGTGGACGGAATCGTGCTGTCGAACCACGGCGGGCGCCAGCTCAACCATTCGCTCTCGCCGATGGATACGCTGGCCGAGGTCAAGGCGCGGGTGGGCGAGCGCTGCCAGCTGTTCGTCGACAGCGGCTTTCGCCGTGGAACCGACATCGTCAAGGCCCTGGCGCTGGGCGCCGACGCCGTATGGCTCGGTCGCGCCACGCTCTATGGCCTGGCCGCCGGCGGGCAAGCCGGCGTCACCCACGCCCTCGGCTTGCTGGAAAAGGAGATGGCCTCCACCCTCGGCCTGCTGGGGTTCACGAACTTGAACGAGCTGGATGAGCGGTGTCTTCGGCAGATGTCATGAGGTGATGGCGTTTCAAGCGACAACGCCGGATACTAGACGCGCACCGCCCCCCGCACGAGGAGTCCTCGATGAACCACCGTCTCGTCACCGCTTGCGCCCTCTTCGCCCTTGCCGCGACCCCGGCCTGGGCCGAGTGCTCGCGCGAGCTTGTCAGCTACAATTTTCCCGCCCAGCGCCTGGACGAGGCCCTTCAAGCCCTGACCGAGCGCACGGGCTGCGTCATCGAGGCGGACACGGCCCTCGTAGGTGAACGTCAGGCACCGACACTCGCGGGCACCTATCGCCCGGAAGAGGCTCTCTGGGCGCTGCTGAAGGCGTCCGGGCTCGAGGGCTACCCCACCGACGAGGGGCTCGAGGTATCCCAGCGCGAACAGGCCTGGGTCAGGGAGCATACCGAAGCACTGCGGGCGCGCCTCGCCTCGCGCCCGGAACTGGACGAGGCCAAGCGCGACGCCTATCTATACGAACTCGACGAACTGGAGCGCAGCGTTCAAGAGCTTGCCCGCCAGCAAGGCTTCATCAGCGCCGCGGAGCGTGCAAGCTACCAGCGCAGTATTGAAGAGGTGACTCGGCAGTTGGAGAAGGCGCAAGACGCCGACAGCGACGCACGGAAACCACTCAATAGAGCCGCGCCTTGATCAGCGGTTTCAACAGGTAGCTCAAGAGCGAGCGCTCGCCGGTCTGGATGTCCACGTCGGCGCGCATGCCCGGGCGAATGGGCAGGGTTTCGCCATGGCGCTGCAGGTGCGTCTCGTCGGTGACGATCAGCACCTCGTAGAAGGCCTCGGTGCCGCGCGGGGTCTGCTCCTCGATGGTGTCTTCGCTGATCTGCTCGACCTGGCCCTTGAGATCGCCGTAGATGGTGTAGTCGTAGGCGGTGATCTTGACGCTGGCCGGCATGCCCGGGGCGATGAACGCCACGTCCTGGGGCTTGATGCGCGCCTCGATCAACAGCCGATCCTCGATCGGGGTGATCTCCATGATCGGCTCGCCGGACTGGATGACGCCACCCAGCGTGGTCACCAGGATGTCGTTGACCCGTCCGCGTACCGGCGAGAGGATTTCGGTACGATTGAGCTGGTCGCGACGCTGCATCACGATCTGCTCGAGGGTGGCGAGCTCTGCCTTCTTGGTGGCAAGCTCGGTATAGGCATCCTGAACGTAGGTATTGCGCAGCTCCGCCAGGCGTCCGGCGAGCCCGGCGATGGTCTGGCTCAGCTTGAGCGCTTCCATCTCGCTCACCGAGCGGCTCTGCACGAGGGGCTCGACCAGCGCCAGTTGACGCCGGGCCAGGGCGATCTCCTCGTTCATCGAGCCCTGCGCCTCGCGCAGCCGCCCGCGCCGGGCGTTGAACAAAGCCTGTTCCGAGGCCGCCAGCCCCCCGTCGGGGTCGATGCCCTCGGGGAACTCGATCTCCGCCTGCTCCAGCACTTCGGCTTCCAGGCGTGCGATGGCCGCGCGCAGCACCTCGATCTGGCTCGAGGTCTCCAGGAAGGCGCTGCGAAAGCGCGTATCGTCCAGGCGCACCACCGGCTGGCCAATCTCGACCCGATCGCCCCGCCCCACCAGAAGCTCCGCTATGATGCCGCCTTCGAAGCTCTGGATCGTCTGTAACCGCGTGAACGGCACCACCTTGCCTTCACCCTTGGTCACTTCGTTGATGCTGGCCCAGGCCGCCCAGGCAACGAAGGCGACGAAGGCCAGCACGCTGACCCACAGAATGACGTGGCTGCGGCGAGGGGTCAGCGCCAGCCGCGGGTCCTCGAGCTCGCGACGAATCGTTTCACTGGGCGTCATGGCGGCGCACTCCCTGGGGTTTTCGGGCGGGTACCTTCACCTGGTTGCCGTTCACCACGCCCTCCACCGGCCCATCCATCACCAGCTTGCCGTCACTGAGCACCACGGCGCGCTGGGTCAGCGACAAGAGCGTCGACTTGTGGGTGGAGAGCACCAGCGTGCGTTGTTCGAGCCAGTCGCTCAAGGACTGGATGACGCGGCGTTCGCTGGTCTGATCAAACGCCGCGGTCGGCTCGTCGAGCAGCACGATGCGCGGGTCCTGGAGCAGCAGCCTGGCCAGCCCCACCGCCTGGCGCTGGCCGCCGGAGAGACTGCGACTGCCCTGAAGGGGCAGGTCGAGCCCTTGGGGGTGGCGCCCCACGAAGCTGCCGAGGCCGACCGACTCGAGGGTTTCCAGCAGCGTCTCGTCGCTGTGCGCCTGACCGTCGAGCAGCAGGTTCTCGCGCAGCGTGCCGTAGAACAACGCAATATCCTGCGGCAGGTAGCCAATGGCGCGGCGCTTGTCGGCGGGTTCGAGCTGGGTGATGTTGACCCCGTCGAGCAGGATTTCGCCGCTGTCGGTGTCACCGAGCCCCGCCAGCAGGCGCAAGAGGCTCGACTTGCCGGCGCCGTTGCCGCCCAGCAGCGCAATACGCTCACCGGCGGTGATGCTCAGGCGTTCGATATTGAGCGCCACCGGGCCATCCTGCTGATAGCTCAGCTTCACGTCGCTGAGCTCGTAGGTGCCCGCAAGGCTCGCCTTGTGAACGAAGGTGCGCCCTTCCGGGCGTTCGACCGGCGCCTTCATCACGTCGTCGAGGCCTTCCAGCGCCACCTTGGTGTGCTGCCAGCGGGCAAGGATGCCGGCCACCTGGCTCATCGGCGCGATGGTGCGTGAGGCGAGGATGGTGCAGGCGATCAAGGCCCCGACGGTCAGTGCCCCGGCGCTGATCTGGTAGACCCCGACGATCACCACGCCGATATAGCAAAGCTGCTGCACGAAGGCGGCGCCGAAGCTCAGCATCGAGCTCAGCGAGCGCAGCCGAACGCCGGCATCGGCCAGCTGCGCCGAGAGCGAGTCCCACATCCTGAGGTGGCGGCCTTCGGCACGCGTGGTCTTGACGGTTTCGAGGTTTTCCAGGGTTTCCAGCACCACGCCCTGGCGGATGGCCCCTTCGCGCAGGTTCTGACGCGCAAGTGCTGCAAGGCGCGGCTGGGCCAGAATTCCCGGCAGCACCATCAGCACTACCGCCGCCAGCGGCACCCAGGCAATGGGCCCGCCGATGTAGGCGATCACGGCGATGAACAGCGCGACGAAGGGCAGATCGCTGATCGCGCCGATGGTCGAGGAGGTGAAGAACTCGCGCACCGACTCGAACTCGCGAAGCTGGCTGCTGAAGGCGCCGGTGGAGCCGGGCTTGGCGGAGAGGCGCAGCTGCATGACCTGCTCGAAGAGCCGCGAGGAGAGACTCAGGTCGAGGCGCTTGCCGGTGGTATCGATCAGCCGGGCGCGCAGTACCCGCAGCGCGAACTCGAAGGTGGCGGCCAGGGCAACGCCGCTGGCCAGGATCCACAGCGTGTCGAGCGCATCGTTCGGCACCACGCGATCGTAGACCTGCATGGCGAAGATGGCGGTGCCGATCGCCAGCAGGTTGGCCATCAAGGCCGCGACCCCCACCTCCATGTAGGTCTTCCACTGTCGGCGTATCGGCCCCTTGAGCCAGTGTTCGCGCTGGGTGCGGGCGAAGCCGCCGGCGCGGTCATCGCCGCGATACTCACGACGGGCCACCACGGCCACGCCCGAATAGCGCGCCGTGAGCGCATCAAAGGTCAGGCGCTCCTCGCCACCGCCGGTTTCCGGCACCAGGATGACCACTTCGTCGCCGCGTCGCTCGACGAGCAGGCACACCGAGCCGCTGTCGAGCAGCAGCAGCGCCGGCAGAAGGCCCTCGCAAAGTCGCGCCGGCGAGAGCTCGACCACCCGGCCGGTCATGCCTGCCCGCCTGAGCGAACGTGGCACTAGCGAGAGCGGCAGCCGCCCCTGCTCGAGCGCGAAACCATCGGTGAGTTCGACGCTGGCCGTGGGCCTACCCAACTGGCGACACAGCAGCGCCAGGCCCTCGTTGAACGCATCGTCGGGAGAGTGAACGCTAGGGCGCGGCATGACGGGTCCTTATGAGATGCTCCATCTCGTCTCGCGTCGATATCATCAACGGGTGAAGAAGGCCCAGCTGGGCCGCGGCGCGGTACTGCAGGCGCGCCTGCTCGGTCTCGAGTTCCACCAGCTGCCGCTCGGCCTCGAAGGCGTCGCGCTGCAGGCTCAAGAGATCGAAGACGTCGCGCAGGCCGATGGCGAACTGCTCCTCGTACACCTCGACCACGCTCGCCGCGTTGCCAAGCTGGGCCTCGAGAGCCTCGCGGCGCCAGCCGAGCGCCTCGACGTTCTCGATCAACGAGCCGAGCGTTCGCCCAACGTCACGCCTCGCCACCTCCACTCCCCAGCGCGCCGCTTCGAGCCGCTGCTGGGCGGACTCGGTACGGCGAAAATTGGAGAGCCCCTGAAAGGTGTCCATGCGCAGCCGCAGCGCCACCACGGTGTCGTCTTCCATGGTGCCGCCGATTTCACGCCGCAGCATCGACCCCTCCAGGTTGAGCCGCGGCTTGAGCGCCGCGCGCGCCTCTTGGGTTCCGGCGCGTGCCTGGGCGATGCGCTCCTCGCTCTGGCGAAACTGCGGTGAGTCGAGGATTGCCTCGTCGAGCACCTGAGGCGCCTCACGCAGTATCGCCGTCAGTGCCGGTGGGTCGGGCCAGACCATCGCATCGGGCGCCTCGCCTACCAACCGACGAAACTGAAGCACGGCATCGCGCCGGGCCCCCTCCTCGAGCGCCGCCTGTTCCTGCGCACGCGCGATCTCGAGCGCGGCTCGATCGGTTTCGGTACGGTCGGCATAGCCGACATCGCTACGCGAGCGGGTCAGACGCCCGATGCGCTCGAGCGCCTCGATATGGCGCTCGACCACCGCTTCGCGTCGGCGGGCATTCGCCACATCCAGGTAGACCTCGGCGATATCCAGCGCCGCCTCTTCGGAAACGAGGTTCAGTTCCTGCTCGAACTGGCGCTCGACCGCAGAGGCGCCGTCCACCTGGCTTCTGACCCGCCCCCAGTCGTAGAGCGTCTGGCTGGCGGTCAGGTCGTAGCCGAAGTTGCTCGTCGATAAACCCTCAGGCCCGGCGGAGAGCCCGACCGTGGGCCAGTAGCCGTCACGGGCGATCTCCACCTCCGTTCGCGCCTCGAGGAGCTCCTGCTCGGCGCGGGCCACCAGCGGGTTGATCTCGAGTCCGCGTCGTACCGCCTCGTCGAGGGTAATGGCCAACCCCGTCATCGGCATGAGCCCAAGCCCCACCAGAGCGTATCGCCAGCGTCGTCCTCCCTGTTGCTTGAAAGCGTTGGCAAGCGCCGCCTCGAGACGCTTGCCGCCGTGCTGCGTGATATCTCTCGTTACCTGGATCAAGTCACCTCCACCACGCTGATTCCCTGCTCGATGAACAGCACGGCCCCCTGGTTGACGTACTCGTTGAAGACCACGCCATCCACCGTCTGCGTCGCTGTTCGCGTCCAGTTGCCACCGGCCAGGTCGACACGGTCCTGGCTGTCACCGGTGACCTGTAGAACGTTATCATCATCGGTCAGCTCGACAAGGGCACTTCTATTCAACGTTAGTCGATTGGCACCGTTGCCCTTGCCGAGCGCGATGCGTTCGATATTGTTGATATCGCCTACGGTCGTGCTGGTGAGGTTGAGGTTGATACCGGCCCCCAGCGCCACGATGTCGAAGCCGTCCCCGCCGTCGATGCTGGCGAACTGGTTATTGCGCAACACGATGACGTCGTCGCCGTCGCCGGTATTGATGACGTCTCGCCCGCCCACGCTGATCACCACGTCGTTGCCGTCATCGGTGGTGAAGACCTGATCCCGTGCGCTGCCCTGCACGAGGTCGGCGCGATCGCTGCCATCGTAGAACGAGCGCGTGACCGGCAGCGCATGGTTGCTTCCGAGTACCCCGCCAATCACCCCTCCCAGCGTCGAGGTGATGGCCCCCACCGGATTGGTGAAGACCGACTGCGCCGATCCGAAATGGACCACTTCGGTCGTGCTGTGCGAACCATCGCTGCGTACGGCAGTGAAGCCGACGTTCACTCCCTCGCTTCCCACCAGTAGCGATGTTGCGCTATTGAGCAGGTTGCTCAGCACCGTCGTGCCCACCGAGAACGTGCCGTTCGCATTGACGTTGATGGTACTGCTGCGCAGCGACGAGAAGAGATCGTCCTGATAGACATCCAGCCGAATCGTCTGGGCACCGACCGCACTGCCTTCCAGGAAGGAGGCCAGCAGGCCCACTAGCGGTGGCGTACGAATCGAAAGACCGGTAGGTGCCGCCACCGGGGTCGGCACGCTGACGGTCTCGGTGGTGTCACCGCCCACCACGGCGCGAATCTGGCTACCGGCGGCAGCGGGCTGGTTGAGGACTAGTCGCCACTCACCCTCCTCGTTCACCCGGGTGTTGTAGGTGGTGCTGCCGACCTGTACGGCCACCGCGACCCCCGCTTCGCCGCCGCCGCTGATGATGTAGCCGGCGGTCTGGTTGATGGTGGGCACGAAATCCAGTGCGATGCCCTGGTTGACCGCGAGCGTCGTGTCACCCAGTTGAATCAGGCGATAGGTCACGCCATCGATGACCGTCGTGCCCGCCGAGGCCGCGGCACCGGAGATGACCAGGCTGTTGCTGGCGCCCCCCAGGATCTGAAGCGTGTCGCCCTCCCCGGCGAGCGCGCTGGCAGTGGCGGCATTCAGCTGCACGGTACTGCCCGTGCTGCCGAGGTTGATCCGCTGGATGTTGCTCATGCGGGCGAAGTCCGCCAGATCCAGGGTCTGGCGCCCTTCGACGAGCAGGGTGTTGAAACCCGCACCTCCATCGATGCTGGCGAAGGCATCGCTTCTCAGCACGATGAGATCGTTACCCCCCAGCGCCTGGACCGATTGACCGGCGCCGACGATGAGCACGTCCGCCTGTTCGGTACCGTTGATGACGGTCTCGCGAACGGCACCGAAGGTCAGCGAGGCCAGCGCGTTGCCCAGCAGCGCCACCTCCGTGGTGCCCACGACCCCCTGCGGCGAGGTGTACTCGAGAGTCAGGGTGGCCCCACGCCCGGTGAGAAGCCCGGCCACTCCGCCCAGCAAGTTGAACGTGCTGACCGCCGAGGTGAGTGCCGCGCCCAGGTTGAGTGAAAGCGCACCTCCCGGGCCACTCGTCACCGGAACGTTCACCGTGCCGAGCCCCCCGACGTCCAGGGTGGCGGTGAGCTCGCTGCCCGCCGGCAACACGATGTTGGTCAACGCCGCCACGGCCCCGGAGCCGCCTACCACCAGATTGGTGATCGGGCTCAAGTCGAGCGTGGAAAGGGGTACCGGCAGTAGATCCACCAGGTTGACCGTGACCGGGGCGAAGCTTCGGTTGCCCTGAGCGTCCGTGGCCACCGCCGTGACCGAGGCACGCAGCAGATCGTTCAGGCTGAAGTTCAGGCGCGGATTGGCCAGAAGATCGATGGCGAAAGCGCCGTTGTTATCGGAGCCGACGGTAACGGTCTGGGTCACTCCGCCCAGCCGCACGGTGACCGCGACCGAAGCCCCCGGATCGGTCACGCCGACCAGCGATCCGGTGAAATCGACTAGCGAAACGACCGGCCCCAGCAGGTTGACATCGGTCAAGGTGACGATGTCGCTCTCGTTGCCGGCACGATCATAGCTTGAAAGCTGCAGATCGAGGCTTCGAAGATCGAGCAGCCCCTCAAGGTCATTGCCCAACAGTTGCTGCAGGTTGAGCGCCAGCACGAACAGGTTGAGCACGTACTGGCCACTGGCGTTCTGGGTCAGCAGCCCCGGGTAGTCCCGAGTATCGAGTACGCGCAGCGTATCCGTCTCGTCCTCGATGCGCAGGCGAATGCCTTCACCGGGGTTGAGCAGGGTATCGATCAGGATACCGTTGCCCGCCACCTCGGTACCGTCGGCCACCGCGCGGCCCGGCGGCACGGTATCGAGCACGAAATCGACCTCCTGGGAAAGCGCGCTGCCCCCGATGCTTACCCGCGCGCCGGCGGGCTGGAAGGTATACTCCGTGGCGATGTCCAGCGGGAACCGCGCATAGCCGTTGGCCACGTCCGTGGCGGTCAAGGCGTAGGTGAGCGTGGCGATGGTGCTACCGACCGCCAGGCCGCCGCCGGCGCGGGCGAAGACGTTCAGCGTGACGACGTCCCCCGCCGCGACGGGCAGGCCACCGAAGCCGACCTGCACCTCGGCGCCCACTGCCTCGAGTCCGTTGATCCAGCCATCTTCCGAGGCCGCGATCGACAGTACGGGCTGCAAGATGGTGATTGGAAGGGTCGGGCTCACGCCGCCGACGCCCGGGTTTCCGGCGAGATCGGTAAAGCTTCCACTGGGCAGGGAGATCGAGGCCGAACTCGCCAGGCCATCGGGCCGGAACGTGGCGGTCCAGGTGGCGCCGCCGTTGAGGCTTACCAGGTTGGTCAGCCGTCCGCCGGTCACGGCGAAGTCGTCCAGGGTGAGGCCGGTGACCGCTTCGCTGAAGGCGAAGGTCACGGTGGTGCTCTCCGCCGAGGTCAGGGGCCGCGCGCCGATGGCAAAGGTGACCGAGTTCAACGTGGGCGGATCGATGTCCACGGTGATGCCGCCGATGCTGGCCGGACTGCCGAGGTTACCCGCAAGATCGGTGTAGCTGCCACCGGGTAGCGCGATGCTGGCCTGGCCGGAGGCGGTACCGGGCTGGAAGCTGGCGGTCCAGGTGATGCCGTTGGAGGTGCTCAGGTCGACGAGGCTGCCCCCGGTGACCTGCACGTCGCTCAGCGTGAAGTCCGTCACCGCCTCGCTGAAGATAAAGGTGACCAGCGCCGTCTCGCCACCGCCGATCAGCGTATCGGAAATGGTGATGGTGGCGCTCGGGCGAACCGTATCCAGCAGTACCTGGACCGGCGCCGACTGCCCCGGGTTTCCGGCTTCGTTGACGACCCGCGCCGTTAGCTCGAGGTTGCCGTTGTCGAGATCGCGCAGGAACGCCGCCGGCGCCCTGACGCTCCAGGTGCCTGCCTGTACCGTTCCTTCGAAGGAGGCGCCGCCAATGAAGAGCGTGACCGTCGACCCGTCAGCGGCGCCCTCGACGGTACCGGTGACCTGAAGCCCATTGGCGATGTTCTGCGCATTGATGACGTTGTCACCGGTCACCGGATCGATGGTGATGGTGGGTGTGGCCAGATTGACCGCATAGCCCACGCTCGTTTCGATGGTGCCGACGTTGCCCGCGACGTCCCGAGCCAGCAGCTCGAAGGCCACTACCGGCGGTACGGCGCTGGCAAGCAGGCTGCCCAGTACCGTGACGCTGAAGGCGCCTCCGGCTCCCACGTTGACGCTGTAGTCGGCCCCATTAACCGTGACGTTGAGCACATCCCCGGAGCGATACTCGCCTTCGACGCGCCCGGAGATCTCGACGCTGCGTCCCGCCTCCACCAGGTTGATGACGTTGTCCGCGGTGATCGGGTTGACCCGGATCGCCGTGGTCGTGGCATCCGGCGCCGTGGTATCGAGCTCGAAGCCGATGGCGTTGGAAACCGCGGAGCGGTTACCGGCACCGTCGACGATGGCGGCAGAGACACTGTAGCGGCCGTCCGGGTAAGTCGACGCCAGGTCCACCACGATCATGCCCGCCGCGATGTCCTCTGCGGTCAGCAGATAATCGAACTCCAGTCGCGTACCGCCGCTCAGGGTGACGGTCAGGATATCTCCCGCCTGAGTGCCTTCGGTCAGCATGACCCCGAGCTCGATCCCGCCCTGGGCCGCCTCGGCATTGATGAAGCCGCGTACCAGCTCCGGCAGCGCGATGTAGGGCGCATCCGACCCCGCATCGCCACCGGGGCTGGTCACATCAACGGTGACCGGGGCAAGCGCACTGTCGGGTCCTTCGTTGCCCGCCAGGTCGAACTGGCGCGCCAGCACCTGGCCTTCGGCGTAGACGCCTTCGGGCAGCAGGAAACTGGCCCCGCTACCCACTTGCCAGGTGGTACCGCCATCGAGGCTGAACTCCCAGCGTGCGCCCTCTTCCAGTTCACCGACCCGCACGGTACCGTCGCTGGTCACCCCGTCAACGGTGCCGGTATCGGTGACCAGCGTCAGGGTGAGCGCGGCGGGTGGCGTCAGGTCCACCGTGACCG